>JANMGR010000144.1:0-4184 GCA_031374785.1 Sphingomonadales bacterium | reverse complement strand
CGACAGATTGCGTCACGACTTCACCGAAAATCTCCGGCACAAACATGACTTCGCGGTCCAGCACTTCTTGCAAAGCATCCAGCGTCATCGACACCGACATTTCGCTATGCTTCGCGCCATTTGGACGACCAAAGTGCGCCAATAACAAAACCTTTGCACCCTTAGCGGACAATTCCAACACGGTTGGTGCCAAGGCATGGATGCGCGTCAGATCAGTGACCCGCGCCTCCGCCATCGGCACATTAAGGTCCACGCGTACCAGTACGCGCTTGCGTTTGACGTCGCCCAGATCGTCGAGAGTGCGGAATGCCATGACGCCAGTCCTTCTTACAGCAATCCGCCCATGACGCCGGCGGTATCGACCATGCGGTTGGAAAAGCCCCATTCATTATCATACCAGCTGAGCACGCGGACGAGTTTGCCATCGATTACCGAAGTTTCAAGGCTGTCGATGGTCGAGCTGTGTGCATCATGGTTGTAATCGATAGAAACCAACGGCTCGTCCGAATAAGCCAAAACGCCCTTCAGCGGGCCTTCGGCGGCAGCCTTCAACAGCGCGTTCACTTCTTCCTTAGTCGTATCACGCGATGGCTGGAACGTCAGATCGACGACCGAGACATTGGGCGTTGGAACGCGGATCGCAGAACCGTCCAGCTTGCCCTTTAATTCAGGCAAAACCTCGGCAACCGCGCGGGCAGCGCCTGTCGTAGTCGGTATCATCGACATCGCCGCAGCCCGCGAACGGCGCGGATCTTCGTGGATCTGGTCAAGGATTTTCTGATCATTGGTATAAGCGTGAATTGTCGTCATCAGGCCGCGTTCGATGCCGATGGCGTCATTCAGGACCTTGGCGAATGGCGCGAGGCAGTTTGTCGTGCACGATGCGTTCGAGACAATCTTATGCTCTGACGTCAGTTTTTCATGATTGACGCCATAAACGACTGTCAGATCAACGTTTTTGCCGGGCGCCGAGATCAAGACGCGTTTCGCTCCAGCGTCGAGATGCTTTTGTCCGCCTTCGCGCGTTGCGAAAAATCCGGTGCATTCTAGGGCGATGTCGATACCGTTGGCGGCATGAGGCAGGTTGGCCGGATCGCGTTCTGCGGTGACATGGATGCGCTTTCCGTTGATAATCAGGTCATTGCCATCAACGTCGACCGAGCCAGAAAACGCCCCATGGACGCTATCGCGCTTAAACAGCAATGCGTTCGACTTGGCATCGGCGAGGTCGTTGATCGACACCAGTTCTAGCCCGCAGTCGGGACGTTCGATAATGGCGCGCGCGATATTGCGACCGATGCGTCCAAAACCGTTGATTGCAACTTTAGTAGCCATATCAATAACTCCGCTTAATAACCTAATTTGATTTGAATTTTGCTCAATATGGTTTCGACCGAAAAGCCGAAATAGTCATAAAGCTGATCGGCGGGGGCCGATGCGCCGAAACTGTCGATGCCGATGCGAATGCCGCCAGCAGTGTAGCGTTCCCAACCCAAAGTCACGCCTGCCTCGATGGAAACGAGCAACGGGCCTTCGGGGACCACGTCTGCACGATAGGCCTCATCCTGCGCCTCAAACCGTTCCCAGCAAGGCATGGAGACAACGTCAGCACCAATGCCGTGGCCCTCTAGGCGATCGGCTACGGTGATTGCCAATTCAACTTCTGACCCCGTTGCCATCAACACTACCCGGCGTGCAGCATTGGCGGCACGCAGGCGGTATGCGCCCTTTGCCGACCAATTCTCGCTGATGTCATTGCGCAGCTGCGGCAGGTTTTGGCGCGAAAGCGCCAGCAATGACGGCGTGTCTTCGCTTTCCAGCGCCAATGCCCAACATTCAGCGGTTTCGATGGTGTCGCACGGGCGATACACATCCAAATTGGGAATCATCCGCAACGACATAACATGCTCGACCGGCTGATGCGTTGGGCCGTCTTCGCCAAGGCCGATGCTATCATGTGTCATGACGTAAATCACCCGCTGACGCTGAATTGCCGATAGCCGGATCGCGTTGCGGCAATAGTCGGAGAATACGAGGAACGTGCCGCCATAAGGAATAATTCCGCCATGCAGAGCTAGGCCATTCATCGCCGACGCCATGCCAAACTCGCGGATGCCATAGCTGACATACCGACCAGCATAATCATTTTTTGACAGATGTTTAGTGGCCTTAGTTTGGGTAAGATTTGAACCAGTCAAATCAGCAGAGCCGCCAACCATCGATGGGATCGCCGCCGTCAGCACCTCAAGCGCCATTTCCGATGCTTTGCGTGTGGCAACCTTGACCGGCGCGGCGATCAAACCTTCTAAATAATCCCGTAGTGCGCCAGTCGCATCGACTTTGCCTGCAATCCGTGCCGTCAATTCAGCGCCTTTGGTATCAGCAGCAAGCCGCTTTTCCCATTCAGCCCGCGTAATTGCGCCTTTTTGGCCAGCTTCACGCCAGCTGGATAGAATATCATCAGCCACCACAAACGCCGCGCTGTCCCAACCCAGTTCAGCCCGCACAGCAGCGATTTCGTCCGCCCCCAGCGGCGAACCGTGGACGTTGTGCGTGCCCTGCTTGTTCGGCGCGCCTTTGCCGATCACCGTGCGACAGGCGATCAATGACGGCCGGTCATCGGCTACCGCCGCCGCCAGTGCGCGGGCAATATCGGTAAAATCATGGCCATCGCAACTTTCGGTGTGCCACCCCGTTGCACGAAACCGCGCGGGGATATCTTCGCTGGTCGAAAGGCTCGTCGCACCGTCGATGGTGATCTGGTTATCGTCCCAAAGCACAATCATCCGGCCAAGGCCTAAATGTCCTGCTAAACCAATGGCTTCGTGGTTGATGCCCTCCATCAGGCAACCGTCACCAGCGATCACCCATGTCCGGTGGTCAACCAAATCGTCGCCAAACTGGGCATTCAAATGCCGCTCGGCCAGTGCCATGCCGACTGCCATTGCCAGCCCCTGCCCCAATGGACCGGTAGTGGACTCGACGCCTTCGAGTTCGAAATTCTCAGGATGTCCAGCACACGGGCTATGCAATTGGCGGAAATTGCGGATATCGTTGATCGTTGGGCTGGCATAGCCGCTGAGATACAGTGTCGAGTAAGCCAACATCGAGCCATGCCCCGCCGACAGGACAAACCGGTCACGATCAGGCCATTTTGGCGCAGATGCATCATATTTCAGGAATTGCGAATACAGAACCGTTGCAACATCCGCCATCCCCATCGGCATTCCGGGGTGTCCGCTGTTCGCCGCTTGCACCGCATCCATCGACAAAGCACGGATCGCATTGGCCATCTGTTGAAGGGGGACGGTCATGCAGTTTTCCTTATTACCGCGTCGTAGTGCGGCAGTTGCGCCCGGAAAGGACGGAGTCAAAACGGTGAGTCGCTGTGCGCGTCCTTTGCGGCGCAACAGCGCCACCGTCAAGCCATCCGCCCCTGACTTCGCAATGCAATTTGCCATTCCCGCCAAATTTGCTTACCAATCACAGCCGAGGGAGCAAAATTATGCCGCAAGACAGGATGATGCAGGCGATTGGTCGCATAGAACGCGCACTCGGGCGGCTGGAAACAGTCGAACTTAGTAGTCCGAAACAATCATCTGAACCTTCGGATTTGCAGCAGCGACACCACCGGTTACGCCAAGAAACACAAGCAGCCATCGGCGATCTCGATCATCTGCTCTCGCTGGTAAAGGACTGAATATGGCTGATGTTCGTCTATCCATCGGTGGCCGCGAATATATCGTCACTTGTAAAGATGGTGAGGAAGATCGGCTTAACGCGCTCGGCAACCTTGTCGACACCAAAGCACGCGAGGCAGGCGGTTCCGCAGGTGGCTTAAACGAAAGCCGTCAGTTACTGTTCGCCAGCCTACTGCTCGCCGATCAGCTTTACGATGCTCAGCCTGCCGCCGCCGCAGAAAGCCCAAAGTTAAGTGCTGGAAATGACAGTCAAATGGCCGAGGCGCTGGAAAGACTGGCCGAGCGACTGGAAAAGCGCGTTCAGGCCCTTGAGGATCAGGCATAAGAGGCCTACATAGGTTTTGGCGGAACTGCCCGGCGCGACCTAGGAGAACATCCCTGAGGCGATAATTTCTTTCCATGGGAGCTGTCCCTGCCTGTGTTACGTTGGAAACGGCGGGATACGGTGCATATGGCGCCCACCTGACGTAATGGCGTCAGAGG
>JANMGR010000133.1:0-7541 GCA_031374785.1 Sphingomonadales bacterium | reverse complement strand
ATGGACGAAGCGCGACTGATTGAGGCGATAACAACATCGCTAGACGACCCACGCGGAGCAAGCTTGCTGTTGCGCCAGACAATGGGCTGCGACCAAGACGTCGGAGCATTATCCGCCGCCCAAGCCGTTTGCATGGCGTTTCAGGATTTGGGGCGGCGGCTTAGCTAGGCGATAGCTTTGCGCTTCCAAGCCAACGCCATGCCAATCACAAAACTTGCCAGCGACACGTAAAGCCAAATCGGTTCTGCCTCCAGCTGTTTGGACAATAGTACGCCGACCAAACCAACAAGGATTAGCAAGAACCCGAAAATCCGCAAGACGCCGACAGGCTCCTTTAACTTGGTCTCGTCAACAGCAACCGTCTGCCTTGCAGTTTGCACAACATATCCTTTGCTCCACAATATCCACAGCAGGATCATGCCCGGGATCGCGGCAACAATTGTGAAGCCCCAGAAACCAACCCAACCGATTTCTTTGGCAACCCAACCTGCAGGCCCAGCCATAAAAGTCCGTCCAACGCCTGCAAACGATGACAGCAGAGCAAACTGCGTCGCGGTATAGGCTATGCTAGAAAGCCCCGACAGGTAGGTCGTAAAAACCGTTAGCCCGATACCGCTGGTGGTATTTTCCGTCACAATCGCAGCAACCATCATCCAATAGTTATTACCCGTCGCCGCAAGCAGCATGAACATGGTGTTCGAGAACATCATCATCAGACCAGAGATCAGCAACGCTCGCCCCATACCAAGCCACAGCACAAATGGCGCGCCAAGCGCCGAACCGACAATCAACGCACCAAAGCCCCACAACTTATTCGCCGAAATATAATCGATATCACTAAAGCCAAGCTGCACAATCATTGGGCTAAGCATTGCCTGCCCCATGGCGTCGCCGACCTTGTACACGAGCACAAAGCCAAGGATCAAAAACGCCCCATGCCGCGTCAGAAATTCACGAAATGGATTGACGACGGATTCAGTCAGCCATTGCCCGGCCTTCATGCCCGAGGCATTTTCAAAACGGTCAACGAACTTGCCGGGGCCGACCCATAATGCACCGATGATGGCGGGAACAACGCACAAAGCCGTCAAACCATAGCCCATGCCCCAACCAAGCCCGAGGCCTTCTTGGGATGCGACATAGATAGTGCCTGCGCCTGCAATCAAATTACCGGTGCGATAGCCGAACTGGTTGGCGGCAGTGCCATGAGCGAATTCATCATCCTCCAATATCTCGATACGATACGCGTCGATGACGATGTCTTGCGTTGCCGAGAGGAAAGCCGTGATCACTGCCCAGACGAAGAACATGCTTAAATTGCCAGGTTTTGGATCGCTTGCACCCAGTTGCCAAATCGCGACGACTAGCAATGCCTGGATCAGGAACAGCCAGCTGCGACGTTGACCAAAGCGTTCATGCAAAAATGGCAGATGCAGCTTGTCCAACAACGGCGCCCAAAGGAACTTAATCGTGTAAGGAATGCCAACCATCACAGCGAGGCCGATAGTCGCGGTATCTAGCCCAACCTTGGCGAGCCAGAACGTAAGCGTGGCAACCAGCAACGTCAGCGGAAAACCGCTTGAAATGCCCAACATGAAAGCAACCGCTGGATTTTTGCGCAAATAAGGGCGAAACTTTTCACTCGTGAGCGCGACAAATGCGATGCCGGCCAATATGGCTATAAAGATTATAAACCGGATTAAATCGACTGACATACTATCCCTCCCTCAATTCCCACATATTGCCTAACGTCCTTTTCCTGAATGGCCAATGTCTTTAACCGCCCTAGTCTTTTCAGCTTGGGCGTGACTTTTGCGCTCGCTTGCGCCAAAGGGCGGCGATGGCCCAAACTCCTATACGCCCCCCCAGAAATACCACCGCTCGCACCTCGCCCGCGTCTAAGCCCGTAAAGCTGCGCTGGGATGCGAAGCCTGTGCGCAGGCCGCGTCCTGATGCTGCACCGTCCAAAGGCGCGTTGGAGCGCAAGGACGGCGAGGAACGCATTGCTAAGCTGCTCGCGCGCGCCGGTGTTGCATCGCGGCGAGAGATTGAGCGCATGATTGCGGATAAGCGGATTACGCTGAACGGTGTCGCTGTGGAAACTCCCGCGACCTTGCTGAAATCGCTGCACGGTGTTGCGGTGGACGGCAAAGCCGTGGGGCAGCCTGCGCCGACTTTGCTGTATATGTTTCACAAGCCAGAAGGCTGTTTGACTGCGGAACGTGATTTCAGCGGGCGTAAGACGATCTATGACATTCTGCCAAAAGAGCTACCGAGGCTGATGCCCATTGGCCGATTGGATTTGAATACCGAAGGCTTGCTGTTGATGACCAACGACGGCGAGTTCAAACGCCAGATGGAAATGCCCGCAACCGGCGTTGAGCGCACTTACCGCGCGCGCGTTTTTGGCGACATCAGCCAGACGCAGCTAGAGGATCTGATCCACGGTATCGAAATCGACGGTGTGCGTTACGGCAAAATCGACGCCAATCTGGAACGGCGCACTGGCCGCAACGGCTGGTTAGAAATGACGCTGACCGAAGGCAAAAACCGCGAAGTGCGGCGTGTGCTTGAACATTTTGAACTCGAAGTCAGCCGCCTGATCCGCACACGCTATGGCCCATTTGTATTAGGCGACCTTGAACCCGGCGCAGTCGGCGAAGTGCGGCGCGTGGATTTGATCAATTTCCGGAATACGCTTGCATGAGGCTCCCTTGCTTAACTTCCCTCTCCAGTGGGAGAGGATATGAAGCCTTGGCAGCTTGCTGCTTAGGCGTAGTTGGTGAGGGGTTGTGGGTGATCGTTGGGGCACAACCCCTCACCCAGCTACGACTAGCAAACATGCTTGCAAGTCTGCGCAACCCGCTCCCACTGCAGAGGGCACAGCGATGCGCATAATCTCCGGCATCTGGCGTTCACGCCCCTTAATTGCACCCAAAGGCGACACCACCCGCCCCACTGCGGATCGCACACGCGAGACTTTGTTCTCGATGCTGACCAGCCGTTTGGGGTCTTTCGAAGACCTAAAAGTGCTTGATCTGTTTGCTGGCTCCGGCGCTCTGGGGCTGGAGGCGTTGTCACGCGGCGCGGCGCAATGTGTTTTTGTCGAGCAAGACCGCGATGCACTGAATGCATTGGAAGACAATATCACCAAGCTTGGCGCGAAGGCGCAATGCGATGTGCGGCGGTCGTCGGTGCTGTCATTGGGTCCGGCGCGAACAGGCTTTGATGTCATACTCCTCGACCCGCCTTATGGCAGCGGCGCAGGCCAAGTTGCTCTCGATAAGCTGAACCGCCTCGGCTGGTTCGCACCCGGCGCGTGGATCAGCCTTGAGACCAGCGGCAAAGAAGAGGTAGAGCTGAAAGGCTTCACCATCGACACCACCCGCAATGTCGGCAAAGCGCGGCTGACATTGTTGAAGTTGGAATAACGTATCCACTCAAATCCGTTTGGGCTGAGCCTGTCGAAGCCCTTTTTTTGTTTCTTAATGTCGCGCAAAGAAAAAAGCCCTTCGACAGGCTCAGGGCAAACGGGGATTTTTATGGTTACATCGCCAAAACTTGACGCCCATAGCTGGCTCCTGATCGGCATTCTCGCGATTTTGTGGGGCGGTGCGTTTTTCTTAATCGAGGTTGGCCTGCGCAGTTTTCCGCCGATCACTTTGGTGTTCATCCGCGTCGCATTTGCGGTGCCACCGATGTGGATTGCCATGCGGTTTATGGGTCAACGCTTGCCGACCTCCGCACGCGTTTGGGGATTTTTGGCGGTTGTGGGCGCGCTCAACTGCGCTTTGCCTTTCACTTTGTTCTTTTGGGGGCAGCAATATCTCGATAGCGGCTATGCCTCAATCTTGAACGCGACGACCCCGTTATGGGGCGTAATCACCGCGCATTTCCTAACCCGCGATGAAAAGGCCACGCCCGCGCGGGTTATCGGTGTGCTGACCGGCATGGCTGGGATTATCGTGATGGTCGGGCCAGCGGCGATGAAGGGTTTGTCGAATAATCTGCTCGCGCAAATAGCCTGTGTTGTCTCGACTATTTTCTACAGCCTCGCTGCGATTTATGGCCGCCGCCTATCACAAACAGCTTTGACCCCGATGGCAGTCGCAACCGGGCAGACGGTAATGGCGGCTGTGCTGATGATCCCGATTGTTTTGCTGGTCGATCAACCTTGGACAATGGATATGCCGCGCCTTGATGCGACGTTGGCGGGCCTTACATTAGCTCTGCTTTCCACCGCCCTTGCCTATGGACTTTATTTCCGCTTGATTGACCGCGCGGGAGCATCCAACGCGCAGCTGGTCGCGTTCTTGATGCCAATCCTTGCGGTAATCCTCGGCATCGCTTTCCTCGGCGAACATCTCAACCAAGGCCAAATCATCGGCGCGGTGCTGATCGCATTCGGACTTGTTATTATCGACGGAAGGCTGCTTGCGCGTTTCCGCAACGTTCCCTAATCGTTCGCTGGTGACTCACAACACTCCTGTTCCGAATTACCCGTGGCTCGACGGTCTAAACCCGCCGCAACGCGAAGCTGTGCTGACCACCGAGGGGCCGGTGCTGATGCTCGCGGGCGCTGGCACGGGGAAAACCGCTGCGCTCACCGCGCGCCTTGCGCATATCATTGCAGAGCGGCTGGCGTGGCCTTCCGAAATCCTGGCGGTCACCTTCACCAACAAAGCCGCGCGCGAGATGAAAGAACGCATGGGCCGGATGATCGGCGATGCGGTGGAGGGGATGCCGTGGCTGGGCACATTCCACAGCATTGGTGCCAAAATGCTGCGCCGCCATGCCGAGTTGATGGGGCTGAAAAGCAACTTCACCATCCTTGATACTGACGATCAGCTTCGCTTGCTCAAACAACTCGTGCAAGCCGCGAACATAGACGACAAGCGCTTTCCGCCCAAATCGCTCGCAGGATTGATCGACAAATGGAAGAACAAGGGCCTGACCCCGGCGGAGGTCGATGCCGGCGAGAGCGCGCTGTATGCCGACGGTAAGGGACAGGCGCTCTACACTGTGTATCAGGCACGATTGCGCGAGTTGAATGCGTGCGATTTTGGCGACCTGTTGCTGCACGCCCTCACCTTGCTGAAAAATCACCGCGACGTGCTCGCCGAGTATCAGGCGAAGTTCAAATATATCCTGGTGGACGAATATCAGGATACAAACGCGGTCCAATATCTGTGGCTGCGGCTGTTGGCGCAACAACGCAAAAACATCTGTTGCGTGGGCGATGATGACCAATCGATCTATAGCTGGCGCGGCGCAGAGGTCGCCAATATCCTGCGCTTTGAAAAGGATTTTCCGGGCGCAAAGACCATAAGGCTGGAACAAAACTACCGCTCCACCCCGCATATCTTGGCCGCCGCATCCGGCCTGATCGATGCCAATAGCGGGCGGCTGGGCAAAACATTATGGACCGAGCTCGACGGCGGCGAAAAGGTGCGCATCATCGGCGTGTGGGATGGGCCAGAGGAAGCGCGGCGGATCGGCGAAGAGATTGAGGCGCTGCAATATAAACAAGTCTCGCTGTCCGACATCGCCATCCTTGTCCGTGCGCAGTTTCAAACGCGCGAGTTGGAGGATCGCTTCATCTCCATCGGCCTCAATTACAAAATCGTCGGCGGCTTCCGTTTTTACGAACGCGCCGAAATCCGCGATGCCATTGCTTATCTGCGCATTATCAACCAACCCGCCGACGACCTTGCCTTTGAACGGATCGTCAATGTGCCCAAACGCGGCATTGGGGATAAGGCTGTGGAAAAAATCCACCGCATCGCCCGCGCAGGCCGTGTGCCGTTGTCATTGGCCGCTGCGCAAATGGTCGGCACCGACGAACTGACGGGCAAAGCGCGCAAGTCGCTCGCCGACCTTGTCATCGACATTGCGCGCTGGCGCGACAGCGCGGCGACGTTGCCGCCGTCTGCGCTGGCCGAATTGGTGCTGGAGGATAGCGGCTATGCTGCGGCACTGCAGGCAGAGCGCAGCGTTGAGGCATCGGGGCGGCTGGAGAACCTGAAAGAGCTGACCCGCGCGATGGAGGAGTATGAAACGCTCGGCGATTTCCTGGAGCACGTGAGTCTCGTCATGGACAATGAAAGCCGCGACAGCGCCGAAAGCGTAACGATCATGACGATCCACGCCGCCAAGGGATTGGAATTCCAGCATGTTTTTTGCGCCGGATGGGAGGATGGCGTCTTCCCGTCTCAACGCGCAATGGACGAAGGCGGGCTGGCGAGCGTCGAGGAAGAACGGCGTCTGGCCTATGTCGCGATCACCCGCGCCCGCGAAAAATGCACGATCACCCATGCGGCGAACCGGCGCATCTACGGCCAATGGACCAGCAGCATCCCCAGCCGCTTCATCCTGGACCTGCCCGACGAGCATATAGAAAACGAGCAAACCATGACCGGCGGAGCAAGCCTATGGCGCGCCAATTGGAGCGAACGCGAAGACCCGTTTGCGCATTTGGCGGCGGCTAACCAAGGCCGCAGCAATGCGCGCGGCCCGGGCTGGCAGAGGGCGGCAACGTCCGGCGGTTTTAATGCCGTGCCCTCCCGCGTGGCAGAGGCGGATAAACCAGCGGTCGGTTTTGGCGCAAAAGGCCGCAGCGACCTAGCCGTCGGCATGCGCGTGTTTCACGAAAAATTCGGCTATGGCGTGATTGAGGATATCGAAGGCAACAAGCTGGAGATCGAGTTTGAGACCGCCATAGCCGAATTTTTCGTGAAACACGCGCATGCCGACGGCAAGGTCGGTGCGGCCTTTGGCACCAAAGCCTACCGCTGGCTTATCCGCCTCGGCCACGCGGGACGGCACAGCGTTGAACCCGCCGCTCGTTGCCGCCCTTTGCCAGCCCGGCCCGCGCGCATTGCTGCGACCTTGGTTGGCGGCAGCTAGGTGCGCGAAGGGGTCTTCGCGTTCGCTCCAGTTGGCGCGCCACATGCTTGCGCCGCCGGTCATGGTTTGCTCGTTTTCGATATGCTCAGCTGGTAGGTCTAGAATGAAACGGCTGGGGATGCTGCTGGTCCATTGCCCGTAGATCCGGCGGTTTGCCGCGTGCGTGATCGTGCATTTTTCGCGGGCGCGGGTGATGGCGACATAGGCCAGCCGCCGTTCCTCCTCCACCGAGGCAAGCCCACCTTCGTCCATTGCGCGTTGTGATGGGAACACGCCATCCTCCCATCCGGCGCAAAAAACATGGTGGAACTCCAGCCCCTTGGCGGCGTGGATCGTCATGATCGTCACGCTTTCGGCGCTGTCGCGGCTTTCATTGTCCATGACCAGGCTGACGTGTTCAAGAAAGTCACCCAGTGTTTCATACTCCTCCATCGCGCGGGTCAGCTCTTTCAGGTTCTCCAGCCGCCCCGATGCCTCCACGCTGCGCTCTGCCTGCAGTGCGGCGGTATAGCCGCTATCCTCCAACACCAATTCGGCGAGCGCAGACGGCGACAGCGTTGCCGCAGTGTCGCGCCAACGCGCAATGTCGATGACAAGGTCGGCCAGCGACTTGCGCGCTTTGCCCGTCAGCTCGT
>JANMGR010000011.1:0-28659 GCA_031374785.1 Sphingomonadales bacterium | reverse complement strand
GTAGGCGCTTGGGGTAACAAGCTCAGCGACCAGCAGTATTAAACAACGACTCAATTTCTGCATTCAACGCATCAATGTTGTCCGGCACTGTATAAAGGCCCTTTGCCAAGCCCCAAATGGGCTTTTGCTTTTTAGCAAGTTGGGCTTTCGTTTTTCGGTTGCTGGCTTTGTGCATGGGGCAGAGCCTAACTCAATCAAATCCGCGGGGCAACAAAAGCGGCAATACCCTCAAACAAACAACGCCACTGACTGCATCCCGGTCATCATCGGTTCGCCTCGGCTGTTCCATACAGTCATATACTGGCTGCTCGCGCCATGCGCTGCGTGGTGGGTTTCGCTTTCTAGGAACCACCAGCCATTTTCCGTTTCTGGGGTCGCAGTCAGCAAATTAAACTGCCAGTTGATCGAACTAATCATCCCCTCTTTTTGCATCAGCCCCATTGTCGATGGCGGCAGCGCGTCGCCCATGCAGATCAGGTTGGCGACGGGATCAACGTCTTCATACGCTTTTAGCCGGTGCCAGTTGGCGAGACGCGCTTTGTCTTGTCCTAGGATCAGCCGCTTTTCGGGATAATCCATATTGTGCGTGAAAAATTCTGGCGGGCCGCTGCGGGTGTTGGCATCGTCGGGGATCGGTGGGAATTCGGGACGCGGCACCGCCTGGTAATCGACATGGCTTTCACGGCGCGCCATGAAGACAAAGGTGCAGCTAAGGCCGACCTCATCGCCGATTGAAATTTCGCTTTTGATAAACGCGCTGTTGCGGCCGCGGCGAAGGATGCTGGTGCTGATTTCCACGTCGCCCGCCAAGGGGCCGGAAAAGGCGATTTGCCCCGATAGCAAAGGCGGCAAATCGTCCGCTGCAAGGCTAGCTGCATGATACGCCAGAACCGCGCTTAATCCGCCATAGCATGTGCGCCCTTGATGCCATGTGGCTGGAATAGTGATGCGGTGACGCTGTGTTCCAGGTTGAAGCTGCGACAGGAGTTCAGAAAGGTTCATGAGCCTGTGCTTAACGTGAACGTAAAGCACAGGCAAGCAATTGCCGCTTGCGCATTGGCCAGCGGCATGGTTGCTTAAAGGGCGAAACTAGGGGAGCAGAATTATTCCGCATTGGGCAGATAATCTGACGCCGCGCATCGGACGATTGCAACCCGATACCGTCAGCGCCAATTTTGTCGACCGGCTGTTGCGCGGAGCGGTCAACATGGGGGCGAGCCGTCCCCGATTGTTGTCTGCGCTGCACTTAAGCGATGCACCGCTGCGCAATCCTATTGGACGTGTGTCGCGGGCGGTGCTGATCAACTTCTTTGCCGCGATCCAACGCGAATTTGCTGATCCCGCTATGGGTTTGCGGCTGGCGCGGGCTGCACAGCCTGGCTGTTTTTCCGATCTTGGCTATGTCGCTATGCTGGCACGCACGGTGGGCGATATGCTGCAAGCGACGGTCGATATTCAAGGCTTTCGCCAGAATGTCTGGACGGCGCATCTGGACCTAGGCGCAAAGCCCGCATCGCTCACTTGGAAATTACCCGATGATGACCACGGCCATCTTGATGCATGCATCGAATTTTCAGCTGCAAGCTATGCGCATTTTTATCGGACATGCCTGCCCGCGCAACTCTCCCCTAAAATCGTCCGCTTTCGGCATCAGCCGCGCTTTGCCGAAGCTCTTTATACAGAGCTTTTGGGATGCCCCGTTGTTTTTGGGGCAGAATATACCGCACTGCAATTTGACAATAGCCAGTTAAATTTGCCTTTGCCCAATGCGAACCCGGATTTGCAGTCGATGCTGCAGGCAACCTATGCACAGCCTGTCGCGTGGCTCTTAGAAGGGCACAAACATGCAGGACTCAGCTATTTGTATCTCGCCAGCGAGCTGAATAAATCGCCGTTAAAGCTGGAGCGGCTAGCGGCATCATTCGGCCTCACCGAGCGCACTTTGCGGCGCAAGCTGGTGCAGGAAGGGTTTCCATTCCGCGATCTGCTGGAACAGGTGCGCCGCGATCTGTGCGACCTATACCGGTTCGAAGGGCGTCGCTCGATGAGCGAGATCGCTGAGCTATTGGGCTATTCAGAACTCAGCGCCTTTACCCGTGCGCACAAGGGTTGGCACAATATGCCACCGAGCAATTCGTCGCACCGAATTGCGTGAGCTTGAAGTGGAGAATGGTGGGCGTAGCAAGGTTTGAACTTGCGACCCCTGCAATGTCAATGCAGTGCTCTACCGCTGAGCTATACGCCCATTCTGCGCGCGCTCTAGCGGCGCAATTGATTCCGTTCAAGCTTTGAATAAAGGTTTTGATTTTTGTTTCAGTTAAACTGGTGCGACTTCCACGTTAGTCGAACGAAAATCAAATCGCCCCGGTTGCAGCTTCTTTGTTGAACAGCCGCTCGACCTCTAGGACCAAGTCTTTCAAGTGGAACGGCTTCGACAAAATCTTTGCCTGCGGAACCGATTCGCCCGCGCGCAACGCAACGCCGGAAAATCCGGTGATAAACATCACCTCGGACTTGGGTGATACTTTGGCGCAATGGCGGGCAAGCTCGATTCCATCCATTTCGGGCATCACAATGTCGGTCAGTAACAGGTCGAAATGTTCCGATTCGAGCAACGGCACAGCCTCTGTGCCGCGATCAACCGCGACGACTTCATAGCCTGATTTTTCGAGCGCGCGCGTCAGATATTCGCGCATCGCTTGCTCATCTTCTGCTAACAATATTCGCGTCATCGTCACTCTCTTTATGGTTGCAGCTATGCTCAGCTTTGCGCTTACTCTGCACTGTTTAATAAATTGCACTGCATAAGTAAAATTTACGGCTATTGCACAGTTGGAAGGATATTTTTGACGTGGAAAAAACGGCAGTTTTCACATGCTTTAATATGGATATGCCTAATATTCCGGTCTTGCTGTCTGTGCCACATGCAGGGCGCGATTATCCTCCAGAATTGCTTGCCAATTTGCGCGTGCCGCCCGCCGAATTGCTGCGGCTGGAAGATCGCTATGCGGATCGGCTGATTCAACCGGCCATATCTTCAGGTTATCCTGCGATAGTCGCGCACCGCGCGCGCGCCTATATTGACCTTAATCGCGCTGAGACAGATATCGATACCGGAATGGTGGCGGGCTCTGATACGGCCAAGGCCGCTGTACTCAGTGCCAAAGCGCGCGGCGGCCTTGGTCTGTTACCGCGGCGATTGCAGATGTGCGGTGAGCTATGGCGCAGCCCGATAGCGCGTAGGGATGCCGAGCAGCGGATCGCGGATGTGCACCGGCCCTATCATCAATCGGTGGCTGCTATCCTTTCCGCGATGCGCGCACGTTTTGGCGTGGCGATTTTGCTTGATGTACACAGTATGCCGCCCATTCCAATTCAGGCGCATGAAGACGCCCAGCCGCAGATAGTGATTGGTGATCGCTTTGGTCGCAGCGCTGCTTCTATCTATACAGAGCTTGTGGTCGGTCGTGCGCAGATACAGGGGATAAAGGCTGCGCTGAACACGCCCTATTCGGGTGATTACATCCTGCAACGGCACGGCGATCCCGGTCGCGGCATCCATGCTTTGCAGTTGGAGGTGGACCGCAGCCTTTATCTCGATTCGGATCTGCGCGAGCCGACTGCTGGACTTGTGCCGATGGCCAGTTTTGTGCAGGCGGTTGTTGCAGATTTGGCGGATCAAGCTTTGGGCGCTTCGTTCGCTGAAGCAGCGGAATAGCCCAGCTTAGCGACTTCCAAGAAAAAACCACCCCGGATTGCTCCGGGGTGGCCAAGGTTCAGGGAGGTGGCGCTGACTAGCAGCGCCGTAGGACAGAAAAGGGAGGGGAGATTTCTGTCCTATCCACAAAATGGGCGCACTGACGCCTGAAATCAATAGTTTATGCGTAACGAAATGTCGCAGTGCGGCAAAACGCCCGAAACATACGGGCAGTTGTACGTTATAAATTACTTTAACAATGACTTTTCAATATGTTAGTCAAATTATTTTGGCCGTAATTGTCAAGGCCACATGCGCTGAACAAAGGGCATACGGTCCAAATACTGATGTTTGAGCGCACCAATGATATGCAGCGCGACAAGGCCGAGCGTTACCAGCCCAAGAACCTCGTGACGTTCGTTCATGATATGCTTAAACTCTTTGCTATGATCGACCGGAAGCATGGGGAGGTCGAACAACCCGAACATCGAAACCGGATAGTTCTCAGCCGACATCCAGACCCAGCCGGATAGCGGAACCAAGATCATCAACGCATAAAACAGAAAATGCACTATCCGGGAAAGCGCAAACTCCCAGCCAGAAAGCCCATCTGGCTTGGCGGGAGGGCGATGACCCAGTCGCCACAGTATCCGGATAACAACGAGCAGCAGCACAAGGATGCCAAAGGGCAGATGCAGGCTCATCAAAGATTCGCGGACGGGTTTTGGTGCCGGGATCATGGCAAAGGCAATGTTGGCGATGATCAGAAAGGCGATGGTCCAGTGCAGGATAATCGCCGTTTTGCTATATTTTGAAACCATGTGTACCTCCCCCAACGGCGGTGCCGAACGGGGGAGAACACTGTCATCCTCAAGCCGTTGGCAGTTCGACCGCTTGTGGCACTTTACCTTGTGCAACCTGCGATGCAAATAATTCGCGCATCAGTTGCAGCGAAAACAAATGCGCGTGGATCAACGGCAACATGCCGTTCTGGTTCATCTTGCGCAATTCATCACCGCGCATGTCGCGCAGCTTGTCTTCATTGACCATTTGGAAACCGCGATAAACAAACGGCGTTTCATTGCCTTCCTGCTGAATGGAGACTTCACCTTCCATCAACAGATCGGCTTTGCTCAGCTCTTCGACAAACTGATGCGTGCGCGCACCGGCTTGTTCAAAATCTTCGCAGAATTTCAGAATGTTTTTGGTGTTCTCGGTTGGCTCTTCGCCATCGAACAAAGCTTCGCCTTCTTTTTTAAACTCGCCGACAGCATCTGTTGTCGGGTCGAAACACAGCGACAATTCATCGCTGTCGGGGCGCAGCCGCGCCAGCATGAACGGATAGCGGCGGATATAGGCTGGCAGATAGACAGGATCAGTAAACTGGCCCTTATCATCCATGAAAACGTTGACGCCTTCATTCATCCCCATCAGCGCCAATGGTACTGGATTGTCGCCAGCCGAAAAAATGATGGGGAAGTGGCGCGAAGCCATAACGAATTCTTCAACAGTCAACGGCACGGCATGTTGCCCATCCATAAACTTTGCGCTGTTAATCGGGCGCGTTTTGAACTTTGCATGTTCTTTGCTGTTGAGCGGAACCAGATCTTTATAGAAAATCGGCAATCCTGCAGGTGCGGGCGCTGTGGCCATGAAAACTCTCCGGTTGTTATGGAATCGTTGATGTTGGCGGCGGCTTTAGTGGTCTAAGCCGCGCTAGGCAAGAGGGACAAGCTTACCAGGATTCAAGATATTCAGCGGATCAAGCGCAGTTTTAATCGCGCGCATAGCGGCTAGTCTTGCTGGATCGCTGACTCGCGCGAATTCGGCCAGCTTGGCCATGCCGATGCCGTGTTCCGCAGACAGCGATCCGCGATACGCCGCAACACGGTCATAAACATGCGCGCTGATCGGATCGGAATGCGTGCCATACCAATCCGCCGCCGTCATCCCCTTTGGCGCTTTGACATGATAATGGATGTTGCCATCGCCCAAATGGCCAAAAGCGACAACGCGCGTGCCAGGAAAGCGGGCCTCGATTTCGGGTGTTTCTGCCTCGATAAAGCGCGCCATTGCGGCGACAGGGACGCTGATATCGTGTTGCAGCGCAGGTCCCTCGGCACGCTCTGCCTCGGATATGCTGTCGCGGATTTTCCAGAATGCCTCGGCTTGCGCTTCATTGGCGGACAAGGTGGCGTCATCGGCAAGTCCGGCCTCGATAGCGCCGGCCATCAAGCGTTCGGCAAGATCGGCGGGAGTCGGTTGCGCTGCGTCATCCTGCACCAATTCGATCAGGACGTGCCATAGATGCGCGGTAGACAATGGCGCGCGTGTGCCCGGAATGTGGCGCAGAACCGCAGCCAGCGCAGATTGCGGCAATATCTCAAAACCCTCTAGCGCAGCTCCGGCTTTACGCTGTAAATGTTGCAGCAACGCATAGGCATCTGATGGCGACTTCACACCAGCCCAGACTACACAGCGGTCAATCAAAGCTGGCACCGTGCGCAAAACGGCTTTGGTCACAATCCCGATTGTGCCTTCGCCGCCGATCAACAGCTGTTTCAAATCATAGCCGCGATTGTCCTTTTTCAACGGAGCCATGCCATCGAAAATTGAGCCATCGGGCAGCACGGCTTCTAGTCCCAAAACAAGGCTGCGCATTGTGCCGTGGCGCAGCACCTGAGTGCCACCAGCGTTAGTGGAAATAAGCCCGCCAATGGTTGCTGAGCCTTTGCCGCCGAGCGTTAGCGGAAAGCGGTAGCCGTGAGGCGCAACCGCTTCATGTAACGACTGCAGGATCAACCCTGCCTCAACAATCGCATCGCCCGATGCGGGATCGATTTCGACAAATGTGTTCATCCGGCGCATTGATAGCAAAAGCGAATCGCCGGACTGGTCGGGCGTTGCTCCCGCAACCATGCCGCTGTTCCCGCCTTGCGGCACCAAAGCGATTCGGTGAGCCGCTGCAAACTTCACAATCTCGGCAACTTCGGCAGTGCTGGCAGGTGAAACCATCGCCGCTGCTTTGCCGGTGTAGCGCCCGCGCCAATCGGTCAGCCACGGCGCAAGCTCCTCTGGATCATCACGATATCCCGATGTGCCGAGCAGATTTTTCAGCGGTTGGAGCATGTTTATATCGGTCATAATAAACGCGCTCTTGCCAGATTTGGATGCTTTGCAATAGTGCTGGATTAATCCCCTGTTCAATCCGATGCATTATGCGCGTGGGCAGGGATTTATTGGCCGGAGCCGGATGCTACGCTGTGTGAAGATTTTGATTGGGGCGATACCCCTTATCCTTGCAGGCGCAGCGGCCACCGGCAGCGTCGGTGCGCCTGCGATTCCGGGTTTTATCAGTATGCTGCACATAGAATTTGGCGACGATTGGTATCAAGCGCAAGCCAATCAACGCGTCATTATTCGCATCCCGCCAAAGTCCACACCAACAACGGGCAAGCGATCTGAACAGGTTGAGTATAAAGAAGAAAAGATTGGCAAATGTCTGTTGATGGACCGGCTGATCGGCGCGCGGCCGGGACCCAAAGAAAGCCTAGAAATCATGACCCGCGACGGCAATGTCATCCGCGCCTATCTGGGTAACGGATGCCTTGCGCGCGAGTTTTATGCAGGGGCCTATGTCGAGCGCTCTGCCGATGGCAAGCTGTGCATTGACCGCGACCTGCTCCATGCGCGAACGGGCGCACAGTGCGAGATCGATAAATTCCGCGTGCTGGTGCCGAAATAAGGGCTGTTTGGCCGACGCTTGATTCGGCCAATTTCCTTGACATTTGCGCATATCTTCGCCAATCGCGCGACAAGAGCTGGTCTCAACAATAGATGCCAAGCTCGCTTTCCTGATTTGATGGTGCTTATGCGTTTTGCCGATATCGGCCTTTCCGATGAATTACTCTCTGCCGTAACCGCCGCTGGTTATGATGTTCCGACTCCTATTCAGGAACAGGCGATTCCGTCGGTTTTGATGATGCGCGACATCATCGGCATCGCCCAGACAGGCACCGGCAAGACTGCATCTTTTGTGTTGCCGATGATCGACATACTGGCGCAGGGCCGGGCAAGGGCGCGGATGCCGCGCAGCCTGATCCTTGAGCCTACCCGCGAATTGGCCGCACAAGTTGCCGAGAATTTTGTGAAGTATGGTGTGAATCATAAGCTTTCGATGGCGTTGCTGATCGGCGGCGTACAGATGGGCGATCAGGTCAAGGCGCTGGAAAAAGGCGTCGATGTTTTGATCGCGACGCCCGGTCGGTTGATGGATTTGTTCGAACGCGGCAAAATACTGCTTAACGGCTGCGAACTGCTGGTGATTGATGAGGCGGACCGGATGCTCGACATGGGCTTTATCCCCGATATCGAACATATCTGCACCAAATTGCCGACCAGCCGCCAGACCTTGTTGTTTTCAGCCACCATGCCACCGCCGATTAAGAAACTGGCGGACCGGTTTTTGTCGAACCCCAAATATATCGAAGTGGCACGGCCTGCGTCATCGAACCTGAATATCGAGGCAAAGCTGGTCAATGTTGTTGCGGCCAAGAAGAAGGACGTGCTGCGTGACTTGATCCGCAGCGAAGACGTCCATACCGCAATCATTTTCTGCAACCGTAAAACGACCGTGCGGGAATTGAACAAAAGCCTGCAACAAAGCGGGTTTCGCTCTGGCGAAATCCACGGCGATATTGACCAATCCACTCGCCAAAAGCAATTGGAGGCGTTCAAATCGGGCGAGATCAATTTGCTGGTTGCATCAGACGTTGCTGCACGCGGATTGGACATTAAGGGCGTCAGTCATGTGTTCAATTTCGATGCGCCGTGGCATCCCGATGACTATGTGCATCGCATCGGCCGCACTGGTCGCGCCGGGGCCAAGGGTAAAGCCTTTACCTTTGTGACCAAGTCTGACGAAGAAGCGATCGACAATATCGAGAAGCTGATCGGCGGCAAGATTGAGCGGCTGGGGAAAGTCACTTCTCCGGAAGCTGCCGCGAGGGAATCAAAGACCGAAACGCCAGCTAAGCCCGAACGTGCGCCACGGCGGGAACGTGCGGCAAAGCCTGAGGCTTCTAAAGCTGCGCGCGAGCCTAAACCTGAACCAGTCGCTGCTGCGGAAAAGCCTAAAGCGGCTCCGGCAAAGGCCGCTCCTGTCAAAGCAGCGGCGGCCAAAACAGCACCGCCGAAATCCGACGGTCCTGATGACGGCTGGAACGGGCCAATGCCCGGCTTTTTGAATTTCACTATTGCTGAGTAAGGGTCGGTTAGGCTCTTTCACTATTCGATTGAACCTACGTAGATCCGTTCGTGTCGAGCGAAGTCGAGACACCACGAGGTCGTGGGTGCGTTATTGGCCTCTCGACTTCGCTCGAGGCAAACGGGTTTTGTATGTGGCTTGATTTATCGCTGCTTAAGTCCGGTCCCAATCTCTCCACCAATAACCCACAAAAAAGGCCCGCCGAGGCGGGCCTTTTTCTTTGTCTGTGTTATGTGGATCAGAAGCTACCGCGCAGCGTCACGCCGAATGTGCGGGGTTCAGCTAGGAACTGCGAGAAGATCTGGCGTCCACCGGGATAGTTCGGATCGACAAAGGGTGCCGAGGTCGTTCCTGACTGGAATGGCGTGTTAAAGGCCACCTGAGCATAATCCTTGTTAAAGATATTTTGGCCCCACAATTCAATCGCCCATTTGTCATCGGCACCGCGAAGACCAAGTCGTGCGTTAAAGATCGCAAAACCGTCCTGTTCCTTCTGCGGGAACAAGTCAGAGCCCGTGTTATAATCGCTGGTCATACGGCCATCGACATAGACAAGCGCACTCATGCCGCCGCTGCCGATGGGCGGTGTCCACGTCACTGACCCGGTCGTTACCAATTCTGGAGCGTTGGACAGGTTGTCACCTGGCAGTTTGCGTAATGCAGCCGCCAAAGGTGTTCCTGTTTTTGTGCCAACAAGGTTGTTGCGATAGCTGGTGTCTGTGTAGGTCAAGCCCAGACCAACGCGGAAATCAGCGGATGGCTTCAGCACGCCTTCAAGTTCCACGCCGCGCGCGCTGACGCCCCAGCTGACATCACCAGCCGCACATGTTCCGGTAAGATCGCTGGCATCACGATCCGCGCCTGCAAGGCTGGTGGTGCACCCGTTGACATTCTGTACCAAGAACACTGCACCGTTAAAGGTATTCAGCTGAAAATTGCTAAAGTCCTGACGGAACGCAGCAACATTCAGGCTGAACGGCCCTGTCGAATATTTTGCGCCAATCTCATACGAAGTGACCAGTTCCGGATCGAACTGAAGGTTACCAACAAACGATTGTGCACCCCCGACAGTTGCGGAGAACGGGAACGTTGCGCCTTTTAGGGCCGAACGATCAAGGTTGAAGCCGCCGGCTTTATAGCCGCGCGAATAGCTGGCGTATGTCAGCAAGTCGTCGTTGACTTTGTAAGACAGGATTCCTGTGCCGGTAAACTGATCCTCGGCCCGTTTGCTGTTGATGCTCACGCCATTGAGTTCCGCCGTCGAGTTGCCTTGGCAGCCCAGACCGATTAACGCGCCTGCCAAAGCACGGGCTGTAGCATTAGTGCTGGTCAGTGCCCCTGCGCCAATCAAAGACGTTTGCAAAGCCGTACACACCGTATTGTCATTGCCAAAGGTCGCGTTGAAACGCTTTTTCTCATTGGTGTAACGCAGGCCCAAAGTCAGATCGAGGCCATCGGTGATGTTGATGATATTGTGCGTGAACAGCGCCCAGTTGCGGCTAGTCTGATTATATTCATCAGTAGTCGCACCTTTATTGTTCAACGTATCGAGCGTTGCAAAGCCGGCGACCACGGCTGCACCAACGGCACCACCACCACTCGCCACAGACAGCGTTGCCGGACCAACGACAGGAACTACGCAACCGGGATTGGTGGGCGAATACAGACCAGCTAAGCCACCGCCTGAAACGATCCGGCAGGTTGCAAAGCGACCATATTGATTACCAAAGCGCAGATTGTCATGGACCTTTAGTTTTTCGTTGGCGAAGAAACCACCGACCAGCCAATCCAGTTTTCCGTCGAATGCTTCACCCTGCAAACGCAATTCTTGCGTGAAGGTTCTAAACTGCCGGAAATTGCCATTACCGGGGGCGCGATACAGAATATCGACTGTGCCATAATCGGTATCCGATCCTTGGCCCGATTTATAATCGCGATACGCTGTAATCGAAGTCAGATTAGCGCCACCAAGGTCGGCCTTTATCTCCATCGAGATACCACCGTCGGTTGTCTTGCCGCTAAAGGTGCGGCCCGGTGTGACCGATATGTTGCGGGTGTAGCCTGAGTTAAACGCGGTCAGCGACTGGCCGAGATCACGCAATACATTGATGATGTTGTTACCGGTTGTTTGCAACGGCGTCAGCGGCGATGAAGGGCTGTTAAGATCGCCAATATAGGGGTTGATATTCCGGTCGATATAGACCGCCGCACAGCATTTTTCTTTCCGGTTGGTGTAATCACCGACCAGACGAACGCTCAAATCATCATTGGGCTCCCACAGAAATTGTCCGCGGACGAAATACCGGTTACGGTTGTTAACGTCGGTGTTGTTAGCAGCGTCATTATAGAAACCGTCGCGCTTTACATACACACCGTCCAAGCGCGCAGCGAGTGTTTCGGAAATAGGTCCGGTCACGCTGCCCGTTACACGAAGAAAATCGAAATTGCCGTAAGTGATTTCGCCTTTAGCGCCGAATTGAAATTCGGGCTTTTTCGAAATGATGCTGATCTGCCCGGCTGATGCATTGCGGCCACCCAGTGTGCCTTGTGGTCCGCGCAGCACCTCGACCCGTGCAATCTCACCCAGCTCGTTAAGGCCAATGCCTGAACGCGAACGATAAACGCCGTCGATAAAGACTGCGACCGAGCTTTCAAGGCCGGGGTTATCGCCCACAGTACCGATGCCGCGAATACGCGCAGAACCGTTCGCTTCGTTACCGGTCGACGAAACGAGCAGAGAAGGCGCAACTTGGTTCAGCTGGCGAATGTCGTTTGCGCCGCTATTCTGCATAGCCTCCGCACCAATTGCCGACACAGCAAGAGGCACGTCGGCCAATGCTTGTTCGCGCCCCTGTGCAATGACAAGGATGCCATCATCCGTTTTTGCATCAGTTTCATCCGCTTGCGCTTCGTCCTGCGCAAAGGCCATATTTGGTGCAGCAAAAGCGAGTGTAGCAGTGGACAGGGCAAGCGCCGCTTTGCGGAGCAAAAGCAATTCAGACATCATATTCTCCCGTTTACGTTTTATTTTTGTATGGCATCGCTATGCCATTTTTTTTGATAGGTCACGCAGATGAAACTTATATGCAAGCAGAATTTCAATAAATGCGGTAATTATGCAACATTAGCGGCTCTCACTCCCCTTTGCCGGGCATGATAATTTCGTCCGAACGCTTTCCGCGCTGATAAACCGGAAATCCTCCAACCCAGGTTTCAAGCACATTGGTGGCGCGAATTTGGCTGGGTGACGCCAGAAGCGGGTCGGTATCAACCAGCACAAAATCGGCGCGATAACCGGGCAATAACGCACCGACTTTGCCCTCGGCAAAGGATGCATAAGCCGCACCAGTGGTAAAGCCAGCCAGCGCCTGTTCGCGGGTTACGCGTTCAGACGGTATCCAACCGCCAAAGGGTTGGCCTTTCTCGTCCTCTCGGCTGATCGCAGCGGAAATGCCGTGGAACGGGTTGGGCAATTCGACGGGCGTGTCCGAACCGAAGGCTAGCTTACCGCCAGCCTTTAAGATGGATTGCCAAGCATAAGCGCCTTTGAGCCTTTCCGGCCCCAAACGGACTTCGGCCATCAGCCGATCCGATGTCTGATGCACCGGCTGCATGGACGAGATGATGCCGTTTTTTGCCAATCGCGGCAGGTCGACGGGGTCAACGATTTGGACATGCTCAATCCGCCATCGGCGATCATTGGAATACGTCTCAGCCAAATCCTCAACCGCGCCAATCGCGTCTTCATTGGCGGCGTCGCCAATGGCATGAACGGCTGTCTGGAACCCGTCCATCGCCGCGCGCACCATCATATTGCGCACCTCGGCGCTGGGGTGAAATTGCAGGCCGGTCTGCCCCGGCGCATCAGCATAGGCTTTCTTCAACCAAGCGCCGCGACTGCCCAAGGCGCCGTCGAGATAGAGTTTGACCCCGCCGAGGCGGAGTTTATCCTCATAGAGCCACGGCGTCGGTTTTGATCCGGCAATCGCGGTCATATTTTCAACACCGCTAGCATAGCCAAAAATGCGAACCGACAACCAGCCCTCGTCTCCTGCGCGGCGATAGGCCTGCCAATCGTCCATCGTTGTGCCCATGTCGGCAATTGCGGTCACGCCGACTTTCAACAGCGCCGCTTGCGCCTCAGCCAATGCAGCGTCGCGGTCGCGCGGGCTGGGCATCGGGACGTTCTTACCGACCAGTTCCGACGCCGCATCAACAAAAATCCCGCTGGGTTTACCGCCCGCCATTTCAATCCGTCCGCCGGTTGGTGCTTTGCTAGCGGCAGTGACACCGGCGATTTCCATCGCACGGCTGTTGGCCCAACCGGCATGGCCATCGACGCGCTCCAGCCAGACCGGACGGTCAGCTATGATGGAGTCGAGATCGGAGGCGGTTGGAAAACGGCCCAAGCCCCATTTCTCCTGATTCCATCCGCTTCCGATAATCCAGCGGCGGTCGGGATGTTTGTCAGCATAGGCCTTTAGCGCAGCCTGCGCCTCGGCGAGCGAGTTGGTCGAGGAAAGATCAAGCGTCAGCGCCTGAAACCCCAGCCCCATGACATGACCATGTGCATCGATCAGCCCCGGCAACATCGTTTTGCCGCGCCCGTCGATCCGGTAGTCTAGTTCTTTCGGCAGCTTATCGCCGCGCGTGATCGTCCTTGCGACTTTGCCCTGCCGGTCAATCAACAGTCCAGTAAAGCGGACAACTTTTCCCTCTTTATCCAGCGTTATGCCGTTGACGTTTTCGATCAGGCCATCGGCCAATGCGGGGATCGCGCATGCCGCCACCAACAACGCGCCCAGCAATTTCAACTTTTTCATCTCTTGGGCAACCTCCGCACCAGTGCACTCGTATCCTGCCGACCCCCGCCCATATGCTGAACGTCAGAGAAAAATTGGTCAGTCATTGCGGCAATCGGAATGCTGGCCCCATTGGCGCGCGCTTCATCGACGGCAAGGCCCAAATCCTTGCGCATCCAATCGACGGCAAAGCCGAAATCAAATTCGCCCTTGGCCATTGTTGCCCAGCGGTTATCCATCTGCCAGCTTTGCGCCGCGCCGCCCGATATCGAATCGAACACTTTATCCAGATCAAGTTCTGCGCATTGCGCAAAGTGCATGGCCTCGGACAGACCCTGCAATACGCCTGCGATACAAATCTGGTTCGCCATTTTTGCAGTCTGGCCATCACCCGGGCCGCCAACATGAACCACGCGTTTGGCATAGGCTGCCATGATCGGGCGCGCTGCCTCGACCGAATCCACCGTTCCGCCGCACATGATCGCAAGCGTGCCGTTCTCGGCCCCCGCCTGTCCGCCGGTCATTGGGCCATCGACGCACAATAATCCGCGTCCGCGCGCCTCGACGCCCAATTGGCGCGCTATGCGCGCAGAAACTGTGGTGTGGTCGATGAACAAAGCGCCTTTGGTCATCGCGGCAAACGCACCGTCACGGCCCAATGTTACGCTCGCCAAATCATCATCGGTGCCAACGCAGCTGACGACAACATCGGCGTCCTTTGCGGCCTCAGCAGGAGAGGCGGCCAAGGTGCCACCATGTTCCGCAACCCATGCCTCGGTCTTGCCGCGCGAACGGTTGAAAACCGTCATCTCATGTCCGGCTTTAGATAAATGTCGGGCAATCGGGCCGCCCATTACACCCAAACCGATAAAAGCTATCCTACTCATGGCTCTGCCTTAATCTTTGTTTTCTCATTGCGCCAGATGCGTTAGGGGGCATGGCCTATGGCTGATGTTTCCACTGAAGAATTGCTAACGCTGGACGATGTCCGCGCGGCGCATGCCCGCATCCGTGACGCGATTGTCGCCACGCCCACGCTGCACAGCCAGACATTGTCGCAGCTGACAGGGGCGAACATTTATTTAAAGTTTGAAAATCTGCAATTTACCGCGGCCTATAAAGAACGCGGCGCGCTGAACGCGTTGTTGCAACTGCCACCAGAGGTTTTGAAACGCGGCGTTATTGCGGCGTCGGCGGGCAACCACGCGCAGGGGCTTAGCTATCACGGCACGCGGCTGGGCGCGCCGGTGACAATCGTTATGCCCAGAACCACGCCGACGATCAAAGTCATGCAGACCGAAGCGGTTGGCGGCAAAGTCGTGCTGGAGGGCGAAAAGTTCGACGACGCTTATAAACATGCGCGGCTTTTGGAAAAAGAACTGGGGCTGACGTTCGTTCACCCGTTCGACGATCCGCATGTTGCGGCGGGGCAGGGAACCGTTGCGCTGGAGATGCTAGAGGCGATCCCTGATCTCGATATGCTGGTTGTCCCCATCGGCGGTGGCGGCTTGCTATCGGGCATGGGCACAGCGGCGCGCGGGTTAAAGCCCGATATCGGCCTCGTCGGTGTGCAGGCGGAACTCTATCCAAGCATGTATGCGCTGCTGAATAACAAACAAATGCCGTGTGAAGGCGATACGCTGGCCGAGGGCATCGCGGTCAAAGTACCGGGCGAGTTCACCTCAAAGGTCATTCGCGGGCTAGTGGACGAAATCGTTCTGGTGTCCGAGCCGCAGTTGGAAACTGCCGTCAGCCTGTTGTTACAGATTGAAAAGACTGTGGTCGAGGGCGCGGGTGCCGCTGGGCTTGCCGCGGTGATGGCGAACCCAGACATGTTTCGCGGCAAAAATATCGGTATCGTTTTGTGCGGCGGTAACATCGACACGCGCTTGCTGGCCAATGTGTTGCTGCGCGATTTGGCTCGGTCTGGCCGGTTGGCGCGGTTGCAGATTACTTTGCAAGACCGCCCCGGCGCGCTGTTCAAAGTGATGAAGCTTTTCAACGATCATCAGGTCAACATCATCGAGATTTATCACCAGCGCATCTTTACGACTTTGCCTGCCAAGGGCCTGATTACCGACATAGAATGCGAAGCGCGCGATGCTGTTCAGCTGCAACGGTTGATTGATGATCTCAGAGGCTCTGGATATCAGGTAACACGCGTCGAGCTGAATTAGGTTGTTTGTGGTAAACGCTCTTTTCAGCACGGGATGAAGCCGTCATAGTCTACGTATCATTCACGCTCTAGTTCGATTTGGGGTTCCATGACCGCACCCGTCCGTTTTCCCCGCTTCTTTGTAACAAGCCCCAGCCCCTGCCCGTATCTGCCGGGAAAGACCGAGCGTAAAGTTTTTACCGAACTGTCCGGCGCACACGCCGCAGAACTAAACGAAGCACTCGGCCGTATCGGGTTTCGCCGCAGCCAGAATGTCGCCTATCGCCCTAGCTGTGCCGATTGCAAAGCGTGCGTTGCGGTGCGGATAAAGACCGGTGGTTTTGAACCCAATGCGACGCAGCGCAAAATCCTGAAACGCAATGCCGATCTGGAAGTGCGCGCGTGCCGCCCTTGGTCGACATCAGAACAGTTTTCTCTGCTGCAACGGTATTTGGGGCAACGCCACCCGACCGGCGGCATGTCGGGTATGGATGACATCGATTATTCAGACATGGTCGAACAAACGCCGGTGAACAGCCATGTGGTCGAATACCGGTTGCCGTCGAACTATGGCCGCCCCGGTGATTTGGTTGGCGCATGCATTACCGATCAACAAGGCGACGGCCTGTCGATGGTCTATAGCTATTATGATTCAGAAGCAGAGGGTCGCCCCGGCCTTGGCAATTTCATCATCATGGATCACATCATCCGCGCGCGCGATGCTGGCCTGTCTTATGTCTATCTCGGCTATTGGGTCGAGGGTGCAGCGCGGATGCAGTATAAGACCCGCTATCGCCCGCTGGAAAAGCTGACCCCCAGCGGCTGGGTTGATTTCGATACCGGCGTGCCGGCGGATACTCCGCTTTAAGCATCCTATCCCAAAATGAAAAACCCCGCCGTTTCGGGCGGGGTTTTCTTTAATCTTCAAGCCGTATTTAGCGGCAGCCGCAGGTTTTCCTCTTTGCTGGCTTCCACTTACGCGCTGGCTTTCTCTTAGCGGGAACCGAGACGGTTTCGTAATAATATTCCTCGGTCGTTGTCGTCGTTGTCGTGACGGCTGGCGATACAGTGATCGTTGTCACGGTTGGCGCGGGATAGTACCAGCCGTTCTGATAATAACCGCCCTGATAGCCATAAGGATTGCCCTGTGGCTGGGGTGGGGGAGGCGGTGCATATTGCGGTTGGCCCTGATATCCACCCTGATATCCACCGTTTTGATAGCCGCCTTGACTGTAGTAATATTGGTCATCACGCGGCAGGTATTTTTTGCACTTTTTGGTCGCCTTTTCGATGCCTCGTCCGGCAAGTGCGCCAAGACCTGCCCCAGCCAATGAACCGGCGATACGGTCGCCACGCCCTGCAACGCGGTTACCAATCACGGCTCCGACAACAGTGCCAATGACAGCGCCGGTGACGCCGCGATCATTCAAGCAGCGCTCATAACGTTCAAAGCCATTGCGACTTTGATAGGATGGACCATAGCTATTCGGGCGATAATCATTCTCGTCATATCCGCGTTGGTCATAACCCGATTGCTCATAGCCATCTTGGCGGTAACCCTGCTGGCCCGTGCCTTGCTGATAGACAACCTGTGGCGGGGGTGGCGGAGGATTGCCGTTACCCGAATAGACGCGCTCGTCGCCATAATAGACACCCCGATCTGCGCCCATCGCTGGACCATAATCGGCTTCGGAATACTCGCCGGGGGCATAGCCGCCTTCATAACGGTCCCAGGGGATATTGCTGCGATGGTCTTGCACATAGCCACGGCTGTCGGTGAGCACTGCGTCATCATAATAACGCGACCAGCCATATCCGGTTTGCGGCGCATAGAGGCCATAGGTCGGGAAGTTAACGATGCGATAGCTTGGCTGCACCCAATAGGTTGGCAGGGTAAAACCACGGAACGGTGCACGATAGCCATTCCAGCCACCTGGTGCGTGAAAGCCAGCAAACCAGCGACCACCAATCCGGTGGCCCCAACGGTGATTGCCGCCCATTCCGGGGCCGCCAATGCCAGGGCCATGTCCGCCGGAGCGTGGGCCAACATGCGGCATACTGCCGTGTCCGCCGCCACGGCGACCTTCAAAAACTCCACCAATCGAGGTCGATTTGCCGGTTTCGGCTTTGGATACCGACGAGTCGCTTGCCGCGTTCGCGGGGCTGATCATCAGCATCGATGTTGCCGCAATGCCAGCAAATAGGATATTCTTCATGGTTAACAGCTCCCTAAGCACCCAAGGCCGCGCAGATTGCGTAGCCCGATGGTTAAAAAGGCCTTAACATTTTTTTACGCCTCTCGCCAATCGTGCGGATGTAAAATGCGCCGCTTTGCGACCAGTTGTTCCAAAATGACGCAGAAGGATCAGATTCGGTTAGCAAGTAACTGGGCGAGCGCCTCAATCCCTTTTTGGTCCGCACTATCAAAGCGCGCAGGTTTCGGGCTGTCGAGATCGATGACGGCGATTACCAGGCCGTCGCGGATCACCGGCACCACCAGCTCAGACCGGCTATCGGCATCACAAGCAATATGCCCGGGAAAAGCGTGGACATCATCGACCAACTGGCTGGTCGCGGTCCGTGCCGCAGCTCCGCATACGCCTTTGTTCAGCGGGATATGGATGCACGCGGCTTTGCCTTGAAACGGGCCGAGAACGAGTTCGCCGCCGACCATTCGGTAAAATCCGGCCCAGTTCAGATCGGGCAGAAACTGCCACAGCAACGCTGCGATATTGGCCATGTTGGCCACGCCATCAGGCTCGCCATTGGTCAGCGCGTCTGCGGCCTTGACTAGCTCGTCATACAATTCGGCTTTAGGCCGGTCATGGGCAATATCGAATGCGTACATGCAGATACAGATAGTCAGTCGAGCGCCACTTTACCACGGTTCTTCTTCAGTGTGCTGCGGCCCTTTTTGGTATCGACGCGGCGGGCTTTGGCGGCTTTGCCGACTTTGGTTTTGATGCGTGGCGGCTGGCGGACAAAGGCTTCGTCGATCATCTCCACAACACGCTTGCGGGCATCGGCGCGATTCGCCTCTCGCGTCCGGTGGCTGCGTGCCGTTACGATCAACTCGCCTGCAACGGTCATCTTGCTGCCCGCCAATATTTTCAGCTTACGAAATGCGTACAGTGGCAAGCCCAGCGCATAAACGTCCAAACGCAGCTGGCACGCCGTCGCCACCTTGTTCACATTCTGCCCGCCCGGCCCGGTGGAGGCGAGAAAGGTTTCGCTCAAAGCGTCTTCGGGCAGATCAAATGGCATGGCCTGCCTTTATACGATGTGCCTATGCGCTATCAACCATCACCAGTTCGACATCGTCTATCGCCTCGATGGTCAATGCACCGTCGCCGGTAATGGCAAAGCCATCGCGAGCATCACCTTCAACGCCGTTTACGCGGATGCGACCCTTGGCGCTGACCAAATAGGCATGGCGCCCCGCTTCGAGCTCGTAAGTCACCGTCTCGCCAGCCGCCGCCGTTGCGCCGAGCACACGCGCGTTTGCGTTGATAACCAGCGCGTTCGTCTCGCCATAGCCGCTGGCCAGCACAGTGAACTGCCCGGACCGGTCCAATTTCGGAAACTGCCGCTGATCCCATGCCGGGGCAACGCTCCGTTCGCGGGGCAAGATCCAGATCTGGAACAGGCGGCAAAGGCCATCCTCCAGATTACATTCGCTGTGCGTCACGCCGGTGCCAGCACTCATCACCTGAACATCGCCAGCCTCTGTCCGGCCCAGATTGCCCATGCTGTCGCGATGCGTAATCGCGCCTTTGCGGACATAGGTGATGATTTCCATATTGTCGTGCGCATGCGGCGGAAATCCGGTTTGCCCATCGATCTCGTCATCATTCCACACGCGGATATCACCCCAATGCATCCGCTCTGGGTCATGATAGGATGCGAACGAGAAATGATGGTTGGCGCGCAGCCAGCCATGTTCGGCTTTGCCAAGCGTTGCAAAGGGGCGGTGTTCAATCACAACGCCGGTGCGTAACAAACTATCAGTCATGGAATGATCCGCATCGGCGGGGAAGTGATCCGCCGGAATGGATAAGAGATGGGGCGGGAGAAATCCCGTTTCAAGCCCTGCGCCGCAGCGGCCAATTCGTCACTTCGCCCACCCATAACGCCAGCCAGATAATCAGCGGTTGTGCAACCAGCCGTGGCCCGTGATACCACCAGCTTGCTTCAACACCGCCCAGCGGAATGTTGTTGAACGCATGGTTGAAATTGGCGGGCCACACCAACACAGCATAAAGCGCAAGGCCAATCCCGGCGGCTGGTCTAACCCAGCCTATGCTCTTGCGCGGGATTAGCAAACCTATGGCGCCGATGATTTCGGCAATGCCGGTGAAGGCGACGACCTCAGCGGGAAACGGAACCCAATCGGGGGTTATTGCAAGGAAACCAGCCGGGCTTTGCAGATGCGCGATGCCTGCGAGCAAGTAAAACACCGCCAGCAACCAGCGCAATCCAGTTCGGATCATAGCACGGCGGATTCAAGCAACCGCAATGTTCCGGCATCGGCATCAATCTCGGCAAGTGCGCCGACAGGCAGGCTATATTGGTCAGCAATATGCCCGAACCAAGCCCCTTGAAATGCGGGGACACCCAGCGAGCCGAGATGCTGTTGCAACAGCATGTTGAGCGTAAATCCGCCACCCGCGCCGCTGCCGTCGGGGTCGGTACAGCTGGTGCACTGGCCAAAAACCACGCCCGCCAATTTTGACAATACGCCCGCTTGCCCCAATTGCGTCAGCATCCGGTCGATCCGATATTCAGCTTCGTCCACATCCTCTAAAAACAGGATCGCGCCGTCGAAACTGGGCAGATATTGCGTGCCAGCCAGTGCAGTAAGCACCGTCAGGTTGCCGCCGAGCAAGCGTCCTTGCGCTTTGCCGCCAGTCAATTTCCGTGTGCGCCATTTGCGTTGAACCAACCGGTCCTCGCCCGGCGATGGATTTGTATACAGCGGCATCGCGCCATCCCACGCGACTGATTTGAAACTGTCGAGCGAGGATTGACCCCATGCGCTCGATCCGTTGGGGCCGTGTAGCGTATAGGCTCCACCCTTGGCCGCAACCGCCATGTGCAATGCAGTGATATCGCTATAGCCGATCAGCAATTTCGGATTGGCGCGCACGACATCCCAGTCAACAAAGGGCAGCAACCGTGCACAGCCCCAGCCACCGCGCACACACAATATCGCACGCACGTCTTTATCGGCATACATCGCGGTAACGTCTGCTGCGCGGTCTTTGTCTTGCCCGCCCAGATAGCCGTAGCGGCCAAGCACATGCTGCCCGCGTTTGGGTTTTAATCCCATCGCCAGCACCGCTTCCTCGACCAAAGTAATGTCAAAGGGTTCGTCGCTGCTGCTCGCAGGCTCGATCAGGCCGATAGTATCGCCCGGCCTGATACGCGGCGGTTTAGCCCGCACGCCAGCAGCGGCTGGCGCAAGCGTGGCAGGTAGGGCCGGCGCCGCCATAAGCGCCGCCAACCCTGCTATTATCTGTCTGCGACCTATATAGGAGGGGGCAGGTGTCAGAACTTCACCTCAACAGCCATAGTGAAGGACCGGCCCCGAGGGTCGGCAACGCGCGGTTCCCAGCTGCTGCCCGCGCCGCTGTTGCTATCATAGGTGATGGCAAAGGGTGGATCGGTGTCGAAAAGGTTCTTGATACCACCCGTCAGCTTAAACCGTTCGGCAAAGGTATAGCTCGCCGACATATTGTAGATCAGATAATTGTCGACCCGCGCATTAAAATCGGGCCTTGCTGTAGAGCCCGGAATGGCGGTGTTGTTCTGATATCCATTGCGGAAAATTTGCGAAACAGAGAAATCGAAAGCATCCTTTGAATAGGTGATAAAGGCACTGTGTTTCCACTTAAGGCCAAGGTCTCCGCCATAGGTGAAGATACCGACCTGGTCAGGACCGAACGGCGATGCGGGCAGGAACTTCTCTTTCTTTTTAAGGAGGTAGGTTCCGTCCATGCCAGCTGTAAATTCGCCACCCAAAGCATCAAAGCCCGCACGCAGCGATACCTCTAGCCCTTGGGTCCGGCGCGAGCCGATATTGTCAGCACGCAAATCGAGCAAAGTGATGATGCCCCCTGTGCGGATGACGCGGTCGGGGAAGTCGGCGATATTATCCAGCAACTGACGGATGGTCAGATTGCCAATGGTGTTATCGACAGCAACCGACCAAAGATCGAACGATGCGCTAAACCGGGGGGCGGGCTGGAACACGACGCCCAGTGAATATTGATCGGATGTTTCTGGCCCAAGGTTAAGGTTACCGCCGGTCAACGTATCGGGCGTGATGGCATTACAACCCGGCGTCACGTTGATGGTGCCGCCAACAGGACATGTTGTCGGATCGGTCAGCGTGTTCCCCGGATTTGGCGATTGGGTTACACCGTTGAAAATCTGGTTGAATGCTGGAACGCGAAAGCCTGTGTTGTAAGAACCACGGAACAACATCCAATCAAAAGGTCGAAACTTCGCTGACACTTTTGGATTTACCGTGCTGCCAAAACCAGAATAATCATCAAGACGAACCGCGCCGGTGATTTCCAGCATATCGAAAATCGGCAGCGAAATTTCGCCATAGACCGCCTTTACCGTCCGTTTCTTGGGCGTCAGCGCGTTCACATTATCAAAAGCGACGTTAAAGATATCGGGTTGACCCAGCACAGCTGCCGCCGAGCCGTTAAAGCTATAGGTTTCCTTGCGGTAATCTGCACCCAAGGCAACTTGCACAGCGCCGCCGGGCAGGTCGAACAATGCCCCTGATATTGACGCATCAAATTGCTTCACCTCATACTGGCCGCCGTATAGAGTGACGCCCTCTGCCGAAATGGCATTGAGGCCAGCGATGGCCGCATCAGATTGGAGGGTTGAAAACGGATTCAATATACCACTGTTCAGCAAACCGACGATGCCAGGGCGCGTAGCACCCGGCGCGGTTGGCGCGCGCGGATCAATCCCGCCCGACACCGCTCCCGGCACGCCAGAGGCAATCGCCGAGGCCGTATTCGCAAAGATACCGCGATAATGATATCCGCTGCCGAGCACAGAGGAGGATTCACTTTTCGCAAGCGAACCACCAGCACGGTAATCCCATCCAGCAAACAACGGTCCTTCGATGTTTAATCCTGCACGGATTGTTTTGGTGTTAGTTTCATATTCACGCGGTCCGCACACGATGCAGCGCCAGCGATAGGCGATTGGGCGACCGTAAGTGCCAGAGCCGACCGTCCGGTTGCCCGGTGCGCCGATGGCCGGGAATACTGCCGCCAACCTGTCATAGACATCATTATAGGTTGCCGCCGTTATCGCGTTTAGTGGATAATAAAGTGGTAACGATCCGGTATTGCCCGAATATTGGTTGTTTGAAAAACGCTTCGCTGAATCAGCGTCAGAACCGGTGACTTCAGCAGAAATCCTGTGGTCGCCCAGCGCAAGCGTCGCTTTGCCATAATAGGTTAATGTTTCCAGCGGCTGCTGCAAAGTCGCGGCGCGTCCGGTATCCCATGCGCAGGCATAGCGCGCGCCCGGGATCGACCACAGAACCTCGTCATAGGCCATGCCGCCATCCATGCTGGCGCAGCCTGCACCGCCGGGTAGATCGAGAATGTTGATCCCGCTACTCGCTGGTGCAGTGCCGACGGGTGCGCCGACTTCAATCAGCGAAACACCGCTGAGCAGTGATCCTGTTGGGGCAAAAAGCGCGTTTGCGCCGTTCGGGAATATCGTTGCAATCGGCGTGCCGCGCGTGTCGACCGACAGCCCGCGATTGGGCTGGTTGCCGTTCACGAAATCACGGTCACGGCCATAGAGCACTCCGTTCCAGCTTTTGCTGACCGAACCCATGATGTTGAAACCATTTTCATTCAAGTCACCATAGCCAGCAGTTGCCGAAAGCCGGTAGATCGGGCTGTCACCTTTTTGTGTGATGTCGCTAAAGCCGTTTAGAACGACCCCTTGAAAATTGGATTTGGTGATAAAGTTAATCACACCGCCGATCGCGTCGGTGCCGTAAATGGCAGATGCGCCGTCCTTTAACACATCAATCCGTTCAAGTGCGGCAAACGGGATTTGGTTCACGTCGACAGCACCGCCACCAATGCCGTGCGCTGCAACGCGCCGACCGTTTAGCAGGACCAATGTCGAGCCCGGGCCTTGACCACGCAAGTTTGCCGCCGACAATCCGTTGTTACCGCCGCGCGCCGCGCCAGAGACAACATCAGAGTTCGACGCAAGGTTATCTGCGCCATTGCCGTTCGTTGACAGAAAGCTGATGAACTGTTCGGGGCTGTTGATGCCTTCGCGCGATAAATCATCGGGTGTGATGATCGTCAGCGGTAGCGAACTATCATTGGGGTCGCGTTTGATCCGCGATCCGGTGACGACAATGGATTTGCCTTCTTCATCCGCTGTTTGGGTGTCGGCAGCCGCAGGCGCGTCTTGCGCAAAGGCAGGCATTGCCAGCATGCTGGCGGACATAAATAAAGCTAGCTTGGTAATTTTCATGACGGACTCCCTGTTTGTTAAGCAGGATCTGCCGCCTGTAGAACGATAGCCCTGACTTATTAGCAAGCAGGCTAGCAAGCCGGTTTCCGATTGGCAAACAGCAATTTGAAGCAACTTTCAATTTTGTTACATCCGCGGCAACAATTTTTTTTGTAGCACGCGCCTGTGTGAAAAATGGCGGAATTGAGTCACTTTCCCTTAATATTACCCTTTGCGACTCGCGGAGTCCGGGGCGTTAAGACGAAATTAACCTTTTCAGTTCATTTCCCTTATGGTTAATGAAATCCATTGGCGGTTTGGGACCATCCTAAAACAGTCAGTGGGGACAGCAAAAAGTAAAGAGGGGCCAGCTTGCCATGCGCGTGTTGCTAATTGAAGACGAACCGACCACCGCGAAAGCCATCGAAATGATGCTCGCGACCGAAGGGTTCAATGTCTATACGACCGACTTGGGCGAAGAAGGCCTCGATCTCGGCAAGCTCTATGATTATGATATCATATTGCTCGACCTGAATTTGCCAGACATGCACGGCTATGATGTGCTGAAAAAACTGCGCGTCGCCAAAGTGCAGACGCCGGTGCTGATCCTTTCGGGCATTTCGGAAATGGATTCCAAAGTGCGCAGCTTCGGCTTTGGCGCTGATGATTATGTGACTAAGCCTTTCCACCGCGAAGAACTGGTCGCGCGCATTCATGCGGTTGTGCGCCGTTCAAAGGGCCACAGCCAATCGGTCATCCGCACCGGCAAGCTGGCGGTCAACCTTGATGCCAAAACCGTTGAAGTCGACGGCGCGCGTGTTCACCTGACCGGCAAAGAATATGCGATGCTTGAACTGCTTTCGCTGCGCAAAGGCACGACGCTGACGAAGGAAATGTTCCTGAACCACCTGTATGGCGGCATGGACGAGCCAGAACTCAAAATTATCGACGTCTTCATCTGTAAGCTGCGCAAGAAATTGTCGCTGGCGTGCATGGGTGAAAATTATATCGAAACCGTCTGGGGCCGCGGCTATGTGCTGCGCGATCTTGAAGACGAAAGCGAGCATCAACAAGTCGCCTGAATACCCGGTTCATTCACCTGAAACGTTCGAAAGGGCGGTATCCGAAAACGGGTGCCGCCTTTTCAATTTTAGGTTTGTAGATACCAGCGTTCGTCCCCTTCAAGGCCTATTGCCGTCAGAGTTCCGCTGGCAAAGGCACCTGTATCAATCCCGATCCTCGAACCGCGTTCTTCGACTTCGGAATAGATAGTGTGGCCAAACACGATAACCTTTTCCAAATCGCCTTTATGGTCGGTAAATTCTTCGCGTATCCAGCGCAGGTCGCTGCGTTTCTGGTCCGATAACGCGACACCCGGGCGGATGCCGGCATGGACAAAGGCATAATCGCCGACGACGATCTGGTCTTCAAAACTTTCCAGAAACGCCAAATGCGCCTCTGGAACCAGGCTCGGTAACCGTTCGGCAAGCTCTTCTAAAGTCAGCGTCAGATACTCAGAGCGGGGAATAGGATAGCTTTGCAACGTCGCATCGCCCCCGATTTTCAGGAAAAAGCGTAGGGTTTTAAGGTCGCGTTTGCGGCAGGCTTTGACAAACACTTCTTCGTGATTGCCCAAAAGAAACCGCACGTTTGCGCCAGTATCCCGCAGGGTCATCGCGGTTTCAATTACGCCAAAACTGTCATCGCCGCGATCCACGAGGTCACCCAAAAAGATGATCTGGGTTTTGGCAGGCCCGCGCTGTGTATTGTCATGCTCAATCTGATTGAGCAGCTGTAGCAGCAAGTCATTGCGCCCATGCACATCGCCAATGGCATAGACGCGCACGCCATCCGGCACGCGCGCGGTATCGAGCGGGCGTTTGGTCACAGTGCGTTTGAAGAGGCGGGCTAGCATAGGAGCGGCGATATAGAGGCGCAGGGTGTTATAGGGAAGGCCTCAAGCGGTTGTGTCACCGTTGTTGCCTGATAAGGTTGGCAGAATGAAGCGGTTGGCGATTATCTGGGACAGTATGACAGGCGGATCAAAGGCACTGGCCCTTGCTGCTGCTGAAGGTTCGCGCGGGACTATAGGCGTTCAGGTCCAACTCCTCGCGGCGCGAGATGCCGACGCGCACAACTTGCTGGCCTCCGACGGCTATCTGTTCGCCTTCCCGGAAAATCTGGCTGCGATCAGCGGGGTGATGAAAGCCTTTTTTGACCGAGCATATTATCCCTGCCTCGGCCAAATCGAGGGGCGACCTTTTGCGGTTATCGTCTGCGCAGGATCAGATGGCAGCAACGCTGTGCGCCAAGCAGAGCGGATTGCCACCGGCTGGCGGCTGCGCAAGGTGGCCGACAGCATCATCGTCTTCACCCACGCACAAACGCCAGAGGCGATCTTGGCGGCCAAGGTGATACCGGATGCTGACTTGCAGGACGCGCGCGCGTTGGGCGCGGCGATGGCCGAAGGTCTGTCGCTGGGGGTCTTCTAACGCCCGCCATGCTCGCTTTTTACCCAGCGTACAGTCCCCGAAGACGCGCGCATAACCACCGTTTCAGTCGTCATTTTGCCGTCGCGGTTGCGCTTTACGCCTTCGAGTAGCGAGCCGTCGGTCACGCCAGTTGCGGCAAAGATGCAGTCGCCTTTGGCCAGTTCCACAAGGTCGTAAATCTTGTCGAGATCCTCGATACCCCATTTGCGCGCGCGCAGGCGTTCGTCATCGTTGCGGAACAACAGCCGACCTTTGAATTGCCCACCGACACAGCGCAACGCCGCTGCCGCGAGCACGCCTTCGGGTGCACCGCCCGATCCCATATAGATGTCCACAGTTGTATCAGGATTGGTCGTCGCGATTACGCCTGCCACATCGCCATCGGGGATCAGCATCACGCCGCAGCCAAGCGCGCGCAGTTCGGCGATCAGTTTCTCGTGACGCGGGCGGTCGAGGACACAGACTATAAGCTCGTCGGGCGAGACGCCCTTTTCCTTGGCAACGGCGCGGACGTTTTCTTCAACCGTCTTGTCCAGATTGACGATGTTGGGCGAATAGCCGGGGCCGACCGCGATTTTGTCCATATAAACGTCAGGCGCGTTCAGCAGATTGCCTTCTTCCGCCACCGCCAGCACAGCCAGCGCATTGGGGCCAGCCTTGGCAGTAATCGTTGTGCCCTCCAATGGATCAAGCGCGATGTCGATTTTCGGGCCGGTGCCAATCGCCGAGCCAACCTTTTCGCCGATAAACAGCATTGGCGCTTCGTCGCGTTCGCCCTCACCGATGACAACAGTGCCGTCCATCGGCAGTTCGTTCAGCGCCGCGCGCATCGCCTCGACAGCGGCGGCATCGGCGGCTTTTTCATCGCCGCGCCCGATCAGCTTTGCCGCTGCAATAGCCGCTGCTTCGGTGACGCGCACCATTTCAAGAACCAACACGCGGTCAAGAATATCGCTTCGGGCCAGCATAATTTCTCCGTAATTGCATAAACTTGGCTGTTAACACTGCATACAGATTACCGCAGTCAGTTAGCCTAAGGTCGAGGCTTGCGGCTTCGATAGGCAAGGAGCACTACGATGTCGAGAGCAGTGTTGGTGTTGTCTGCTCTCTTGGTCTTGCTTTCCCCTGCGCACGCGCAAGACCCGGATTTTATTGGGCCAATTGATAAGAGCGTAAAAAAAGGCTCCAAGCTCGATAAGGCGGACGAGAAAAAGAAATGCCCTGACTTTGTGGAGGGCGAGGAGATCGTCGTGTGCGCCGAGGTTGATAATGGCGAAGACCAGCTGATCTTTGCGGATCAACGCGTGCCTGAAAGTTCAGGCGCCAGCGCCAATGCAAACGCCGCCGCGTGCATTCCGGGAACCGGGTGCCGCGTTCCGCCTTCGGGCGGCGTCACCATCGGTTTTGGCAAGCGCAAGCCGCCTGCGATTCCCTATGAGGAATTTCTGAAAGGCCTTCCCGAACCGGATGCTATTGTTAAAGAGGGTGAGCAGCCGGAACCTATCGAGCCAGAAACCAAAGCGCCTGAATAGAGCCTCGGCTTATTCGCCCAATATGTGCATCACCATTGGCTCGCCAAGCAAGCTTTCTGAGCCTGATAATGTTTGAAGCGTTGCATCAATGGCCGCTTCGCAGCCTTCATGCGTGACCATCGAAATCAGCGCCGATCCATCGGTGACTTCGCGCTGGATAAGACTTTCAATCGACAGCCCAGCATCGCGCATAGCGGC
>JANMGR010000107.1:0-10780 GCA_031374785.1 Sphingomonadales bacterium | reverse complement strand
TCGCCCACGACGGAGCGGATACGGAATTTCCGCATCTTCCCCGCCGTGTAAGCGATTATCCGGTGATCATTTTCCAACATGACGCCAAAGCGGCCATCAGGATAGATTTCGTCGATCACGCCTTCGAGCGTAAGAAGCTCTTCTTTCGCCAAGGCTTAATCAGCCGCCGAAAGATTGATGGCCGATTGCTTGCCGTTCTTACCGTCTTCGATTTCATAATTGACGCGCTGATCTTTATCGAGCGTCATCATGCCGGCAGCTTGCACAGCCGAGATGTGAACAAAGCTGTCATTGCCGCCGCCATCCGGCGCGATAAAGCCATAGCCTTTGTCAGTATTGAAAAATTTTACGGTGCCAGTAGGCATAAGATGTTCCTTTCACGAAACAGGTTACCACACAGCAACAGCGCCGCGTGGGGAGGCCAGGGTCGTGTCAGAAAAGGCGTTGTGCGCGCCGGAGCCCTATCCGTAAGTGGATTGGAGCCCGAGTAGCACCTCAAATTTCCGTCGCGTTCGACGATAGCATTTTGTGTCTATACACCGGCCTACATATTTTAGCAAATCTTGGCGTTCCTTGCGCCTTTGCCAACTCTACCCTATGCGTTGACTATGCTTTCGCAAAAGACCCGCTACGCCATCCGCGCCATGCAACATCTGGCCGATCATTATGGCAAAGGGCCGGTGCAGCTGGCCGATATCGCCGCTGAACAAAACATCCCGCCCAAGTTTTTGACAGTGATTTTATCGGAACTGACCCGCGCGGGATTGGTCGCGTCGTTGCGCGGTAAAGACGGCGGCTACTGGCTGGGCGTGCCTCCTGTGGACGTGCGTTACGGCGATCTGATTCGCATCATGCGCGGCTCACTGGCGCTTGTCCCTTGCGCCAGCCGTTATGCGCATGAGACGTGCAAAAACTGTTTAGAGGAAAGCAACTGCCGTACCCGTGCCCTGATGCTGCAAGTGCGCGACGAGATGGCCGCCGTGCTGGACCGGATTACGCTCGCTGATCCGATTGTGCTCAACGTCACGGCGGAGTGACCGCAATTATCGGTTTGCCGCAAGATGCGCTCTTATGACCGGCATTCGCTACGGGCTGTTCTTGTTCGTTCATCTGCCAGACAGGTTTGTCCGAACACATTAGCATTGCGGGGCAGCTTTAAGGAGTAGCTCTATGCGCATCATTTCCAAAAAGACCAGTGGCACTGCTCTGCTCGCCCTGATGGCCCTGTCGGCTTCGGGTAGCATTTCGGCGCAGGATCAGGACGCAACCGATCCAACAATCACCGTGACCGGCGAATCTATGCCCGATCCGTCGACCCTGACCGCTGGGCCAGAGATCAAAGGCAATATCACCGCACGCAGCGGCGACCAGATTCAGATCACCTCTGCCGATGGCGCAAACAACGTCATCATGATTACCGACGCCACACAGATCAAAGCCAGCAAAGGCCTGTTTGCCAGCAACAAATTGGCGGCGGATGCTTTGCTCAACGGGCTGCCGGTAACAGTTAAAACTCTGCAATGGAGCGGCGGTTTGGTGGCGAGCCATGTCAAGCTGCGGAACAACGATTTGAAAACCGCATCCATGATCCGCAACGGAACAGCGCAGGGTTTTGCTGAGCAGACCGCCGCGACGCAGGCGCTGCGTGGACGCATGGGTGACATCGACAAATATAACATCAAAGGCACAACCAATGTCTATTTTGACACCGGAAAGTGGCTATTATCATCGCAAGCCAAATCAGAACTGTGCGCCACAGCCACGGACGCTGACGCGACCGATAATGCGTTGATGCTGGTCGTTGGCTATACCGATTCGGTTGGCGATGATGATTACAACCAGACGCTGAGTGAAAAGCGCGCCAGCACCGTCATCAACCATTTACAACAAGCCTGCCGCTGGAAACCCTATCGCATGTTGACGCCCACAGGAATGGCAGAATCAGATCCCTTGGCGAGCAACGATACCGAAGAAGGCAAAGCACAGAACCGCCGCGTTTCGGTAAATGTGCTGGTCAGCAAAAGCGTCGACGGTTTGTAAGCGCAGGTGAGTATGGGGTCGGGCTTCATCGCCCGCCCCACTAAACCCACAGTTTATCGCACCGAAGGACAACGCCTATTGTCTATCGTATAAGTTGACATAATCTGCCTATCATCCAGCCGTGATTCGGCTTTATGATTGGGGCTGCAATCTTATGTTTGAATTCCTTTCATCGTTCGATTGGCACGCGATCGCACCGTTCATCCTGATCGGCTTTATGGCGCAATTGATTGACGGCGCACTGGGCATGGCGTTTGGCGTGATCTGTTCGACATTGCTGGTCAGTGTGATGGGCGTTCCCCCTGCCCGCGCCTCGGCGAGTGTGCATCTGGTGGAGACATTCACCACCGGCGCATCGGGGATCAGCCATGTGTTGCACAAGAATGTCGACTGGAAACTGTTTTCACGGATTGCGATCCCGGGCGTGATTGGCGGCGTGGCGGGGGCGTATGTGTTATCCAACATCCATGCTGAGGCAGCAAAGCCGTTTGTGATGCTGTATCTAACCTGCCTTGGCTTTTATCTGCTGTATAAGGCGCTGACCTATCCCACGGTGCCAAAGGTCAAGGACGCGAAAGTCACTGTGCCGCTGGGCCTGATCGGCGGCTTTCTGGATGCGTCGGGCGGTGGCGGCTGGGGGCCAGTGGTGACATCGAACCTGTTGTTGCAAGGCACGGATCCGCGCAAAACCGTTGGCACCGTTAACACCGCCGAGTTCTTTTTGACGCTTGCGGTGTCTGTCACCTTTATCCTCAACATCGGGCTGGCGGCGTTTACCCAAGTCACCTTAGGGCTGTTGGTCGGTGGTCTTATCGCAGCGCCCTTTGCCGGTTACCTCGCCAAGCGCATTCCGGCAAAATCATTGCTGTTGATGGTCAGCATCGTGTTGACCGCAACCAGCCTGTTTAGCCTGTATAAGGCATTAGGCTAGGCACTTACCCTAGGGTGTTGCGGAATCACTGGCGTCTTTTCCCCGCTTTGCTATCTCGGGCGGAGAGGAGAGTTTCATGATGCTGACCAAATTGCTGTTGCCACTGTTATTGACAGCATCGTTTCCTGTTTCGGCAACGGTGCAGACACAAAAAAGCGACTTTGAAGCAATAGCCAATGGCGATGTCAGCAGCGAAGAGATGGTCAAGGTTTACCTGAAACGCATTGCCGAAATTGACGATAGCGGCCCAATGCTGAACGCGGTGATTGCCCTGAACCCCGATGCTTTGATGCAAGCAAGGCGGCTGGACAAAGAGCGGCGCAAAGGCAAATTGCGCGGCCCCCTCCACGGTGTGCCGATCTTGTTGAAAGACAATATCGAGGCTGCCGGTGCCATGCCGACCACCGCTGGTTCGCTGGCGCTGAAAGATAATATCACCAATCGCGATGCGGCATTGGTCGCGCGGTTGAAAGCGGCGGGGGCAGTCATCCTTGGAAAAACTAACCTGTCTGAATGGGCAAATATCCGGTCAGATAACTCGACGAGCGGCTGGAGCGCATTAGGCGGCCTGACCAAAAATCCGCATTCATTATTGCACAATACCTGCGGATCTTCAGCGGGCAGCGGTGCAGCGATGGCAGCACAATTGGCGGCAGCGACCGTGGGGACCGAAACCGACGGTTCAATCACTTGCCCGTCCTCAATCAACGGCGTAGTAGGGTTCAAGCCCACGGTCGGCCTTGTCTCTCGCCGGTTTGTTGTGCCGATCAGCCATACGCAGGACACTGCCGGGCCAATGACGCTGACGGTGCGCGATGCGGCAATGATGCTGACCGCAATGGCAGGGAGCGATCCTGAAGATGCCGCCACAAAAGAGGCCGATGCGCGCAAGGTTGATTATGCCAAGGCACTGTCACGGGACGGCTTAAAAGGCCTGCGCGTCGGACTAGTCGAGGCGCAGGGTGCCGATCCTGCCTTGATCGCTACCGCAAAAGCACGGCTCGAGGCAGCAGGGGCGATTGTGCAGCCGCTGACGATCAATCGAGAGGATTATGCAGGATTAGGCGAGGCCGAGTTTAAGATTTTGCTGGTGGAACTGAAGGCGGATCTCGCCAGCTATTTGCAAAGCCTGCCACAGGGGAAAGTGCCGCACAAAAGCCTTGCCGATATTATAGCATTTAACAAAGCCAATGCCGCCACCGAACTCGCGCATTTCGGGCAGGAGACGTTTGAACAAGCCGATAAAGAGGCTGGACTAGACGACACCGCCTATCTGGAGGCTGTAGCCAAAGCGCGTCGCCTGTCACGCGCAGAAGGGATTGACAAACTTCTCGCTGAGAACAAAATCGACCTGATCGTCGGGCAAACCAACAGCCCGGCCTGGCTCTCCACCCTCGGCAAAGGTGATGCGTTTGCGCCCCCGAGTATGAGCCAGCTGCCCGCAACTGCTGGCTATCCGCATTTAACGGTGCCGATGGGGGCCGTGAACGGCTTGCCAGTGGGCCTCAGCTTTATCGGTGCGCAATGGCAGGATGCAAAGGTGCTGAGCGCGGGCTATGCCTTTGAACAGGCAGGACCATAGTTAAGAGTGGAGCCGACATTCAAAAAATGACATGCGTTGTTTGACAGCTTACAAAACTTAAAAAGAGACTAACGACATGATGTTTCGATTTCTGGCGATAGTCACACTCGCACTTGCCGCATTTGTGCTGCCCACCGAAGCCCGCGCGTCCCGCATTTGCAACGATGTACAAACAGGCGAAAATCCGCCGCAGATTATCGGCTTTGAAAATAACGATAATAACAAGCCGATTTATGGTCCGCCGCAGCCTATATTTGAGCAACAATGCGTATGGAAATATGGTGCAGTTGCGGTTGACCCTACAACCCGAACTTTTTCAGCCGCGTGGAATTATGACGATATGGATTCCGCCAAAAGCTATGTCATCAACCAATGCGGGAGCCATTGCGCATGGACATCGTTTAGCGAAGATTTCGCCTATATCGCCCTATCCGATGATGACCGCATTTCAGGCTATAGCACCAGCAACAGTGCCGATGCAGAACGCGACTGCACGATGGCGGGCGGCATCGATTGCGTTACAGTGGTGGCCGCTAGCAGCACAGCGAACAGTCTATACTGGTATTTCGGTGCCATCGCCTATGACACCACAACTGCAGAAAGTGCTGCTTCCTGGGGTTATGCCCGCAAAGGCGAGGCGCACAAGGCGGCGCTACAAAGCTGCGGCGTAGCAGGCTGCTGGGCCTTTGCGTTTCAAACGGGGCATGGCGGTATAGCCTTAGCCGATGACGGTACTTTGTACGGCGGTTGGTCCGCACGTAACGAGGAGAGCGCTGGCAAAGTTGCGTTAAAGGACTGCGAAAAAGCGAAGGGCAAAAAAAGCTGTTCTGTCGTTTATACCGGCAACGCGTTGGCGGCGCCGAAATTTAAACCCAAAGTTGAGAAGAAAAAGAAGAAGCTGGAGAAGGCACAGCTTCAACCAATTTCAAAAACTGAATAGATTGGCCCTGTTGCTGTGCGCTCACCAGTGCCCACAGCGACGACATTGTTGAGCCAGCCATACCGCGCGTCGCCACATTCAAACCGCGCGACCATCGCCAGTGAGTATTCTGATGGGTCCAGCGGCACACCTTTGGCAAAACGCTCCATCGCATCGGGTTCTGCCAGAAATCGGCCGTGATAGCTGAGGTAGATCATCGCCCCGTCATCGGTTTTCAGCGTGAGCCGCACATCAATGACCATCACGCCATCGGTGCGGTTAATGACCCAGTCATTGCCGCCGGGAAGAACCTCGCCGTTCAACCTTTCGCCGACAAAGCTGCCGCCCGTAACCGGCGCGATCCGGCGCAGGCCAGCGGGTGTCGCGCCAATGTTCACCATTCCCGCAAAATCAACAGTAAGTGTGAGTGTAATGAGATGTTTGTGCTGCAATTCTGTCATTGCATGGTCGCTATCATGGCGGCAGGATGCTGGCAAAGCCTAAGAACTTAGGGAGAGTTTGATGGATGACATAATTGCGCGCAGACCCGGGCCATCGGTGCAGGACATATTCGACACCGATATCAACCCCGCGCCCGACATTATGCGCGGCGAATCCCCCGCCACTGGTCAGTCGGATGCCGATGTTTCTATCGACCGCTATTTCGCCAAGGACTGGCACGACCGCGAGGTTGAGATGGTCTGGCGCAAGACATGGCAGTTGGCATGCCGCGTTGAGCATATCCCCAATGTCGGTGATCATGTGGTCTATAACATCGTCCATGACTCGCTGATCGTCGTGCGCACTGGCCACGATGAAATCAAAGCTTACATCAATTCCTGCCTTCATCGCGGCACAATGCTGCGCACCGAGGGAGGCTGTGTGAAGCAACTGCGCTGCCCGTTCCACGGCTGGACGTGGAAGCTGGATGGCACGCTTAACATCATCCCCGGCCAATGGGATTTCCCGCAAGTTGATAAGGAAAAGATGAACCTGCCAGAGGCCAAGGTCGGCCTTTGGGGCGGGTTTGTCTTTGTCAATTTCGACGCGGATGCCGAACCGCTCGACAGCTATCTCGAAAATCTGCCAGAGCATTTCGCGGCCTTTAATCTGGAGGACCGCTATGTCGCCGCGCATGTCGCAAAGATCATGCCGTGCAATTGGAAACTGGCAATGGAGGCTTTTGTCGAGGCCTATCACGTCCCCTTTGCGCACCCGCAAGTGCTGGGCTATTATGGCGACAGCAACACGCAATATGATGTCTGGCCGGGTGTGCGCCACGTCAGCCGGATGATCAGCGTGCAAGGCGTCGCCAGCCCGTCAAAGCCCGCCACGACGCCCGAACAGACCATCGAGGAAATGCGCCGCGACGTGCCGTTCTTTGCGGGCAAGCCCATCGAAGTGGGCGAAGGCGAAACCGCACGGGGGAAGCTGGCGCAGCGCGCGCGGGAGAAAATTTCGCGCAGCATTGGCCGTGATATGTCGGCACTTTCAGATTCGGAGTCGCTCGACCTGATCGAATATAAGCTGTTCCCCAATATGGTACCGTGGGGCGGGCAGGCGTTGCCGATTACCTATCGGTTCCGCCCGAATGGCGATGATCCCGAAAGCTCGATCATGGAAATCATGTTCCTGTTTTCCAAAGCCCCTGATGGCAGCCACCCGCCACCCGCAACGATGACAATGCTAGGTCCAGACCAAAAATGGGCCGACGCGCCAGAACTCGGTTCCGCCGCAATGGTCGCCGACCAAGACACCGACAATCTGATGCGCATCCAAAAAGGCCTACGCGCATCAAAGAAGCCGGGAGTGACGCTTGCGCGCTATCAGGAAAGCCGCATCCGCCATTATCACGAAACGCTGGATGTCTATATGGCGGGCTAGGCAGGGCAGGCTAGAACCTGCCCTGCGCACGCTCAAATCTTCTTACAACGCAATCTTTGCACCGACGTAGAGATAGCGCCCAACACCCGACACCGGATAGCTGAGCTGATCGAACGAAGGCTTTTCGTCAAAAATGTTGTTCACGCCGCCATAGAATTGGAAGCCATTGTCCAGCTTGAACGCGGCGCGGACGTCATGCTCCCAACGCTCTTTATAGAAAAAGAAGCGGGGATCGGACAGGTCCGGATTGGCCACAAGCTGTTCGGTCGTGAATCGGCGCGTCTTGCTGAAATAGTTCACACCATAATTCACAGCGAAGTTGCCGATTTCCCAATCAACACTGACTGCACCGCGCCATTTTGGATTGTAAGCCTCAAGCCGGTCGTCGTCGGATTCTGCGCCGATGGACGGTACAGTGCTGAAACTATCAAGATAGCCGCCGTTCAGGTTAAACACGAAATTGCCCACGCTTTCGCTTGGGCTGAACGCATAACGGACCGAAAAATCCGCACCAGCCGTTTTGAAGTTGGCAACGTTTTCAGGGCCAACGACAAAGCCGATGCGTTGTGCCGGATCATTGCCGTCGCCCAGAACAAAGCCTGTGCCGTTTGCGCGAAAGATGTTCTCACAGAAACGATTGGCTGTTGTTGGCTGATCGACGCAAAGTTCCGCCAATTCAGTCGCGGATGGCGTATTCACCGCGCCGCGAATCTTGATGTCGTACCAGTCGAGTGTCGCGGTCAGGCCGGGAATGAAGCTTGGACGCAATACGACACCAGCTGTCCAAGTTTTTGCCGTTTCTTCGGTCAGATCAGGATTGCCGCCCGAAAGCCCCCGCCGCGAAGTCGTGTTCTGCGCATCGGTCGATGGGCTGAACGTCGCAATCTGCGCTGGTGTTAACCCAAGGCCTGCTAAAATGGATGCGCAGTTTACGGCGCGGGTCGAAGTGCCGTCATTCAACCGCGTAACATCGCATGGGTCCGCGACAAAGGCGAAGGTTCCCGATTGCGGGCTGAACAGCTCGCCGATATTTGGTGCACGCACAGCTTGCGAATACGATCCGCGGAAACGGATGTCGCCTATTGGCGCATAAATAGCATCAAACTTATATGTGTAGGTCGTGCCGACTGTGGAATAATCCGAAATGCGCGCCGCTGCCGAGGCCGAGAGCAGTTCGGCAAAGGGCATATTTGCAAGGATGGGGATGTTCAGTTCGGCAAAAGCTTCCTTTACATTAAACCTGCCGGTACTTGGCGCGACTGCGGCAAAGTCACGGAATGAACCGTCTTGGATCAGCTGGTCGGGTGTATCTTGGCTTTTCTCTTTGCGATACTCAGCACCGAAAGCAAAGCCCACGGGACCACCAGGAAGTGTGAATAACGCACCGAAATCGCCGCTGACCGAACCCGATGCAACATGCTGCTGCACTTTTGAACGGTTGGTGTTGTCAGCCAGAACAAAATCTAGCGCAGCCTGGCTAGCAACGCCTTCGCCAAAAAAGTTAAGCGGGCGGCAGATGCTTCCTGCGCCCGGCGTAAAGGTTGACGCCTGTTGGCCGAAATTGTTCGGGTCGATATCTGCTGTGCCATCAAGTGTCGACCGGCAGACAATCTGGCCGCTAACCGGATCGCGCACCGCATCCAATGCTGCAAAATAACGATCCGCGATAAGGTTGCTGGTTTGTGTGTTACGCGCTGTAGTCTGCCCGTAAACGTAGGAGAGTTCATAGCGCGCATTGTCAGAAATGGCACCATCGGCGCCAATAACGCCGCGATAGGTGTTACGCTTATTCCGCTCGCCGCGAGCACCTAGATCAAAGTTATCGCGTGTCAGCAATGCACCATCCGGAGCTGCTCCAGCACCGAAGCGATCAGCAAGAAAAGCGTTGTCGCTCGCGATAAACGTAAAGAAGTCAAAGCTCGGCTGACCGACCGAAAAGGCTTTGGCTTGCACATATTTACCTTCGGCAAACAGGCGCAAAGCGGGTGACACTTCGAAATTCAGCAAAATATTGCCCGAATGACGTTCAGTTTTTGGCTGAAGATCGCCGAAATATCCAGCAGTAGGCGTGTTTGACCCACCAACGGCCCGCCCGCCCGCTGATCTTAAAACCAATCCGCGATCATAGACACGGCCACTACCAGTGAAATCGGGAATACCGTCAAGATCAAGATCGACCGCGCCATCCCGTGCGCTATCTGACCAGCTTAAGTTATTATATATTCTGCGATCAAAAACCGCCGGATTGTCGGGGAAATCGGCAAGATCACGGAACAATGCTCTGTTCGTTAGCGGATCGCCGCTGAATGTGCGGTCAAAACTGCTTAAACGCGATGATCTGTTATATTCATAGGCGGCTGCGATATTTCCGCGATCCGCCGCAAAATTCTTCCCCGCAACCACCGAAATCAGCTGCGAACTTGCATCGCCGCGACTCGACACACCCGCTTGCGCGCGCGCGGTCAGGCCGTCGAAGTTCTTTTTCATGACGAAATTCACGACGCCCGAAACACCGTCAGCGCCGTAAATCGCCGATGCGCCGCCCGTTAGAACATCGATCTTTTCGATCAGGTCTTGCGGAATGGAGTTGATATCAACAGCCGCAGAATTTGGGATACCTGCAACATGCCGCCGGCCATTGACCAACACCAAGGTGCGATTTTCGCCCAATGCGCGCAGGTTCAGGAAATTGCCGCCGGTTTCGCCAAACCCGGCATCTGCGCCGCCTGACAGCGAGCTTCCGGTCGAGGAGGTCAGTGCTGGATTGCGGATCAGAATGTCGGTTATATTTGTCTGGCCGGTCTTTTCGATAGCCTCTGCGGTAATCGCGACAATCGGGTTGGCGACGTTCAGTTCAGGGCGCGCTATGCGTGAACCGGTGACGACAATTGAGTCTTCGGCCACTTCTTCTTCTGGCGACGCAGTATCCGCTGCCTGATCCTGAGCGTATGACGTCGATGACAGCGAAGATAAAACCAGCGCGAATACGCTTGCGCTAAACTTTAGGGCGAGGGTTTTCATTTGGTTGCTCCAATAAACTGCCCCCAGCCTTGTAAACTAATATGAACTCACCTTCCCGCTTGTCAACACGGCCATCCAATCATTCGTCGCTTTTGATAGTTTCATGGCAGGCATTGTATTTGGGCAACAAAAAAGGCCGGAGCGTTCCCACCCCGGCCTTTTGAAATCCATCGTTTGCGAGAGCTTACGCCCCTGCAACATCCGATACGTTGATCTTCAACCCCGGGCCCATTGACGAGCTGACCGAGACGCGGCGGACATATTTGCCCTTTGATCCCGATGGCTTGCTTTTGATGACCGCATCGACCAACGCGTCAAAATTGCTGCGCAGATCAGCGTCGGAGAAGCTTTTCTTGCCGATGCCGCTGTGGATGATGCCTTGTTTTTCAACGCGGAATTCAAC
>JANMGR010000072.1:0-4600 GCA_031374785.1 Sphingomonadales bacterium | reverse complement strand
CCAGCCGCACCACCCGCCCACGCGCGTGCATATCAGGGATCGAAAAACGGAGAGGTTGGTCGGAAAACGTAAGCGGCTGATCAGCCATCACAATCGTCCAAAGCACCAGAGCAATATCGATTTCTGCGCATGAAGCCGGTTTTCCGCCTCGTCCCAAATCAGCGACTGCGGGCCATCGAGCACGGCATCAGTGACTTCCTCACCACGATGCGCGGGCAAGCAGTGCAGGAACTTCGCGGTCGGCTTGGCCAGCGCCATCAACCGCTCATCCACCTGATAGGGCATCATCGCTGCAATTTTGTTGTGCGCATGATCCTGACCCATCGACACCCAAGTATCGGTGACGATCACGTCTGCGCCTGCTGCTGCCTCGGCTGCATCGCGGGTGATGGTGATTTGCGCGCCGTTGGTTCGCGCCGTGTCGATAAAACCAGCGTCGCTATCATAGCCGTGCGGCACTGCAATGCGGACGTTGAATTTGAAAATACCCGCCGCTTCGACCAGCGAGTTCAGCACATTATTGCCATCGCCCAGCCAAGCGATTTCAAGCCCCGGCAGCGCCTGCCCATGTTCAATCAGAGTCAACAAATCCGCGACAATCTGGCACGGATGCGACAGGTCGGTCAGGCCGTTGATGACCGGCACAGACGCATAATGCGCCAGCTCCTCGATCTTGGCATGGTCGTCGGTGCGGATCATAATCGCGTCGACATAGCGCGATAGAACGCGGGCGGTATCGGCGATGCTCTCGCCGCGCCCCAGCTGCATCTGCCCCGCAGCCATGAACATGCTTTCGCCGCCCAGTTGCTTAATCGCCATTTCGAATGATGCGCGGGTGCGGGTGGAGTTTTTCTCAAAAATCATGCCCAGCGAGTGTCCGGCAAGCGGCGTGTCACTATCGGCTTTGCCTTTAGGAAAACCCGCACGCGCCGCTTTGCGGTCAATCGCGTCGACCAGCATTGCCGCAATCGCATCGCCCCCTGCATCGGACAGGTTTAAAAAATGCCGCGTCACGCCTCTGGCTTCACATAGTCCGCCGCGCCCGCCGACAATTTTTCCATGAAAGTCGCAATATGGCTGTCATCAATGTTCAGCGGCGGCAATATGCGGAACGTGTTGTCACCCGCCGCCACGGTCAGCAACCCGTGATGATCGCGCAGATGCGCCACAAAGGCCCGCGCCTCATGCGTCATCATCACGCCCAGCATCAATCCTTTGCCGCGAACGCCGGTAAACAGGTCGGGATAATTGCCGATGAACTGCTCGATAGCAGCGCGCAGCTTGTCGCCCGTGCTGCGGACTTGCGCCAAAAACTCATCATTGGCGACCACGTCCCAAACGGCATTGCCCGCTGCCATTGCAAAGGGATTTCCGCCATAGGTCGATCCGTGCGTGCCAACGGTCATCCCGCGCGCGGCCTTTTCAGTGGCGAGACACGCCCCCATCGGGAAGCCGCCGCCAATGCCTTTGGCCGATGCCATGATGTCGGGCAGCACGTCATACAATTCATGCGTATAGAGCGCGCCGGTGCGGGCGACGCCGCATTGCACTTCATCGAGAACAAGCATTAAATCATGCTCGTCACACAAAGCGCGCAGGCCTTTCATGAACGCGTCGGATGCCGGACGAATGCCGCCCTCGCCTTGAATAGGCTCGACGATAAAGCCAGCCGTATTCGGCCCCATCGCGGCCTTAGCCCCTTCCAAATCGTCAAAATCGACATATTTGAAACCGGGCAGCAATGGCGCAAAACCCTTGTGCATTTTTTCCTGATTACTCGCCGAAATCGTTGCCATTGTGCGCCCGTGAAAGGCGTTTTTGAATGTGATCAGTTCAAATTTATGGTCGTTTCCAATCGATTGGTGATAGGCGCGCGCCGTCTTAATCGCGCACTCCATCGCCTCTGCGCCAGAGTTGGTGAAGAACACTGTGTCAGCAAAGGTCGTATAGACCAGCCGCTGCGCAAACGCTTCACCCTGCGGACTGCCATACAGGTTCGACACGTGCATCAACGTCGCCGCCTGATCTTGAATCGCTTTGGTCAAATGCGGATGGCCGTGGCCGAGTAGATTGACCGCAATGCCGCTGGCAAAATCCAGCGCGCGGCGACCATCTTCGCCAATCAACCACGCGCCCTCGCCTCGCACCGGCCGAAACCCGCAACGGGGATAGACAGGCATCAGGGGAGTGATCGACATTGTGTTTCCTTTCCGGTTCGCCAAAAGGCAAAAAGCGGCCCTTTGGGAGGCCGCTGACTTCTAAGCCTGTGGTATAAGCCTGCGAAATTCCCAAATCAACCCGTAGCGAGGTTGCGCGGTTCGCAACAAACAACGCTGATCCTGCACTTGGTTTGGTTTCAACAAATGGCTATCGTTTGTGCATTGAGGAACCAAGCAATGGCCACAACAGCACCGTTTATTCCCGCTCAGCCGATCCGCGTTCCCGACTGGCTGCCGGGTTGGCGCGGGATGACGGGGGAGAGGCTGCGCAGTGTCGTCCACGGCATCGCCGAACCCGCCTTTGATGTCTGGCATAAAGACCGCCAGTTCCTGAACATGCAGCTGCATGTCGTGAACCATCCCGACATGATCGGCCATGTTTTGCTCGATAATCACGCCAATTATGTGCGGCCGAAACTGACGCGTCAGATTTTGAAACCCGTTATCGGCAATGGTCTGTTAAGTGCGGAGGGCGAAGATTGGCGCAAGCAACGCCGGATCGTGGCGCCGACTTTTGCGCCCGGTGCCGTAGCGCGGATGGCCAGCCTGATGGCAGAGGCGACCGCAGAACAGCTGCAAAGCTGGCCCACCGAAACGCGGCGGGTCGATATGGCGCAGGTTGCGACCGACACCACGATGGCGATCATTGCCAAAGCGTTGTTTTCAGGCGATCCGCGCTTGGTAACGCGCGAGGCGGCGAGCCATATTGAGGCGGTGATATCGGTCGCGGGCCAACCGCGTTTCCTGCGCATGATCGGCCTGCAAGAATACGACCCCAGCCCTAGCATGTTCCGTATGCGCCGCTCGCGTCGCTGGCTGCGCGATACTTTGGGACAGCTGGTGCGCGAACGCGGACCAGATGGCGGCGGCGATGATTTCTTTGGTGGATTGATGCGCGCGCTTTATGCCGATCTGCCGCCCGATGAGGCCGCTGAACTGGCGGTCGATAACGCGCTGACATTCTATGCCGCAGGGCATGAGACGACAGCGACAGCGCTAAGCTGGGCAATCTATCTGCTCGCAGGGCAGCCCGATTTGCAAGAAGAGGCGCGGGCCGAAGCCCTGTCCAATCTGGACGGCGATGTTGCAACACTAGCCGAACGGCTGCCTTTGCTGCGGCAGATTTTGGACGAAACAATGCGGCTATATCCTTCCGCGTTGCAACTAATCCGCGAAGCGGTGGCCGATGATGATATGCACGGTATCCCGGTTAAAAAGGGCGAGCTGATGTTCATCTACCCCTGGGTCGTGCATCGCCACCGTCAGCTGTGGGAGCATCCTGACAGCTTTGATCACAAACGCTTCACGCCCGAAAACAAAACGCAGCAGCACCGGTTCCAATATATCCCCTTTGGAGTCGGCCCGCGCATTTGCGTCGGTTCGCGCTTTGCTATTACCGAGGCGCTGATCATCTTGGCGCATTGGCTATCGGCGCGGCGGTTTCGCCTGACGCCCGGGTTCCGGCCTTTGCCTTACGGCAATGTCACGTTGCGGCCAAAGGGCGGGATGCCGTTGCTGGTGGAGCCGCTTTAGCCTGGCATTGTCGCAATATCGATGCGATTGGTCAGCGTGCGGTGGACCGCCGTCTGGCTCACCACACTGCCAAGCGCATAGGTGGCACCTGTGCCATAAGTGTAGCTGGTGATCGATTTAAAGGTATCGACCAAAGTGTTGCTATATTGGTTTTTCTTAGTGTTCGTCTCGTCCGAGGTGATCTGGTTCTTGGCGTTATAGCCCAGCGTGCGGCTATAGGTGACTGTGCCAGACGACAGTGACGCGACCCCGCCACAATCCTGCTGCAACGACAAATGGCCAAGAAGGTCGTATTGAAGGCTGGAGCGTAGTGTGCCTGAGCGAAGCGTAGGAGCAAGCCTTGGCGTAGGCTGGAAAGTCACACTAAGGTCTCACCTTAAACGGTATGGGCTTGTCCGCTATCTTGTCAGCCAAAGCTGTGCGACGGATGAAGCGGAGCGACGGCGGGAGACACTGCGCGGTGGTGGATGGACGCAATTGTGCGGTGAGGTTTTTGGGAAAGCGAGGCTGCGATATCAAAGCATGTGCTAAGCCTGTCGAAGTGAGCGAATGACGAGAACAATAGCAGAACAACTGCTGTTTGTCAAAGGCGCTGATTGCAAGCAACCTACTGATATTAAACCATTATCTTCCTAATTAGTATAGTGTCCCCAGAACTCACCATCACCATAGAGCGCGGCGGCAATGGCTTGGAGGGTATCGCCGGTGCGCACGGTATAGGTGCCGCCCGATGATCCTTGGCCATTGGCATTATAACGCTCGATCGACTGGCTAAAGTCGGCATAGGCGCTGCCGCTGCTCGATCCGCCTCTATAGATGCCTGCATTGGTCCCGGTGGGCGCGGTTGC
>JANMGR010000057.1:0-4014 GCA_031374785.1 Sphingomonadales bacterium | reverse complement strand
GTGTTTTCCGAGGCTGACCCCGGCTTTCCCATTGGTCACGGCAGCGGCGTCGTTGTTGCCCCCGATATGATCCTGACCAACGCGCATGTCGTGGACGAGGACGCGTTTGAAACGCGGATTTCAATCAGCATTGTCCCCAGCGAAGGCGGCAAAGTCTATGACGCTGAAGTCATTGATCGGTCTCCCGGAAACGACCTTGCTTTGATCAAATTGCGCAACGGCGCACGCCTGACCCCCGGTGCATTTTTCGCTGGCACTGTCGAGGATGGCAGCGATGTTTTTGCCATCGGCTATCCCGGCGGCGTCGATATCGCGCAGGGGCTAAATATGGAAGACATGATGCGGCCCACCGTGCCGGTTAAAACCAAAGGGAGCATTTCGGGCGGACGTTCGGCCAAGGATTTTGAAACATTGCTGCACACCGCCGCGATTGGCGGCGGGAATAGCGGCGGGCCATTGGTCGACGCCTGCGGACGCGTGGTGGGGATCAACAGTTTCGGGACCGTGTCCAGCGGCGGCGATGCGGAGTTTTTCTTTGCCATCGCTAACCGCGAAGTCCGCAGCTTTCTGGCGCGCAACAAGGTCAAGTTTCGCAGCGTTGACGGCGCTTGCCTGTCACGCGCAGAGCTAAGCCGCGCAGAGGCTGAACGCGCCGCCGCCGAAAAGGCAAAGATCGAGGCCGCCAATTTGAAGGCAGAATCCGCCCGCACAAAAACATTCAGCGAAGCCCGCAAAGACGCCGAGTATGCGATTATTGAGACACGCGAAAACCGGATCATGCTTACGATATTGTTACTGCTAGGCACATTGGGCGCAGCGGGGACGGGCTGGCAAATGTTCGAACGCGAACGCAAAAATCACGGCAAAATTGCACTCGGTTTAGCGACGGTGATGCTGATTGCAGCACTGGTGGCTTGGTTTACAAGACCGGGCTTTGATCAAATAGACGAACGCGCGCGTGCCGCGCTAAAAGAAGTCAGCGACCCTGCAGTCAAAGCGGCGGTCGCCAAATCCGGCGTACAAATCTGCACCATCGACCGCAGCCGAAGCCGTATCACTATCTCCGATGCCAATGATGTGAAGTTTGATTGGGCCGCAAGTGGCTGCGTCAACGATCGCACCCAATATGCCGATAACAACGGCCAATGGACCCGAACATTGGTCCCTAACAAAGAACAGCAAGTCTCGATCATCCAGTTCGATCCCAAAACCAGCAGCTATCGTATCGAACGCCATTTGCTAGGCGCCGAGGCGATGGGCAAAGCCCGCGAGGCGCGCAAACTTTATGAAGTGCAAAGCTGTTCTGCCGACCCTGTAATGCTCGACAAAATCGGGCAGATGAACCGCGCGGTGCGCGAATTGCTGCCACCCCAGGCAAACGAGGTATTGCAGTTTAATTGCTCGAGTGGCTAAGGCCGAGACAATATGGCTGACCAATCTCCCCTCGAACAGTTCAAGCAAGTGCTGACCGGCACGTCGCGCGCATTGGCGCATGAGCCAGAGGTTGAGCTGGCGTTCACAGCCGACACGCCGACGCAAGCGGGTAAAAATTTCCGTGTGCCGATGCCCGGGCGCTCGCTTCCCGTTGAACAAGTTGCTGAAGCGCGCGGCTTTGCCGATAGCTTTGCATTGCGGCTGAGACATCACGACACCGCCAGCCATGCAAAGCTGCGCCCGACCGAGGCGATTGCAGGCGCGGCCTTTGACGCGATAGAAAATGTGCGGGTGGAGGCATTGGGTGCAAAGGGGATGGCGGGGGTTTCGGCGAACCTGAACCACGCGCTCGAAATGCGGCTGCGCACCGATCCGATCAGCCGCGCTCAGGCCGCTGATGAGGTGCCGATATCGACGGCGCTGGCTTTGGTTGTGCGCGAACGTCTGACCGGCCAACCCATCCCGCCAATCGCTGCACAGGGTGTCGATTTGCTGCGTGGTTGGATTGAGGAAAAGGCGGGCGGCGATCTGGATGCTTTAGGCCTTGCGCTTGATGACCAGCGCGCCTTTGCTTCGCTTGCACAAACGATGCTCGCGCATCTTGACCTGACGCAAAGCGAGATTGAACCGACCGACCCTGAAGAGGCTGGCGACGATAGCGATGACGAACAAGAGCAAGACGGCGATGATGATGCCGATGGCGAGGGCGAGAGCGGCCAAGCCGATGCCCGCGCCGAGCCGCAGCCAGACGATGGCGATGCCACGGATAGCGAAGCCGAAGACTCCGAGATGGACGACATGGCCGATGGCGATGGCGAAATGGGCGATGACGGGATGCAGCCGGTTGCCCCGCAACGCCGCAATTGGGACCATTTGCCGCAATCGGACTATAAAGTCTGGAACCCCAAATATGACGAAATCGTCGGTGCGAGCGACCTCGCCGACGAAGACGAGCTGAACCGCCTCCGCGCTTATCTCGACCAGCAGCTCGCGGGACTACAAGGTGCCGTGACGCGCCTCGCCAATCGCCTGCAACGCCGGTTGATGGCGCAGCAAAACCGCAGTTGGGATTTCGACCAAGAAGAAGGCATGCTCGATGCTGCCCGACTGGCGCGTGTCGTCGTGTCGCCCGGTAGTTCATTGTCGTACAAGGTCGAACGCGAGACCAAATTCCGCGACACTGTGGTCACGTTGCTGATCGACAACAGCGGCTCGATGCGCGGACGCCCGATCTCAATCGCGGCAATCAGCGCCGACATTATGGCGCGCACGCTGGAGCGGTGCGGTGTTAAAACCGAAATTTTGGGCTTCACCACCCGCGCATGGAAAGGCGGCCAAGCGCGTGAGGACTGGCTTGCCGCCGGTCGCCCCGCCATGCCCGGCCGCCTGAACGACCTGCGCCATATCGTCTATAAAAAGGCCGATGAGCCCTGGCGTCACGCCCGCCGCAACCTAGGCCTGATGATGCGCGAAGGATTGCTGAAAGAAAACATCGATGGCGAGGCACTTTTATGGGCGCACAACCGCCTGATCGGTCGCACCGAAGACCGCCGCATCCTGATGGTCATTTCCGACGGGGCGCCGGTGGATGACAGCACTCTGTCGGTCAATCACGGTGGTTACCTCGAACAGCATCTACGCCGCGTCATCGAAATGATCGAAACGCGCAGCCCGGTGCAACTGGTCGCCATCGGCATCGGCCATGACGTAACGCGATACTATAAACGCGCCGTCACGATCATGGATGCAGAGCAGCTTGGCGGGACAATGATCGAGCAATTGGCCGGATTGTTTGACGAGGAATAGGGTCTTTTTATGAACGTAACCGATGCCGTCTCAACCCGCCGCTCTATTCGGCAATTTACCGATCAGTCGGTCGATCAAGCAACGCTGCAACGCGTGCTGGCCAAGGCGCAGGCGTCGCCTTCGGGCGGCAATACGCAACCTTGGAATGCGATTATATTGACAGGGCAACCGCTGGCCGACCTGACCGCCAAAATCAAAGCCAAAGCCGCCGCCGCGCCTATGGGCGAAGGCTATGAATATGATATCTATCCCAAAGGACTTGAGGGCCGGTACGAAGACCAGCGGCGCGGTGTCGGCAAAGCGATGTTCGATGCGCTTGGGCTGGCACGCGAGGACGGTGCGGGCCGCGTTGCGCAGATGGCGAAGAACTGGGACAGTTTCGGCGCGCCGGTGCAATTGTTCACCTACACCCGCAAATATATGGGGTCGCCACAATGGTCGGACATGGGCATGTGGTTGCAAACGGTAATGCTGTTGCTGCGCGAAGAAGGGCTGGATAGCTGCGCGCAGGAAATCTGGGCGATGTATGGCACCTACATGCGCGAGCTGTTGAATATCGACGACGAGCATATCTTTTTCTGCGGCATGGCGATTGGCTATCGTGAGCAGCAAGCGCCTATCAATAATTTTGCTGTACCGCGTGTGGATATTGGTGACGCGATACGGTGGGACGGGTTTTAATATAACCGTAGCCCTGAGCCTGTCGAAGGGCGCTTAGCAGATGTATCGCTGTGCCTTGAGACGCCCTTCGACAGGCTCAGGGCTACGGTGAAG
>JANMGR010000030.1:0-25026 GCA_031374785.1 Sphingomonadales bacterium | reverse complement strand
GGGAAAAGGATTTCGCGAAATCCTTTCCACTATTTAAAAAGGGCTGCGACGCGAAGGATGGCTTTTTCTGCAAATATGTCGGTGACGCTTTTGCCAACGGAGAAGGCGTTAAGAAGGACGCCAAAGCCGCTCAAAAGTTCTACAAAAAGGCGTGCGATTTGGGTGATCAGTTCGGCTGTGCCTTTGCCGACGTAAAAAAATAAGACGGCAATTCCGGGGAAAGGGGCAATTCCGCAATTCCCGGGACACAATACCAATTAGCCAGCGAACTCGCCAAATCACGGTGGCACCCCTCGCTCTCTCCCCGCCCGCAAAGCCGGGGACACCGAATACGATGTCCCCGTTTTGCTGCCTATCCCTTGCAATGTAGGATTTTCGCTGTCAGCACGTCACCATCGCATCGGTAACCGCGCAAATGGCTGCAGGGGCATAGGATCAGCCAGCAACAGCACCAACGTCGCTAAAGCGGCAAAGGATACAATCGCACCCCCCGTTATGCGTGTCTTTTGTAACTTTAGGGTCAGCGAGTTCCGGGGACACAAGAGAGTTTTGGGAGGAGAGTTTTGGGGACACTATACTAATTAGGCGGGCGGCATCCAAAAACCTCACCCTTGCAATGTAGGATTTTTTCCGCCAGCATCTCTCCATACATCGCCGACCGCCCTATGAGCTAACAGGGCCTGCCATCTGCTCACGCCTAAACCAAGGCTTGCTCCTACGCTGCGCTACGGCGCACAAGACGGCGCGAATGCCAATGTGCATCCCGTTAAAGTGACAAAGGTGACAACCGGACCCCGCGCAAGCGTAAACCTTGTCAAGTTAAGCGTCTGTCCAATGCGTTTAAGGTGAGACTTTAGTGTGACTTTCCGCCGGAGAGACTCACTAGAAGGCCTCAGCGTCAACCACCCGCAAAGCCGGGGACGGAATACCATGTCCCCGTTTTGCTAGGTCCCACGCCCCTCCCCTCGCAAACAAAAACCCCGCCCGGTTTCCCGAGCGAGGCTCCTTGCGACCCTTTCGCTGCCGTCCAGGGGGTCGGCAGACAGCGAGGGCAAGCTTATGCTTTTACGCGCATTTTGGCGTTACCGCATTATGGCATCACCACCGTGTCGATGGTGTGAACAACGCCGTTGGACGCTGCGATGTCTGTTGCGGTAATTGTCGACTTGCCGCCCTTGGCGTCGGTCAAGATCACCTTGTCACCCGCCATGCTGGCTTTCAATTCACCGCCAAGTGTTTTGATCGTCGCGGTGCCTTTGCCGTCGGTGATCATCTTGACCACATCGGCGGCCTTTACGTTACCGGCCACGACATGATATTTCAGCAACGCGGCGAGCTTATCCTTGGCTTCTGGCTTCATCAGGCCATCGAGCGCGGCTTTATCGACCTTGGCAAAGGCGGCATTTGTTGGCGCGAACACGGTGAACGGACCTGCGCCCGATAGTGTCTCACCAAGGCCAGCGGCAGTCACTGCGGCGACTAAGGTCGACAGATCGGCATTGCCCTGTGCCAGCGCAACGATTGTTTTGGGTGCAGCAGCTTCGCCTGCCATCGGCTCGGCTGTGGCAGTTTCGTCCTGCACGACTACGTCTTCGGCAGGGGCTTCTGCATTGCCCGAGCAAGCGCTGAGCGCGAGTGCGGACAGGCCTGCAATCATCGAAATTTTCAAAGCTTTCATAATCCTAATCCTTTTTTTGTTTGTCCCTCAGGCGTAATAACGCGCGAGAAGGCCAAAAGGATGCACCGGGATTACAAAATTTTACGAGACGGTTTTTATACTAGTGTCTTCGCGAGCACTTTATCCGTGAGTCCGGCGTCTTCGATAGCACCGACAAGAACAACGCCGCCATCGGCATCGCGGCGGGCGACAAGGACAACGAATTCTTCACTGCCATGCGCAAATTCGGCCAAATCCTTGGCCCGCGCACTGCGCAAACGTGGACGCGGATCGGCTGCGGCAACCGGGGCGACATGGCCGCCTTTTTCCACTTTGCGTGCGCGGCGTTCCGCTTGGACAATGCCTTTCAGGCCGCCGTCATGGTTGGACAACAGCTCAGCTAGCTTGCCTTGGCCCACGATATTGCGGTGCGCATAATCCAGCGCAGCGGCAAATTCGGTCAGCCGGGTTTTGTCATAGCCTGCGCCAAAAATCAGCTTTACGACCGGCGTCATCGGTGCGCGGTCCTGCACTGTCAGCCCGGCGTCGCTCAGCACTTCGGCATAATCAGCCGGGAAGCGGGCGGCGGCAAGCGAGAAGTCATAGGCGCGGCCAATGGCGCGATACAGCGCATCGCGGCTGCGCACATCAGCTTCAGCAGCGGCATTCGCGCTACTCCGCGCAGCATCCAGCCAGTCGGCTATGCCTGAGTCTTCCGATGGTTCGGCATCGTCTTGAGAAAAGACGTCCTCAGCATAGGCGCTGAGTTCAAGTTCATCATCATTGGCTTCTTCGACAGTTTCAAGTGCACCACCAACGGGGCCATCGGCCCAAACTGGAACATGTTCGCGGTGCGGCGGCAAGTCGGCCAGAGCATCCTCGACCTCTGTCCGCAATGCGGAAACCAGCTCCGCCGTCGCTGCCTCTTTCCAATTGATGACGCCATAGATGAAATCGATGGTATCATCATCGGACGAATACGGCAGTAAAATGCCCCGATACATGATGTTGATGCCGCGATCATTGACGAATTCCGCCTCGAACCCAATGGGCGCGCGGTTGGCAATAATCTGCATATAATGGTCGGTAATCCGCGACAGCAAAGACCGCGGCGGCACTTCATCCAGATAACCGATATCGGCCTCGACACCGCATTCGATCCGCAATGCTTCGCCGAGAAACTGGATCGACGGATTTTCGATGCCCGATGTGAAATCGAGCAAGACGCTGTAATCGCGGAAGTCCTCAACACTCTCTGGATCAAGTTCTTCGACATTGGGATAGTTGCCGTCGGACAATTGTGACGTCCAAAAATTATAGGCGCGTACCTGCATCCGGCGTTCATCATTACCGAACGATGGCGGCGCATCAATGCCTGCATCCTCGGTCTCTTCGCCAGTCTCTACCTCAACAGAAACGTCATCATCGAACGCGGCGTAAGCCACCGGTTCGTCCTGCCCGTCGCTGCTAAAGGGGCCTAATCCCCGATACGTGTCCATAAACACTGGTCCCTGTTTGCCGGGGCACACCCGCCCATTCCCCAACCGTTATGGCGCGAGATGGTTAACAGCTGGTAAATCAGGGTACTGCTATGGCTAGAGATTGCCCTTGAAATCACCCTGTGCTGACGCTAATCGCGGCGCCTGCAAAGCATGCCGCTTTAGCTCAGTTGGTAGAGCACATCATTCGTAATGATGGGGTCGTAGGTTCGAATCCTATAAGCGGCACCATTACTTTGTTGGCCCCAAACATCGTTAATCCCCAAATGACCGGACTTGAACAAAGTTGGTTCCGCTTATAGGTTTGTATGTGTTTACACGGGGAAAGGGCGGAACACCCATGCAGCGCGATGATGGGAGCGAATTGGGTTTAGCCACTCCTACGGCATATCTCGACATTGGTATTACCGGGCACCGCAGCGGTCATCCGGTGTTTTCCGCGAACCGCACACGCATCGACAAAAGCCTCAGCGAATTGCTGAGCTTGTTGGGGCGGCTGGCAAAAGAGGAGGTGCAAGCTGGCGGCGCAATCGATACGCCTCGCGTCCAGATGCACTCGCTGCTCGCATATGGCGCGGACCTGATGGGTGTGCGCGCGGCGATTGCTTTAGGCTGGTCTGTTGCGGCGCCTTTGCCGTTTGGTCGCGCATTGAACCTTTCCATCAACGCCCAGCCCCCGAGTTTGGCTGATATGGAGGCGTTACTGAACGGCGCTGCAATAGGCGACACTATCACCGCAGAGCGTGCGGCAGAAATCACCATTATTAGTGATCAGGTCAATCTGTTCGAGCTTGCCGAGCAAGACCATGAGGTTGAAGCTTTATACCGGACGCATCTGAGCGCCCCTGATGATGAAGCCGCAAGACAAGCCTTTGTTGCTATCTGTTCCGACCGTGCCGCAATGGCAGCTCGGGTCATGGTCGAACATTCTGATTTGCTGATCGGTATCTGGGACGGCGTAACACGCGGAGCCATTGGCGGAACGCGGCATACGATAGAGGCCGCCCTGGAACAGGGCATTGCCGTCGTCTGGATTGATGCGCGAAATCCTGAAGCTTGGCATGTCTTGCGCGCGACTGAAGAGCTAGCGGGCATAGCGCAGCGCGCAACTGCCGCGAAGCCCATTGAAGTCCTGCAGGCAGTTGTCAGGGACGCGTTACGCCCGTCGGGCGACAACGCACAAAGCGCGCATGGGACCGAAAAGTGGCGCGGCAAAAGCAGCGTCTGGTTTCAAGCTTACCGGCGGGTAGAGTTGCTGTTTGGCGAACCGGGGCAGCGCCCGTTCCGGCGCTTGCGCCAGCGTTATGAACACCCACTAGACATTGCTGAGGGAAGCGGTGCGCCGATACTGACCGCTGCGGGCGCGCTGCCGGGTGTTGATCCCGCCATACCTAAACGCATTGCTACCGATGTATTGAAGCCGTTCGCATGGGCCGATGGCGTTTCAACTTGGCTGTCCGATGCCTATCGCGGCGGCATGGTCGCCAGCTTTTTCCTCTCCGCCTTCGCGATAATCGGCGGCGTTGCTTATCTGCCCTTTGCCTCGGTTGACCAAAAATGGGGATTTGCCGCGTTTGAATTCATCCTGCTGGCGATGATCGTTGCAATCTTTTTTACCGGAAAGCGGCTGCGCTGGCATGAACGTTGGTTTGAAACGCGGCGGGTTGCGGAGTATTTTCGCCATGCCCCGATCCTGTTGTTACTAGGGGCAGCGCGTTCAACAGGCCGCTGGCCTCGCGGTGCAGACGGCAATTGGCCTGAACATTATGTGCGCCACGCTTTGCGCGGTATCGGGCTGCCGAAGATGAGAGTGACGCCTGCGTTTCTGCGCGGCGCGCTTGCCCTGATGCGCGACCATCATGTTGTGCCGCAAAGCAATTATCATCGCGGGAAAGCGGAAAGGCTTAAACGGGCACAACATAACCTTGACCGCACATCCGAGTTTTTGTTCCTGCTCGCGGTTTTGTTCGTCGCCATTTACCTAGTGATCGAACTTGGCGCTGCGATGGGATGGCTGCCGCACACGTTGCCGCATGATGTGGCAAAGACATTCACCTTTCTGGGCGTGCTGTTCCCGACGATGGGCGGAGCCTTTGCCGGTGTGCATTATTTCGGTGATTTTGAACGGTTCGCAGCAATCTCTGCGATTACCGCCGAAAAGCTGAGCGATGTCGAAACGCGGATCGGGTTTTTACTCGACGCGCCCGATAGCGAAATCACCTATGCGCGCGTATCTGGCCTCGCCCATGCCATCGACGATATTGTCGTTGACGAGATTGAAAACTGGCAAGCGGTATTTGGGGGTAAGCACATCACTGTGCCGGTTTAGGGGGCGGCCGCCGCAATGCGCCGTATTCGTTACATCTCGCTACATTTTATGATATACACGCAGGCTTGGGTCGCACCAGAAACTTCCTAAAGGGGAGAGGTTATGACACTCCTGAAACATCCTATCGTTTGGAGCAAAGCTCTGCGCTGGTTCAGCGCGATCAGCATTGCATGTGTGGGTAGCGTCGCCGCCAGCGCGCAAGATAGCGGCACTGAAGCCCCCGGAGATTCTGAATTTTATGTCGAGGGCGACGCTGAAAATCCTTGGCCAGAAATGACCACTCGCAAAATTGTCCGCAAAAAAGTCGTCCGGCCAAATGACGATACCACTCCACAATCTGAAATTCCGAACGACAATAACGACGTCGATTTTATCGAGGAATATGAGGTCGATTTAGACTATCAAGCCTATCTGGACTCGCTGCAATATGTTGACGATCCAGCCATAAAGTTACCGCCGGGAATGCTCGTGGTTGCACCCGATCAAGCCGGCGTCATCCCGGATACAAATAGCGGCGCACCTCGGAGAGTCACAAGAGCGCGGGGCGGCGGGCGCGTTGGACCAACGGGTGCGCCGTGGCAAGCGCAGATCTATTTTCCCAATGTCGCCAAGGTCTATAAAACGATGCTGGAGGCAAAAGTGCCTTTATGGGCTTTGCAGCATTATTGCGGCGGCGCTTTGGTGGCCGACAATTGGGTGCTAACTGCCGCACATTGCATCGACGACAGCATGAAAGATGCTGGATATAAGGTTCGACTCGGACAAAAAGATCTAAGCGGCGGCGTCGGTTGGACTTATAAAATCGACCAGGTCGTCCGCTATTCGCACTATGCGTCGCGCAAAGGCGGTGACATCGCGTTGATCCGCATATCCAGCGACACCGGTATCAAGCCGCCATCCAGCCACGTTCGGCCAATACCTTTGTTCAAAGGGGGCGACCTGTCCGCCGGTCGATCGGTGAATGTTTATGGCTGGGGCCGCCAAAACGATGGCGGGATGCGCACCAATCAGCTGCTATTGGCAGTAACCCTAGAAATCATGGCGCGGCCCACTTGCGTTCCCCACGGCAAAAGGCTGAATTGGACCATAGGTGACGGGGTTGTGTGTGCGGTTGCTCCGCCAAAGACTGACCGCAAAACCTGCAGCGGCGACAGTGGTGGGCCGGTTGTCGACAATTTAACAAAACAACTGGTCGCACTGGTCAGCGGGGGCGGCCCGCGATGTGCAAAGGACAACGATCCGAGCTTTTACACCCGGATCGGCGCTTATCTTCCTTGGATTAGGACAACGACCAAAGGCGTAGTGCGGTAAACGGCACTCCCTCAGTTGAATTTCCTATTTTTCAGGAGCGACTTTGATACCACCAGTGTGTTCTGTGCCTGGTGCTGCGGCTTCGGGCACCTCAGCTGCGGTATCCGGTTTAGCTGCGTTCGGTTTAGCTGCATTGGGTTTAGCCGCATCCGGTTTAGCTGCATCCGGTTTAGCTGCATCCGGTTTCATTGCAGCGTCAGCAGCGGCTGGTTCAGCTGCGGCCGCGGCGGGCTCTGCCGTGGCTTCGGCCTCTGGTGCAGCGGCTTCCTCTTTTCCCGTCGGCTGGCATGCCGCTAAAATCATGGTCGCTGCAATCGCAGCAGAAACGATGGTTAGTTTACGCATTTCTCTTCCCCCATTTTTACGAGTTTTGACATCCTAGTCGAAACCAATTGATTTTAGCAAATCAATAAATCGTTGCTGCTGGCGCAGCGGATCAAGCATCGGATCGACTCGTGCCGTCATCATTCCGGCATCGCGCTGTTGATACGCCTGCTCCAACGCCGACACCCCGTTTTCTAAGTCACCCCATTGGGCGTTAACCTGACCTTGCTGGTATAATGAAACCGTGTCGGTGTCGCTGGTTAGCCCCAACATCGCCGCTTTGGCCGCAGGAACATTACCCAACCGGTTTTGCGCAATGGCAACACCCGCCAGCTTGGTCCATTTGTGCGTTTCGATCTCAAACGCCTTCAACGCCTCTTGATTTTTGTCCTGCATCAGCAACGCCATTCCGATCCGCGCATGCACTTCGGACAGACCAGGTTCGATCAACAGCGCTTGACGTAAAACCGCGATAGCCTCTGGATACCTGCCCGCAGCATAATGCACACTGCCTGCGATCCGATGAATTTTGGCGTTAAGCGGGTCTAGCACCAACGCCCTGTCGACACTCGACACCGCATCCTTGTCTCGGCGCGTTGCCGCACAATAGGCAGCGAACCGGGCCAAGACTGGCGCGTCACCTTCGCCCAGTTTGCGGGAAAGATCGAAAGGCATCCTCGCACCTTTGATGTCAAGATTGCTCTGAAAGAGTATCAATGCCAGGCCTGATTGCGCGTCGGCGCTTTTCGGTGCCAGTTTTACAGCATGCTTTGCCGATACAATTGCGGCTTCGTACAGTGCCTTAATCTCTGCCGCACTGCCATATTGCCCGGATATCGCGGCTAAGGATCGGGCGCGTGCTGCATGAGCGGCAGCGAATTTGGGATCAGCGGCAATCGCTGCATCAAATTGCACAACCGCTTGACGCTCTTCCGCCTCATCCCTTGCATGGGCGTAAAGGTCTTTGCCCCTAAGATAATGGTCAAACGCAGCCACATTTTTGGTCCCAACCGGGTCGGATTTTGCCGAACCCGCTGCACCGATTTTATTGCTTAACTCGGCGGAAACCGCGCCGCTAATTTCGCGTTGCACCGACAATATGTCGCCCATCGGCTTTTCAAATGGCCTGTTGGTCAGGCTGACCCCGGTTTTGCCGTCAAGCAGGTCTATTGTCACACTCAACACATCGCCTACAATCTGCACGGCACCGTCGAGCAAAAAGCCTGCGCGTAATTTTTTAGCGAAAATAACCGGGTCTTCCTTGCCTCTGATAAAGGCCTCAGAGGACGCCTGCCCCACGACCTCCAATGCGCCATTTCGAGCGAGCGTTGCGCGTATTTCGTTGGCTAGTCCTTCTGCGATATATGCCTGCTCGCTTTTATCGCTGACATTATCGAATTGTAGCACAGCGATGCGATTCGATGAGCCGCTCCCTCCGCCAAATAGCCCCATCAACCACGCCGTCACTCCGCCGCCCAGCAAAACTGTCGCAGCGCCACCTATTATTAATGTTCGGCGATTGGTCGGCGCAGAGATAGTAGGAAGCGAACGGTTATTCTGCGCTCTGTCCTCGCCGTGCAGCGCCTCAACTTTACGCAGCATTTGCTGGATTGATGCGTCCTTGGCGTTCATCTTTGCACGCGATAGATCAATGACCTGAAATTGGCCAAAGCCCAAAGGCGGCGCGGCACCATCTAGCGATAGCGGAACCAATATCCCCCGGTCGCGCCCACGCGTTGCCTCGTCATGCACCCAATGCGACTGCACCGATGTTTTCGACCAGAGCACAACGACCGCTTTGGCCCGATTCAACGCATCCTCGGTTATATGCGAAAATCGCTCTCCGCCCTCAAGCAGCCCGTCCCACCAGGTGTTGAAACCTGCCTGTTGCAGCAGCTGGATAATGGGCAATGCGCGCGCCTGATCGACTCGCGAATAGCTGACAAATATCGTCGTTTGCCCTATTTCGGGATCACCAGTCGTTGGATCACTTTCAAACACAGCCATGTCTGCCACCCCTAGTCAGGCAGCTTTAATCAGTCTGCCCGACAGAAACAAATGGTCCCACGCTTTACGTCATGTGACAATAGAATTCATCACATGGGTGAAACGATTGTCCTTATGGCGTATATTAAACCGGCAGGTCAGCGGAAAAAACAATTGGCCCATCATCATACAACCAGGTTCTAACGACCCTAGCCCTGTTGATATCTTGCGACACTCCGTCGCCATCTTTTTTAAAGAACACCCTGATCATTTTGGCGGCAGCCCAGCGAGGGTAATGCAGCAGTGACCAATAGCTTGCCGTCGGCGTTCCAGCGAATGCTGCCAAGCTATGCAGTGGTGGGAATATGTGACTGATTAAGAGTTTCGCTTTGCCAAGCCATGCCGCGTTATCTGCGATTTCAGCTTTGAATCCTATCACGCCCCGATGATCAAAATCCTGAAGTGACAGCAAAGCCGCACTCTCCAACTGAACTGCCGAAGGGGCTGGAACAGTGCCCATATAGGTCTCCCGCCAAGCGTCGGTATGATGGTAATGCGCTGCTAGCTCAAAAATAATTAGGCAGCCACGGACCCAGTTCCCGGCCTTTGCCATCGTCCAAAATAAGGACCAATCAATCGTGCTGCGTTCAAGGAGAAGAGCGATGTCAGTGAACGTCAGCGGACCGTTGTTAAATTGATGATCATACGCTGCATGGATTATCAAATGCAGCAGCGTATCGGTTGGCGACAAATACGGCACTTCGTCCCGATATTTACGCCGTGATAACAACGCCGAAACATCTTCGAAATTGCCCTTCGCCGTTGTCTTGACCGGCACAGACATCAGCCGCGTATGCAGCTCTATTTGGGCTCCTGTTTCGTCACAGCGCATGGCGGGTAGATGCTTTGCATAATCCAGCGCGCCCTCCAATGGCATTGGATACTCTTCGATCCGGGCAAAGCCGTTTTTCTCCAATAGTGCGTAAACCGAAAGAGCCGCGCTGGGTTCAACAATGATATCAATGTCGCGCATGGGTCGTAGCACTGGATCATCGTAAGCATACCGCGACAACCACGCGCCTTTTAATGCGGCAAACGGAATATTTGCTTTTTCTAGAACAGCGTTCAATCGCACGAGCGTTTTGCAAAACGAAAGATACCGGAATGCGGACTTTCGATATGCAGCGGCCCATTGCATACGTATATCCGCAGGAACCGAGCCGCCTAGATTCTGCGCTTTGATTGTGTGATGCAGCATCGGGCCAATCCGGTGTTGCTTTGCAATGCCCGCCATCGCCTGCCAATTGGCATCCGAGAGTAAATCGATGCGGGTCTTAGCCACGGGTCGTGCGGTTGAAAGTAGGTCGAGTAACACATGTTTAAGCGCGGCATCGTCTATCATAATGGGCGCAAGTCAAAAGCAACGCATATACGCTTTCCGCCTGAGCCATGCGCGAAAGTGCGGTGATAAGTGTGTGAGGGAAATGTCAGCATCATGCCCGATTTTGGCCTTACAATATGTTGGCCAAATCGGTCACTGGCTTCTGCGCCAACCAAGTCTTCCGGAAGCCCAAAGGCAAGGCAACCACACTGATCGCTGCCATTGGCAATAGCATCAGGGATTTGGACGTAATAGACACCACTAAGCCAGCCGAATTGGTGCACATGCCACTTCTCAAACCCTGTGCTTTCGGTTATCACGCACCAGTTACGTAGAAACGCGTTTTCCGGGCGGGCTGCGGCCCAAATATGGTCGCTATCTTTCAATGCTGAGATATGGCTGCCCAGTGTTTCGATGATTTGATTTATCAGTGCTTTGAACAGGGGCGTGTCCGGGCGCGCCGGATTTTCGATTCGCCAAGTCAATTCCGATGCGCTGCCATAGCGTTCGTACCGCATCGCTGGATGATTGACTAACTCTTGTGCCAACGCGGCATTGAACGCCTCGATACTATCCCAACCCGGTGGAGGAACTAGTTGCTCGCTACGATGTAAATCGGCGAAACCCTCTGCCGCACGGGCTGACGCTGTATCGTCCATCTTAGCATAAGCGAGCATGCGCGCGCCGAAAAGGCGGGCATGGGTGACACCTTGTAACAACATCCCTTCGGACCACTGGATCATCTCGGGTAATTGGTCCTCGTCCAACATAATCGCCGCCAGACGTTTACACGCATCTTTGTTATGCGGATCAAGCGTTAGGGCCTTGTGCAGCGTAGCTTTAGCCTCCTCAACCAGGCCCAGTCTTTTCTCGCACTTGCCACTTCCGGCAAGCGCCGCAGCGCGCTGAACATCATCTTCGGCTAGGGCAAAGGCACGATTCGCTGCATTCAGCGAACGCGCATCATCTTCATTGTTTTCGCGAGATAAATAGGCCAATGACAGGAACATCTCGTCCCGATATCCGCGGTCCTCACTGCTCTCTAGCAGCGTAATTACGTCTTCAAACAGATCGTCCAGTATCAACATCCGTGCCAGCTGACCGCGAATAGCAGTGCTGGGTGTTTTTTTGTAAGCAGCCTGCACTAAGTCAAGTTCTTGACCCACGGTAAGCCGTTTTTCGCCTTCGGTTTGGATTTGCGTGATGGGCGAAAACATCTGTGGATTCCGTTAAAAGCTGTTTCTTCAGTCCGCACTTACTATCAGCCCCGCCTTAAATGGCAATGATATCGGCAGGGGGGCCATCCAGTTCAAATTCTGCAAGCCGAGTGAACTCTTTATCCAGTACGACGATTGCACCGGGCAGAGCATCGCGATTTTGTCGCGGGCCAAAGCTTGATAGGCCAACGATTATGGCATCAGCCGAAAACGCAAGACCGCGAGTCATCCTGTCGCTTGCAATCTTTACCCGCCGACCATCAGAGGCCATCAGTTCGCCTGTATTGGATGCGGAATGCCAAATAACACCCGTTTCATCTACGACGATATCGTGGCAACAATGGCCGTCAAGCGGTTCGCGGCTGCACAGGTTCCAATCGGCATCAAGCCAGGCAAGCTCGCTGCATTTTTCCGGCACAGTCTGCACATTGTTCAGCATGACCGCGATCCGGTCACCGATTTTGGCAATCGAATTAATGTGCAAATATGCGCCGCTATGGTCAGTCACTGGCGCAATTGGAAACGGCGTTTTGACATCGACCAATTGGCCGTCGCGGGTGTAGCGCAATATCGACTGGTTTGCGGTGTCAACGACACATAACAGCCCATCGATGATGGCAATCTGGTGACAGTTGGCGTCCAAGCCCTTTACCAATACAACCGGATCTGAAACTACGCCCGTCGAAATTGTCAGTTTGATAATGCGGCCAAGCGCCAGCGACCGATCTCGCATCGCGCAGTTTTCAAACAGAAACAGGTCGCTGCCGTCTCGGCAAATACCGAAAAACCAACCATAAAGAACGCATTTCGCGCCGCTCAAATTTGCAGCAAACAATCCCTTATGTGCAGATACTAGCCAATCATAGCCGCGAATGTCGATGTCGCCCAGCCTGACAGTGTCTTCGTCATAACTGCGAAGCGCCATTGCAACGCGGATGGCACGGCGCGTTTCAAGTTCAAAGGTTTCAGCCATTTCCTGCGCTTAGCGACCTATTGAATGCGAACAAACAGAAAAAGCTTTCGTCGCCGCGTCACCGATGTCATGCGGCGGCAATGGGCATTTATAGGACAGATACGCAGCGTTCGAGCGGGATATACGGGCTGTTCAATTTGGACGGTGCGCCTTTTGATGCGCGCGATGCGCAAGCACTCGGCTTACCTGAAGTTACAGAACCGCAATCGTGGAACGCAGCCGGGCATGACGCGCATTTCCCGCTCACCATATCAAGTCACGAGAGTGCATCAGGATTTACAGTGCTGGTCGGTGAAGTGGAAGAAACCGAAACTCTCGCCGCGACGCTTGGATTAAACTGTGATGTGCCTGCTGCTGCTTTAGCTGAAGCAGCGCTGGGGCGATTTGGCGGCGAACTACCTTCTAAACTTGTTGGTGAATGGTCGTTGGTGCACCGGGCGCTAAATGGCCGGCTTACGCTGATGTTATCTGCGGCGAAACGCGACCGGTTGCATTATGCGGTGCGGGGAAACCGAGTTGCAGTTGCACCTAATCTGTTTGTGTTGGCGCGTTTAGGCTGGGTCGGCAATGCGGTCGACGATGCGGGACTGCTGTTCCCTATGGGGCGCGCCAATATCCGTTCATGGCGTGGCGACTCAACGATGCTAAAAGACGTCTACCAGCTAGAGGCTGGCGCAACTGTGGTCATCGAAACGAATGGAGCCGTCACTAAAAATTACGCGCGCGCTTTGATTGAGCAGCCACGCTGGAGAGGCAGTTACGCCGATGCAGTTGCGGAAACCGAAACGCTGCTGCGCCACATTTTGCGCAGTAAGCTTGCCCGCAACAAAAAGGTCGCACCAATGCTCAGCGGCGGTCTCGATTCATCTTTGCTAACATGGCTTTCTGCTGGGGAATGCCGGCCAGGTACCGAGTTGCTTGCTCTCACTTCGGTGGCGCCACCGGACAGTGGCATCGCCGATGAATCCCGCTTTGCCGATATGGTTGCCAAGACTGTAGGCATGACCAGCCGCCATATTTTTCCCGCGCATGATGTCAATATTTATCGCCCGCCAGATGCCATTTTGACCGGAGGCAGCGGGCCGATACTGCCCAACCGGCATTGCCTGACCGATGCATTCCAGATTGCGGCAAAGGATGCCGGAGCAACACTGATCATCGACGGTACCTTTGGCGAAATGAGCGCCACTGCACGGCTGCCGAGCCATAGCCCGATGCGGCAAATGCGTTCTATCATTGGACGTATGCTGCGCTTCACCCAAGATGTCCGCCCTGCGGTGGACGAAACCACAGCTTTCCACGTTCGATTAGCAGCGCATCGTATTGCAAACTTGCCTGATCAGATTAGGGCAGCCGATGCCGCGACGCCAGCCGATTTCATTTGGCCGAGCCCGAACGAATTGCTGGGATATATTCCGGGAATAGAAAAGGCGCTGGCCCATCCGAATGAATTTTATCCGGGTGCCGTTCGCATGACACACCCCTATCGCGACATTCGTTTGCTGCGACTGTTCGCCGGGTTTCCGATGCAGATGTTGACCGAAAATGGCGCAGACCGGGGTATTGCACGCGACATGATGGCCGGGCACTTGCCCGATGCGATCCGATTGCGCAGCAGCGGCATGCCAGCATCGCCCGATCATTATGCTCGGCTACAACGTCAAGCGGATGCAGCGCGGCAGCGCATCCCGCATTTCCGCAAAGCCGATGTCGATGACTGGCTTGATTTGGATTGGCTAGACCTAACGCTGCAAAGTGTTGCAGCGCGCGGCCCCATCAATGTTCATGAGGCCAACGAAGTGCAATTGACTGCGATTACAGCGGAATTTTTACTCTTGTGGCGGTTGCAACACTAGGGTCCGGTTTCATTAGAGCCACCAGATGACGGTAGCAGCGATGGCGATGGTTGCCGTGAAGGTTTTGATGTTGCGGTCGAAGCGTGTTGCGACCCTTCGCCAGTCTTTGAAGCGGCAGAACATGCGTTCCACGACGTTGCGCTGCTTGTAGATTTGGGCATCGCACTCAAGCTGGATTTTCCGATTTCGCTTGGACGGGATGACAGCCGTTGTGCCACGCTCGGCGAGCCATTGGCGCAGGTCATTGCTGTCATAACCCTTGTCACCAACCAGTTCGGCAGAGGGCGGCATGGCAGCGATACACTGCTTGGCGACCTTCATATCGTGCACATTTCCCGGGGTTATGAGCAAAACACAGGGCCGCCCTTTCACATCGCAGATGGCGTGGACCTTGGAGTTCCTGCCCCCGCGTGTCTGGCCGATACCATTGGCCAAGGCCCCCTTTTGCACCTCCGGCTGTCCGGTGTGCTTTGATGCAGGTGCTGTCGATAAAAAGCCGGTCGGGAATGTCCTCAGCTCCGGCAAACGAACTGAAGATGCCTTCCCATATCCCACGCTCGGCCCAGCGTACGAAGCGGTTATAAAGCGTCTTTTTGGGGCCATAAACGGGCGGATAATCTCCCCAGCGCCCGCCACTTTGTAGGGCATGCACGATTCCGCTGAGCACGCGTCGGTCATCGACACGCTTTGTTCCTTTCACATTTGCGGGCAGCAGCGGCTCAATCCACGCCCACTGACTATCTGAAAACCAAAAGAAATCCGCTATTGCCAATGCCTCCTCGATGGAAGCATTGAATCACAACACTAGGCCAATGGGAATCCTCTTATTGGGTTCGGACCCTATAACTCCAGTCGGTAAACGTCAAAGACAATGCGCCCCTGCTTCCCTCTGCCGATATGCGGATCGGTCCGGTAATATAAATATGCTAGGGAGATACACTGATTCTTTTGGTCGGCGAACCTATGCAAGAGGTGCACTTTCCAGAACAATCAATAAGTCTGATTCTTTGCTCATCTCAGCTTTAGAGCAGCGATAGCAGCCGTGTTCAAAAAATAAATATGTGTGATTCTAAATTTTAGGCATTATATGCAAGCAACAATGCTAAGGACGAAATATGGCTGCAAATGAGCAAAAAATGGATTGGGTCGAACCAGAAATCCGTGAATTGGAAGTGCAGGAAACAAACGCCTCTCCGGGCTTTGGCAACGACGTTGGTGGCAGTCCTTTTCCGGATTGCCAGAATTCCTAACCCCATGCTTTAGCGGCACTGGTTTTTAACCTAGCCGTTTGACGAAATTGGTTTCGTTTATGCTATACGCACTTTAGCTCCACAGAATGCATAGAACAGAAGCTTCTTATTTTGTGGTTGGTAAAACCAGCACACAAATCTCTGTATTCGCTGAAAACATGAAGCCCACTTACACAGATCAGCGGACATTGTTGTGCAGGAAAGCGATAGCCCCAGAATTATTGAACCAGTTTGCAAATGCTGCGGCCAAGGCCAATTTCGTATCCGATCCTGTTGAGCATCTTGGGCACCGCTGGATCGAACGGCCGTCCATTATCGGCGCTGCAATCGAATTGGTTTTGAACCGGCCCATATTACTTGACTGGTTCAAGACAGTCACAGGTTGCACCTCAAAAGGCAGTATTGAAGGTCGTTTGGTGGAAACGCGCGCAGGCGGTGAGGACCATCTTAGCTGGCACCGCGATACTGTAGTGCACTTGCGGTATGAATTTGGTATGACGTTGCATTTACGGCCCCGCCACTACGAAGGCGGCGCGTTTGAAATGCGCGATAGCAAAAGCAAGCAGCCGCTGTTTCGGCATTATCCTGCCGATCCCGGCGACTTATTGATTTTTGAGGTCGATCATAGATCAGAGCACCGCGTTACGCGTGTGCAATCAGGGGAACCGCGATTGGTTTTTACCGGTTGGTTTATAGCAGCCTAAGCTTAAGCTTTAATTCTGTTTTCGAAAAACAGCATCGCAATAGCCCCCGCAATCAAGGCGGCGGTTATCTCGTCCATAATATGGACGGGCGGGACGGCCCTGCCGTTCATACGATAAAACGGGGGTGAATTGCACGGCAGCTGACATATCGGCAAAACGGAAATGGCTGTGCCATATGGCCAAATAGCCGCCAGGTTTTATACAGCGTGACAGTTCGGTTACCAGTTGGTCGACATTTGCGAAATCAATAAAGTCGGAACAACTATCCGGGATGTTCGCATCCAGAGCGCTGTGGCGAAGCACAGCAAGGCATAAAATCGCGTCATAGCTTTCAGTGTCTTCGTCTATTGGAGAGCCTGCGCAGCGAAATTGCATCAGGCTTTGCTTGCCTCGCTTCACAAGCTCGCCGTTGCACATCGAAATATTGCGAGGATTAATGTCGATGCCGACAAATGCTGCGTCTTGTAAATAAGACTCGAGAGAAAATAGTTCCTCTCCGGTCGCGCAGCCATATGATAATATTCGAGGAGCTCCGCCCTTAGGAAAAACTCCGCTTAAAAAAATTGAACAGCCATGGATAGCGATTAGCACGGGTATAATGTGATGGCTGCAACAACAAACCAGGAGATAGCGCCTGCACACGTCGCAATGCCCTTTCATGCGGATCAAGTCTGCTCCGTATTGCACTCCAAAGCCCTATCACTCCCGGAATTATTTCAGCGTTTGAGCGCAATAATTTTCTAAGTGGGGACATACCTCAATTGACTCTAAAAAAAGAATTGGGTGTCAAATGCGGTGTCATCTTTTAGCGTTTAACATTAAGCGAGCCATGTCGCCAACACTCTCTGGTCGTAGTGAGGGGGAGGGTTTTAATAGTGAGTGATCATAAACCGCCAATGCCGCACAACTGGATGACCCTGAGCGACCTGATACGCAACGTACCGCCTAGAAAATTGGTGTTACTAATCGTGTTAATGATCGCGGGTGCACTCACCGACGGAATAGGGATAGTGATGTTGGTCCCGTTATTGAGTGCAATTAACCCGGGAAACTCCAGCAGCTTTGGCGGCGATGTGCTTGATCAAATCGGGCTGGCTAACAGTATTCCGATGCTGCTTGCTCTGTTCGTTGCTTTGGTCGTGATCCGCACAATGCTTATTTTTATGCTTGGTCAAACTAGAATGAAGATGCAGCACCAACTGGTTGATCAATTGCGTCGGTATTGCTATTCCTCACTTCTAGGAGCGGAGTGGCGATGGCTTTCAGGCCAACGCGCAGGCGACCACAACGCCATCTTAACAACCAATATCGCAGTTGTAGGCATTGGTTTTGATCAGATCATTAGCCTTTTCGCCAATGCGTTGATGGTTATGGTTTATGTTTTGGCGGCTTTATATCTTTCATTGTATACCACCTTGATGGCGCTCGCTTTGGCCGCGCTGACGTTATTATTAATGGCAGGTTTTCGCAAGCGGGCGGCGCAGTATGGCGGCGTTCTGAATAACGCAAATCGCGATCTGCACCGCCATGTGCAGCAAGGCTTATCATCGATTAGGCTAGCGAAGATTTTTGGCAATGAGGGGATGCTGGATAGAAGTTTCATTTCAGCAATAAACGCCGTCCGCCAAACCAAAATATCTTATTCACGCGACGCAGCAACCGGCCAAGCAGTGATCCAGATTGGTGCAGCACTTTTGCTGGCGATACTGGCCTATGTTGCGATTATGCTTTGGAAAATGCCTTTAACGATGCTGCTGCCCTTGTTGCTGATCTTCATGCGCTTGGCCCCGATGTTGGCTGCAATTCAACAGAGTTGGAATCATGCTTTGCATGCCTTGCCAGCGCTTGAAGATGTGCATGCACTGATCAATGATGCACAGCGTCATGCCGAGCCAATGAGCGTTACACAGGAAATGGATTTTCAACACACGATCACGCTTTCCGACGTCTCCTTTTCGTATTCCAATCGTGATACGCTTGCGTTGAACAACGTGTCAGTCACAATCTCCGCCAACACAACAACTGCGATTTATGGCCAATCTGGGTCAGGAAAAAGCACTTTTGCCGATTTAGTGATGGGTTTGCTGGAGCCTGATAGCGGCGTTATTTGGATCGATGACATCCGCTTGGAAGGTACAAACCGCAAAGGCTGGAGAGAAAAAGTCGCGTATGTCGAACAGTCGCCTGTTCTTATGCACGACAGCATCCGTGCCAATCTGTTATGGGGCAAAGCAGATGCAACAGACGCAGAATTGGTCGAAGTGCTTGGGCAGGCGTCCGCCGAATTTGTTTTGGCCCAGCCCGGCGGGTTGAATGCCATTGTTGGCGATGGCGGGATGCGGCTTTCGGGCGGCGAACGCCAGCGCATCACACTCGCCCGCGCGTTATTGCGTCGTCCGGCTTTGCTGATCCTTGATGAAGCAACCAGCGCACTTGATCCGGAAAATGGCGATGCTGTCCGCAAAGCCATAGCGGCGCTCCACGGCAGCATAACGATTATCCTGATCGGGCATCAAGCGTCTATTCGCGACGGTGCAGATAAGGTTATCGAACTGGACAAAGGCAGGGTTGTATAGCCAGTCACCAAAACCGCAGCTACAGCCGCACAACCTCTTCAAACTTCGCTTTTTCGCCTCTGCCCGTTACTATGACCGAACCTGCGACCAGCCAAGCATGCGCCACCATCGACGTTGCTTTGGGATTAATACCAAAGGACAACTCGGAACTATACCCTCGCCGCGTTAAGGTTCTTTTGGCAGCGATGCCGCAGATCAGGCATCTGGACCGTTCAGCCAGTATGGACGAAACCAAATTGATAATCCGGCGTAGATCGCGTGCCAACTGCACTGGTGGAGGCTGAGACAGAGCATCGTTTTTAAGCGTCGCGCTATATTGCTTAAACGGCACAAAGCGGACAGTCCAAGCTGCACGTGCAATTTGCACGAGCAGTTCCAGCCCCAAAAATACCAATTGGATGATTCTAACGCTCATACGGATAATTTCGGCAAAAACACTCATAGCGCAGCTGTAGCGCAATGTTGCAAACACGGGAAGCACAGCGAACTGCTTGCTCGACAAGCGCGTATGTTGTGGCGATAGGAACTGTATCATGACGGTGCTTTTTGGCTATCGCGCTTTTGGGCTCAACATCATATCGGAATTCGAAATTCCCGGTGGAATTCAGGTTGCACAAATAGTGTCTAATGCTGACATCGCGATTGCAGCAGGCGATAGCTCCATCGGAAACGTGCACGCTGTAAGGGGCCCATATAGCCGCAATGGCAAAGCTTTGCTGTTCGATGCTACGGGTGTTGCACGCTATTATGCACCTTCACCGGAGCATCTTTATATTGAACCTTATAGCGGTGCTGATCACCGCGACGTTAGCGCACTGCTGATTGCCACAGCTTTGCCGATGTTAATGTGGATGCGTGGCGGAATCATGCTGCATGCAGCCGGAATAGTGCCTGCTGGAATGGAACAGGCGCTCGCGATTGCGGGAGCGTCGGGTGTCGGCAAATCTACTCTGGCCGCAAGCTTGATACAGGCTGGAGGTCGTCTGGTTGGCGATGATAGTGTCTGGCTGAAATTGCACGAGAACAAAGCTATGGTTAGCGGGCTATCGGCTATTGTGTTCAGAACACATGGTGTGGCCGCGCCACGAACGCAAATCAAAGTCCCTTCGTCATCTCAGGTTGAGAACGCACAATTGGCTGCGATCATCATACTGCGTATTGCAGAGGAAAAAGCCAAACCGCGCATCAATCGATTGCAAGGCGCCGATGCAATCGAGGCACTTTTGAAAAATCGACATCGCCCGAAAATTCCAGCCATATTGGGACTGGAGGCCGAACTATTGCCGCAAACAATGTTGCATTGCCGCGCTTTGCCGATATACGAAATCTCGATGACAATGGGTGATGTTGCAGGGTCGCAGCAGCAAATTGCCTCCTTTATTTTGGACAATTTCGGGAGTGTGTGAAAATGAATGCGACAACGTGGCAGCGGAATGACCATTGGGTTGGAACGCAAATCGACGATGCATTTGTCATGCTCGATTTTGAAGGTGGCACATACGTTTCGTTGAACAAGACCGCTACCGATGTCTGGAATGCGCTAGAGCAACCAACCAGCGCTGAAAATATCATCAGCATTTTAACCGGGCGTTATGAGGTGTCCGGCGATCAATGTGCGGCAGCAGTTGACCGTGTCCTAGCAGATTTTCAGACCAAGAGACTAATCCAGTCAGTTGAATGAGCTTGGAACCGCGACAATATTGGGCGCGGTCATTTGGCCTGCTTTGGCAATCCGATATTGAATTAAAGCATTTTGCCAGCGCTGGCTTTGCCGAAGAGCGCGCCGACATTATCGTCTGTAAAACGGCGCATTTGACCGAACGCAACCCTATAGAGCGCATCAATCGGGGTTTTATTTACGCCGATGGTTTCCGGTTTGAATGGAATGGCATCGCCATCTTTGACGTGTTCGACGGCAACCGGATTGAATATTATCGCGGACCAAAATGGGACGGCACACTACCGTGGCCATTTTACAGCACCGTTAGTGCGCTGCTACTGGCGTGGCGGGGCCTGCTCCCTTTCCACGGATGCGCCGTTTCCATCGATAGCAAAGGCGTTTTGATCTGTGGAGTAAGCGGCGCTGGTAAATCATCGCTAACTGCGGCGCTGAGTGCGGAGGGGGCGCAGTTTATGTCCGACGATCTTTCTGTAGTTGTGCCGGACAAAGATAAAAATGGCTGGAACCTTATTCTGGGACGACCGGGTATTCGCCTTTTTCCATCCGTAGGGCGATGGTTTTTCGGCAACGATACACTGCCCTTACCCAATGATCCTCGGGTCAAAGTTATTGCAGCGCCATTTAGCAGCCCGGAAGATAGACCGGTTCCGCTTCGTCAGATCATTTTTCTGGGTGGTCCGGCAAAACCGCTGTCAGCCATTGACCGGTTCACCCTACTTCGAAAAAACCTGTTTCGTCCAAATTGGCTGGGCAAACTTCCTGGTATCGCCTCGATACGGGTCGCGGTGCGCGACATATCGGCGTCTGCAAATGTCAGCGTCGAACCGGTGATTGGCGAGACGGACGAGCAAGCTTTACGGGCTCGGGCGGGTGCGATCATCGATAGGGTGCGGTCGGCGGGATAGCATAGTGTCATTCTGTTTTATATTGGACGCTCCAAATCCGTTTGCCCTGAGTAGGTGCCGAGCGTAGCGAGGTGCCGTATCGAAGGGCGGTCTGCGCACTCGGCACTTCGATACGCTAGTTCGCATTCGCTCAGCAGCTACTCAGCACCAACGGTTTTTGTGTGAGTGTATGTAAAACGCACGCAAGCCCGACCAAATAAAAACCCCGCCGGAATTGCTTCCAGCGGGGTTTTGTTTGTTCGGGTAGGTAACGTTTACGCGTCGTCAGCCGCTACAACATCATCAATCGCTGCATCATCAGTGGTGAAGTCATCGGCAATAACCTTTGCCAAGACATCGTCACCAATTGCTGCTTCTGGGCCTTGTGCCAGTTCCGCTGCATGTTCTTCTGCTGCCGATTCTGGTGCGATCAGGCTTTCTTGCAGCTTTTTCATACTGGCACGAAGCGCAGCATCACGGCTGTTTGCGGCAACGCGTAGGCGGTTCATCGCTGAACCTGTTCCTGCCGGAATCAAGCGACCAACGATCACGTTTTCCTTCAGGCCGGTCAGAATGTCCTTCTTACCTTCAACCGCCGCTTGCGTCAGCACGCGGGTGGTTTCTTGGAAAGACGCCGCCGAGATGAACGACCGCGTTTGCAGCGAAGCTTTGGTGATGCCCAGCAATACGGGCTTACCAACCGCAGGCTGCTGATTTGGCGCAAGCTTCGCGTTGATCGCATCCATTTCTTCGCGGTCAACCTGTTCAGCGGCCAACAAAGTCGTATCGCCGCCATCGGTGATTTCAACTTTCTGCAACATCTGACGAACAATCGTTTCGATGTGCTTATCGTTGATTTTCACGCCCTGCAGACGGTACACTTCCTGAATTTCCGCGACCAGATATTCAGCCAAAGCTTCAACGCCCATGACTTCAAGGATGTCATGCAGATCAGGTGACCCTGCAATCAGGTTATCGCCCTTGCGGACGAAATCGCCTTCTTGCACGTCAAGCACCTTGGATTTGGGGATCAGATATTCAATCCGATCGCCTTCTTCGGGCACAATCGCGATTTTGCGTTTGGCTTTATAGTCGCGAACAAATTCGACACGGCCAGAGATTTTGGCGATAACCGCGCAATCCTTTGGCTTACGCGCTTCGAACAATTCCGCAACGCGCGGCAGACCACCGGTAATGTCCCGGGTCTTGGCCGATTCGCGGGTTCCACGAGCAAGAACATCGCCCGCTTCGACGCGTGCACCATCCTCAACCGACAGCATGGTGCCGACAGCCAACAGATACCGCGCGGTTTCGCCGCTATCATCATCCAGCAAAGTCAGGCGCGGACGCAGATCTTCCTTTTTCGCACGGGCAATGCCGCGGAATTCAGTGACGACGCGCTGGGAAATACCCGTTGCTTCGTCGGTCTGTTCGATCAGCGTCTGGCCTTCGATCAGGTCCTGATACTTAACGATACCGCCCTTTTCTGTGATGACCGGCATGGTGAATGGATCCCATTCCGCCAGACGGTCACCGATCTTGACCTTTGCACCTTCGGCAAGCAGCAACGTCGCGCCGAATGGCAGACGGTGAACTTCCATCTCGCGGCCTTCATGACCGATAATGGCAAGATCACCGCTGCGCGCCATCGCAACACGGCGGCCCTTTTTATCAACAATCGACGGCAGATCGCGATAGTTCACGATACCATCGGCCGACGCATCAAGGTTCGACGTTTCATTGAGCTGCGCCGCACCACCAATGTGGAATGTGCGCATCGTCAGCTGTGTGCCCGGCTCACCGATGGATTGGGCAGCAATAACGCCGACCGCTTCACCGATGTTGACCGGCGTACCGCGGGCAAGATCGCGACCATAGCACGTCGCGCAAACGCCGACCTTTGATTCGCAAACCAACGGGCTGCGGATCTTCAGCGCTTGCAGACCGATTTCCTCAATCGCGGTAATCATCGGCTCGTCAAGCAAGGTGCCTGTTGCGAACAAGACTTTGCCATCTGCACCCATGATGTCTTCAGCAGTGGTTCGGCCCAGCACGCGCTCACCGAGCGACGCGATAGTCGAACCACCCTGCACGATCGAACGCATTTCCAGCGCCCGTTCGGTGCCGCAGTCGATTTCAACAATGGTGCAATCCTGCGACACGTCAACAAGACGACGAGTCAGATAACCCGAGTTCGCGGTCTTCAACGCGGTATCGGCAAGGCCTTTACGCGCGCCGTGAGTCGAGTTGAAATACTCAAGGACGGTCAAGCCTTCCTTAAAGTTCGAGATAATGGGGGTTTCGATGATCTCGCCTGATGGCTTGGCCATCAGACCGCGCATCCCGCCCAGCTGCTTCATCTGCGCTGGCGAACCACGCGCGCCAGAATGCGCCATCATATAGATCGAGTTGATCTGAGCTTCACGCCCATTCTCGTCCTTTGGTGTGGCTTTCAGCTTTTCCATCATCGCATTGGCAACGCGATCACCACAGCCAGACCAGGCATCGATGACTTTGTTGTATTTTTCCTGCTGTGTGATCAGACCGTCCTGATATTGCTGTTCAAAATCGGCAACAACGGCTTTGGTTTCGTTGACCAGACCGACCTTTTCTTCCGGGATGATCATGTCGTCCTTACCGAACGAGATGCCAGCCTTAAACGCGTGCTTAAAGCCCAGCGACATGATCGCATCGGCAAACAGCACCGTGTCTTTCTGACCCGTGTGACGGTAAACCTGATCGATAACGTCGCCCACTTCCTTTTTGGTGAGAAGGCGGTTGACGGTTTCGAACGGAACCTTGTGCGATTTTGGCAGGCATTCGCCCAGCAACATACGGCCCGGCGTGGTTTCGTAACGCACCATGCGCTCGACACCGTCTTCGCCAGTTTGCGGAACGCGGCTAGTGATTTTTGAGTGCATCGTAACGGCACCAACCTCGATTGCTTGATGCACTTCGGCCATATCGGACAGCAACATGCCCTCGCCTGGCTCGCCTTCGCGGTCCATCGACAGGTAATACAGGCCAAGGACCATATCCTGCGAAGGAACGATGATCGGCTTACCATTTGCTGGCGACAAGATGTTGTTGGTCGACATCATCAGCACGCGTGCTTCCAACTGCGCCTCGAGGCTCAGCGGAACATGGACGGCCATTTGGTCACCATCAAAGTCGGCGTTAAACGCGGCGCAGACCAGCGGGTGAAGCTGGATCGCTTTGCCTTCGATCAAGACAGGTTCGAACGCTTGAATGCCAAGGCGGTGAAGCGTCGGCGCGCGGTTGAGCATGACGGGATGTTCGCGGATCACCTCATCAAGGATGTCCCAAACTTCCTTACGCTCTTTTTCAACCCACTTTTTCGCCTGCTTCAGGGTCATCGAAAGACCCTTTGCATCGAG
>JANMGR010000001.1:0-16712 GCA_031374785.1 Sphingomonadales bacterium | reverse complement strand
GCTGCCGTTGTTGCCGGTATAGCCCAGCTGCCGTCCAGCAAACCGGTACCACACTTCATGCGGGCTGCCCGTTTGATAGCTGGGCGCAGTGCCGGGGCGGCTTTCATCACGGCGGATGATTTGACCAACCTCGTCATTGGTGAAGCCCACATAACGGCTAAGATAATCGCCAACGGTCGCGCTGGTTAAGCGGCCCTGTGCGTCATAGCTGAAGTTGGTGTAATAGATCGGGTTGCTGTAATTGCCGGTATCGCCATCATGCGTGATCTTGGATTGCACAGCACCGTCCCACCAGACATATTCCGTGCCAGTCGAGGTGTCGGCGGCTTGGCTATCACTGCCGTTCTTATAATTTACGCTATAGACTGAGGTTACCTGACCCAGCGCATAGTCAATGCCATAGCCGTAACCATAAGTGGTCGAGCTGGTAAAGGTGTCATTGCCCTTCTTGGTCGAGGTGTAATCGCTAAGCAGGCGACCGCTGCTGTCGTAGTTTGCGGTGCGGCTATAGGCGACCGTGGTGCCATAAGCATAATCGGTCTGGCTCGTCTGGCGGCCCATAAGGTCGTAGCCGAACAGGGAGCGTAGGTTGCCGCCAGTGGCCGGGGCCGCCGGGATTGTGCCATTGGGAATATAGCTGCCATAATAGGTTTCTTCGACAGCTGCGCCATAGGTCTCTGTAATCTGGCTTAAGCGCCCGGCAAGGTCGTAAATGTAATTTTCGCGCAGCTCGTTAAAGCTACCTGGAGAATAATTCCCCTGACCATCATCATAGCCATAATTATATTGTGTGGTCAGCACAGCGACGCGTTCGCCTGCAGCATTATACTGGATGTCTTGTCCGCCATTGCCGGTATAATCGCCATAACCGCGAACGATTGTGGTGCCAACAGCTCCTACTGCGCCCGACAAACGGCCCTTATCAGTGACCAAACGGTTCATTGAATCAAAGCGGAACCAGAAATCCTTTGGCGGGGCGGCAACGGGGTTGCCATACTGGTCGAGGGTCGCATAGTTGGTCAACGTCCGGCGGATATTACCATTGGCGTCATATTCATTGGCGATGCTGGCTGCAGGCGAACTTGCGGTTCCGCCCTCCACCCATGTTTTGAGGCGACCAAGAGTATCATAAGTTGCAGTCTGGTTTTTCCAGACGGCGCTCGACGTGTAGTTTTCGTCAGGCCTGCCATCATTATAGGTATTGAAGATAGCATAGGCATCGGTGCCATATTCAGTCAGGCGGTTGCCCACGGCATTATAGCTGTAATCCGCACCGCGGTTGGTCGTGGTAGTGCTATTGCCAACTACAACCTGGGTCTGCTGCCCATCGCCATAATAAACGGTCTCCTCAATCTGGACCGAACTCGATGTAATTTGATAAATACGCCCCAGCATTCCAGTGTTCAGATAGACATAATTTGCGGCAAGCCCGCCCGTCGACGCGGTGGTCATACGTCCGGCCACGTCATAGACATAGCTGGTCACACGCCCGCCATTATCGCCCAGATCGGTCTTTGATGTGATCCGCCCGAAAATGTCGGTCGCCTCGGTCATTGTCCTTGTATTTGCGAAAGTGGTTACTTCGGTCCAGCCACCAAATGTGCCCATTCCCGTTGTGACGATGCCGCTGTTCCAAGTGTAGGCAACCGAGGTAATGTCGCCGCCAAAGGCGCGCGTAGAAATAACGCGGCCTTGGATATCGTAATCGGTCCGTTCGGCCTCTCCGGTCAGGCCATTGTCTGCATTGCCGGGATTAAGCTGATTGTTCCAATGGCGAATTTGCTGACCCAGACCATCATGGGCAAAACTATCAGTTAATCCGCCCGATTTGGTTATCTGTGTCACGCGGCCCATGACATCAAAGCTTTGCAGGGTAACGCGGTTTATCTCGTCAGTTATCTTGCGCAAATCACCGTGGATGTCGAAGCCAAAGGTTTTGACGCCGCCGTCCGCGTGCGTTTCAGTCCGGATCTGCGCTTGCGAACCACCATAGCCGGTGCCAGCGAGCAAGGTGAGCCTGTTTAGGTTACCGCTATTGGCGGCTTTCGACGTCGCGGTTGCTGCATCTACACCAGTCTCGGCATAGCTGCCATTGGAATCCCGCGTCGCCACTAAGCGCCCAGAGGCGTCGTAATAATAATCTTCGGATGGCTTGATCCATATGGCCTTACCATTCTCTAGTGTGATTTGGACAGCCGGGCTTGCCGAACGGATCATTCGGCCCATAGTATTATAGGTATAATTAACCGTCGCATTAATTGCGTTTGTTTCAGAGGCTACTTCTCCAAAAGCATTATAGCCGCGCGATGTCGTCAGTGTCTGCAAAGCGCCGGTCGCCGACAATTGACGCCCTTCCTCGACCACGGATGTAGCCAGATTGCGCGCGTCATAGCGGGTATAGGTGGCATTAACATTGCTTTGGCCAACAAGCGACAACGCGCCGGCAAAGCCCTGCCCCGACAGATTGGCACCGGCAGAGGTGATCGCAACCGTCTGATTGCCATTGCCGTCATAGCCGAAGTATTTCCAAATGCCGTCGCCCGCATTGCTGGCGATCAAACGTCCACCAGCGTCATATTGGTTGTTCTGTTGAATAACCACGCCGCCGATCGAGATCGAGTCAACCTCTCCATAAGCGTTGTAAACGGTGCTGGTGACAGGTCCTCTGGTCGTCCAATTACCACCGGCGTAATCGGCCTGCCACTGTGCAGACACACGGCCCTGCAAATCATAGCTGGTCAGATTGCCATTATAGCTCGTGTCGGGTGTGCCGTCGGACTTCACACGGGTGTAATAGTCATAAGTTGCCCGACCGCTGATGTCGTACCAAGTATAGCGGGTAAAGCCTGATGCATCAGTCATATAATGCAGCTTATCGCCGTCATAAAAATAGGTTGTCACCCGCGCCGCAGCATCGCCAGCGCCTGCCGCCACGGTCCGCGACAGATTGCCGATACCGTTGTAGAAATAGTCGACTGTTGGCGTCACCGCCGTCCCGTTAAAGGCCGTAAAGGCGGCGCGCTGCTCCTTGGTCAAGCGCCCACCTGTGTCATAGGTGTAATTGATCTGGTCGCCTGTCGCTTCCGTTTTGCGAACCACTTGGCCAAGGCCGTTATACAAATAGTTAATCGCGGCACTAACGCTGCTTGTCGCGCCAGAGCCATTGTGCACAAGCACCGCCGAACGCGTTTCACGCGTGCGGTTGCCGTTTCGGTCATAGATAAAGGTTGTGGTGCGATCATTCACCGCGTCTGCAACGACCGTTGGGATCGTTCCAACGACGGGAACATTTGCCTGATTGGCGCTGCGCTTTTCCGTGAGCACATTGCCTTCGCTGTCATACGCCCAAGTGGTCAGATAGCGATCGCTGTCCGCCTGTGCGGTTTTGCGTCCCAGCTTGTCATAATAGCTGAATGTTGCGTTACCGTTAGCATCGGTCATTTTGACAACATTGCCATTTGCGTCATATTGATAAGCCGTTGTCAGGCTGGTCGCCTGCAACACATAGTTGGTGCCATCAAAAATGTAGCTATTCACTCCGGTTACCGCACTGGTCAGCATCCGGTTGAGATTATCATAGGTAAACACGGTCTCACGGAATGCGCTTCCAGGCACAGCTGGAGCCTCTGCCTTTGAACCACCTTCGGCAGGCAAAGCGGCCAATTTAGTGCCATAAACGCGTACATTGGTGATGTTGCTGTTAGCATCATAGCTAAAGGAGCTGTAAGTTCCCAGCGCATTGATTTCGACCACTTTGCGGTTGAGATCATCATAGAAGAATATCGTTCGCCCACCCGATGGCTCAATCGTCTCGGTCAGGTTTCCGCGCGCATCATATTTGTAATATGTGCGCGGGGTCTGACCCAAAAATGACTGACCAATGCTTTCGATCAGACGATTATTTTTGTCGTATACATAGCCTGTAGTACGCGCCTCGGCGAGGCCCGCAGCTTCAATCATCTGTGTCCGGTTGCCGCGCGCATCATAAGTATAGGTATTGGTGACCGTCGACGAAACGAGCGCGCCAGATGCGTTATAGGAACCTATGGGCAGCGTTTCTGAAATCAACTGCCCGCGCTTGTCATAGACGTATGTTGTTGTTCCGCCAGCGATCAGCGCGGTTGTGGCGGACTTTGCTGTCGAGCTGATCCGGTTGCCAAAGGCGTTATAACCATAGCTTTGAATGAAGCCTTCCGCGTCGCTGGTACTTGTTACCAACCCGCGCTTGTCATAGACAAACAGTGTCGTCGCATCTTTGGCGTTGGCCGTTGTCGTTGGTAGCACTGTGACGCTAACGGCAGTGGCAGTCTTAGTGTAGCGCCGTGTTACGCTCGCCACCTCTCCAAATATTGTATAGCTTGTTTCGGTTAAGTAGCTTTCCGCGTCACGGTTAAGCGAAAGGCGACCTAGATTATCATAATAATTGTAGCTCGCGTTATTGCGCGCATCTGTTGCTTTGACCACCTGACCGAATGCATCATATTGATACGATGTTACCCCAGCGGCAGCGTCGGTCATAGACAGCATCTGGCCGAGCTTGTCATAAGTGTAAGTCGTGACCTTGCCATTGGCATCGGTCATGCTCGTCCGGTTCCCCATGCCGTCAAAGGCATATTGGATGATTGTGCCTTCAGTCTCGCCGTAAGCGTTGTATTCAGAGGTAACGCGGCCCGCACCGTCGTATCGATAAAGGGTTAGCGCCTGATCTGCCGTTCCATAAGCGGTGTAGACACCGTCAAGAGTCCCATTGGCAAACCGGCTGTAAAGGGTGCGAACGCCTTCGCCATCATAGCTACTGTAAAGCTCACCATTGGCATAATAGCTGTAAGTATTGCCAATCCAAGCACCAGCGCTTTGCGTCAACACATCCACGCCATACGTTGTCGTTGAATCACTAACTGTAATTCTATTTGCCCAAATATATTGGCTAGTCTTGCGACCCTCGGCATCATAATCAAGACGCGACACATAGCCTTCGGCATCGACGGTGAAGCGCAGGTCACCGCCTGCTGTATAGTAACTACGCGATGTCCGCGCCTCTGCACCACTGCCGACAACGGTTTTGATCAGCTGACCACGATTGTCATAGGTGAAGTTTGTGACAAGACCTGATGCATCGATGCTGTTGGCCACTCGGCCTGCGCTATCGTAGGTCTGCACCGTGCTGCGGTCATTGGTTGCATTGGCTACCGCAGCGACAAGAGCCTTGATGTTGGCATAGCTGAAATCGGTCGTTGTCGTCGTAATCACCGCTGCATGCTGCGTAGCGGTCGTCAGTTTCGAAGCTACGTTGTAGACAAAGCTTGTGACGCCGCCCAACGCGTTGACAGTATAGCGCAGCAACCCTTGGCCATCATAGACGTAGCGGTTGCGGATGTTGGTTGCTGCTGTTGGCGCAACCGTACTACGCAGAGCTGCAAAGCTGTCGGTCGCAGACGTGGTTGACGTGGTCTTCGTTGCATAGGCGACTTGCTCAACCTTCTGCCCTGCATTATCATAGACAATCTCGGTCAAATATCCCAGCGCATCTAGCGCGCCGATCATGCGCCCATCGCTGTCATAGAAGCTGCGGGTGATGTTATCCTTAGTTGAACTTGCAGTCGGTACAGTCAGCACAGCGGGCGGATTGATTTTAAAGCCATCAACCTGCACTTGCGTGAGCTTATTAAAGTAGCTCGTTGTTTTGATCAGCCGGTCTGACTTGTCATATTCAAATTTCGCAACGCCGCCTGAGCCATCGATTGTTTCGATCAATCGGCCACCATTGTCATATACAGACCAGTGCCATATATCGAGATAGTGACCCAAAGGGCGAATGGTCGCGATGTCGAGGCTGTTGTTGGGATCGGCAAGCGTTGCCAGATGCGCGGCTGATATCGCGTTCAGGTATCGGCCTTCGCCGATAATGCGATTGTTCGCATCATATTGATATTCGACAGTCCAACCATAATGGTTGATCTCGGCGGTCTTGCGGCCTGCTTTGTCGTAAAGATAATAGCTATTACCGCCCGCCGCATCTGTGACCTGCCGCAGACGCCCCAATTTATCATATTTATAGGTCGACGTGGCTATTGGATCATAGCTGCCGCTTGTGGTCTGACTGATCAGATCGCCAGCCTTGTTATAGGTGCTGGTTGAAACAAAACCCGAAGCCGTCGTGACGGTGGTGATGGTCGCGGCATCGTTGAAAACGATAGTTGTCGAACCGCCATTCAAATCTGTGGATGCAATAAGGCGACCTAAGCCATCATAAGCCAAGGTTTCCGCTACTTCACCTTGATAATTGCGAGACAATAGCCGCCCGGCTTGGTCATAGGTATAGTAGTTTGCTTGGTAGCCTTCGGCATAGGATCCATAACCCCAAGCACTTTCCATCCGCCCATATTGGATGCTTTGAGTCATGTTTCCGCGAGCATCAAAACCTACGTTGATTACTTTTGAACGGGTATTATCAAAACTTGTTCGCCAAGTATTGAGTGAGGCCTCACTTATACTAGCAGTCGAGGCAAGCCCAGTCAGGCTGTATGCAGCCTGCGGATATTCTACCGTCCAATAATTCTGGCCATAACTGTCATAATAAAATTCAGTAACAAAACCTTCCGCGCTTACGACATAACGCAAATGATTTTCGGCATCATAGGCATAGCGCGTTGTATGCGCGACAGCTGCACCCGTTGCATCAGAGCCAGTCACCGTCTCGGTCAAGATCTCATTCTTAAGCCCGAATGTCCGCGTGACGACATTAGCATTTGCATCGGTAAGAGTAAGCTGGTTGCCATTGGCATCATAGGTAAAATTAGTGGCTTTTGCTTTGGCGTCCGTTACGCGAGTGACGTTGCCCGAAGCATCATAAAGGAACGACACCGTTTGCGCAGTAGCGCCAGCAGTCGCTGGCGGTGCGGTTATCTTGGTCAGTTGTTTCTTGGCATCATAGTCAAGGCGTGTGATCTGCCCATCTGCTCCCGTAATCGTGGTAAAGTTCGTGCCATAGGAAAAGGCTGTTACCCGCGTATCACCTGCAGCTACTGTTTGTGTCAGGCTTGTAACGCGCGCTGTCGCCAGAGCAGATTCGTAGTTAATCGACAACAACGAGCCATCAGATTGGCTGATGGTAGCAACCTGATAGCCAGTGGTCGCTTTGTAAGTATAGGTCGTCACATATTTTTGGTTATCGGCAGTCGAGTTATCGCCCGGCGTAAGGTCAGTGGTTACTGTGCTCAGCCGGTTTGAACCATCATATGTATAAATGACCCGCGTCAGTGTTTTGGAGGTTGATGTTGCAAGATCGACATACCCCGTCGTCACCTGCGAAATATTGTTGCCGGACCAGACATATTGCGTCCAACTGCCATCAGCCGTGGTAACTTTATCCAGCTTATCGCTACTAGCTAAATAGCTGAATATAAGTATATTTTCGCCAGCACCAACTTCGGTATCTTGCATCCGCCTGATCCGGAAGACTGTGGTCGGATTGGCAACCGACGCTTCGTAGGTCTCGCTGAACTGCGTCGAACCATCGGTCCATATCCATTCCGCTCCGATTTTCTTTAGCGTATCATGCGCACCTTCGCCGTCGGTCGTGATGTAGGCTGAACTTGTTGCATTCCACGTATAGGTGATGACGGAGCCGTCGCCACTTAAACGCTTGATAGTGCTCCCTGCGGTATTCTGCGTGCCCGTTAAGCCATAAACCCTGCGCGTGGTTGATTGTTGCCACTGGTCGCCATTGTCGCCGTCTGAATACTCTCCAAGACTATTGTACGTCCGCGAAATCCCAATATCAGGACCTCGGCCCACGAGCCACTCATCTTGCCGCGAGATAAGCAGGTTTCCGGTTGCAGCGTTAACCGAAACACTTTCGCCTGAACGACCCTGTGATGCGCTACCCAGCTGACCGGCTGAACCCAGTATATTAGCCGAACTTCGTGCAAAACCTGCGCCAAGTCCTGTAAATATCGCAGTCATACTCAATCCCTTCGATCCATCGCAGCGGTGTTGGGATTCGAAGCAGAATTTCCGACACAAATACTAAATCCGCACTTTGCGGGTTTGGTTTAGGGAAAAGATCGTTTTTCAGCACAGAATTAGCGTTACAAGCTGATATATATAGGAGATTATATTTCGATCAAACTGTGCTGGTTGATCAAGGTTGGCTCACTGAAAGCCGTTTGGTGTGCGTTAAGTTTAGGGTTGATTGTATAAACCCCGAAGGAACAAAGTTCTCCGCAGCGACCTGTTTCTGGAGCGCCGCATACAAACTAGGTAACTATGGCTGCAACCAATACAAGCACTATTAGGGTCCGGACCCAATAAGAGGATTCCCATTGGCCTAGTGTTGTGATTCAATGCTTCCATCGAGGAGGCATTGGCAATAGCGGATTTCTTTTGGTTTTCAGATAGTCAGTGGGCGCGGATTGAGCCGCTGCTGCCCGCAAATGTGAAAGGAGCAAAGCGTGTCGATGACCGACGCGTGCTCAGCGGGATCGTGCATGCCCTACAAAGTGGCGGGCGCTGGGGAGATTATCCGCCCGTTTATGAATTTCGGGGACACGAAATTTCGGGGAAATTTCGGGGAGAAATTTCGGGGACACAATACTAATTAGCCCCCTCACCCACTCGCCTTAATCATATCCTCAAATTTCGGGGACACAATACTAATTAGCCTCCTCACCCACTCGCCTTAATCATATCCTCGACGGTCACAAACTTCTCGCGTGGCGCGCCGTCCCGTGCCCGCGCGGCCTCGGCTTCTTCGATCTTTTTCCAGTCGCTGAATTTGACGACTTGGACACCGCGCTGGTCAAGTAACGCGTCAAGGCCAACGCGGCCTTCTTTGCCTGCTCCACCCGCAATATCCTCCGCGATCAACTCAACAATGGCAAAGCCATCGGGCTTATTCGTGCCAATCGTCCCCGTCGGCCCGCGCCTTGCCCAACCTACGCAGTATAGCCCGGGCAGTATCCGCCCCTGATCGCTGGCAAAACGGCCACGGCCATGTTCATAGGGGACGCCATCGATAGGCGGGGTTTGGTATCCGATGCAGGCGACGACCATGCTGGCGGGGATGGTGTATGTTTCCCCCGTGGCGATGCTTTTCAGGTTTTCGTCCAGCCGTGTGCGTTCGATAACGACGCGTTCAACTTTGCCGTCGCCCTCAATCCGCACGGGTGCGGCGAAGAAATCAAACTCGATGCGGATGTCTTTATCGGCATGCATCGCCTCGGGAATCGCGGCGAACGCGCGCAGATGCGTCACTGACTTGCGTATCCCGGGTTCGAGCAGAGCGTCAGCCTCCAGCTCTGGCAAATCGCCGCGTTCCACCACCGGCGTAGCGCGTGATAAATGGCCAAGCTCGCCCAGCTCCTTTGGCGTCATCGCGATCTGATGCGGGCCGCGGCGGCCAAGGATTGTCACACTCTCCGTCTTTGCCAGCTCCAACGCATCCAGCGCATGGCCGACAATGTCGGACCCTGCAAACTCGGCGCGTGTCTTTGAACATATCCGCGCGACATCCAGCGCGACATTGCCGTTGCCGATGACGACGATATGCTTGCCAGCAAACGGCGGATCAAGCTCAGCAAAATCGGGATGGCCATTATACCAGCCAACAAAGGCCGCGCTGCCATAAACGCCGGGCAGGGCATCGCCCTCTATCTCCAGTGCCCGATCATTGGGCGCACCGGTCGCCAGCACCACCGCGTCATACAGCCCGGTCAGTTCATCAATCGTGACATCAGTCCCCACCGTCACATTGCCAACAAAGCGAACATTGTCGGACAAGGCCGTCGCCTCATACCGCCGCGAGACCGCTTTGATCGATTGATGGTCTGGTGCAACGCCAAAGCGGATCAGGCCGAATGGCACCGGCAGCCGGTCGATAATGTCAACGCGCACATCATCACCAAATGCCTTTTGCGCGGCCTCTGCTGTATAATAGCCCGCAGGCCCCGACCCGATAATCGCAATGTGCCGCAAACGTTCTCTCCCCCGATTTTGGCTTTAGCTTATTTTGTGCTGCCCACTTTATGCTCTGCACCACCGAATGCAAATGCTGCGCACAAAAAAGAGACCCTCTTGCATGCGGGGGGCGCGGCAAGAGGGCCAATGCGATACCGGCTTGGGTCAGGGGGATCGCCGGTATCTAAAAAAATTTGGTGCTAGGGTCAGGACCTAAGTGTTTCGCTAACTTACTTTGCGCAAAAGCCGTTGCCAATGTTTGCGGCTGCGTGGGTCTGGTTTTGTCCGTTCAACCCTCGCGCGCAGTTCTTTTTTCAGCATATCGCCATATTTGCCGTGCAAACGAGCGAGCTCCGCCGCGTCAGCAACTTTTCGGTTTTGCGATTCAAACAATCTCGACAGCATAACAGCATCCAATCCTGAAACGAACAATAGCAGCCGACGAAAACACCGAATCGCCAAGCTTGTTCCAGTTTCAAGTTAGAAACAATATTTTACACATATGTGTCACAGCCAAGAGAAATTCAGGTCACGGCACTGCGGACTGCAAATGCCGGATTTTGCCACTCGCCGTTCTCGATGATGTCACACATCATTCTGCCTGCTCGCCAAACATCAGCGTGTGACAGTGTCATCGGCGTCAGGCCAAAGCGCAAGATATCGGGATCGCGGAAGTCACCGATGACACCGCGCGCAATCAGGGCTTGAACAATTTCATAGGCGTGGCGGTGGCGGAACGAGATGTGGCTGCCGCGTTTGCCGGGGTCGGTGGGGGTAATGCATTCAAGGCCAGCATCGGTTCCAGCCGCGTAGAATAAATCCCACAGCGCCGCCGATTTTGCCTCGATTTGTTTAAGGTCAATGCCCTCCCACAAGGCCAGCCCGCTTTCAAGCGCAGCAAGCCCCAACACCGAGGGTGTGCCGGTCAGCCAGCGTTTCATCCCCGGCGCCGCCTGATAGCCATCGGCAAATTCAAACGGTGCCGCATGGCCCATCCAACCGGAGAGCGGATTGTGCAAGCGATCCTGCAACCGTTTTGCCACATAGATAAACGCAGGTGCGCCCGGGCCACCGTTTAGATATTTGTAGCCGCACCCGACCGCCAAGTCCGCAGCCGCCGCGTTGAGTTCCACCGCAACCGCGCCTGCACTATGGCTTAAATCCCAGCACATCAAAGCGCCGACATTATGCGCGGCCTTTGTCCACGCCGTCATATCGAACCGCTGCGCCGTTTTGTAATGCACATGCGTCAGCAGCAGCAACGCCGTGTCATCACCCAGCGCGTCTTGCAGCGCGCCACGTTCGACTACGCGAAGTTGCGCGCCTGCCACCGCCGCGACCGCTCCCTCGGCAACATGCAAATCTGTCGGGAAATTCCCCGCTTCGCTGACCACGACATTACGCGACGGATCGAGGCGGAGTGCTGCGACGATCAGCTTATAGAGGTTTACCGAAGTTGAATCCGCCGCGATCACCTCGTCCGCATCTGCGCCAATCAGCGGCGCGATCATACCGCCAACGCGTTGCGGTGCATTGATCCAACCCTCGTTCCAGCTGCGGATTAGGCGTTCACCCCAAGCCCGCTCGATAACATCCGCACTCGCAGTAACCGTCGCCATCGGCAATTGCCCCAGCGAATTACCGTCAAGATAGATCACCCCGGGCGGACATACAAAGCGCACGCGATAGGTCGCCAGCGGGTCTGCCGCGTCGAGCGCCTGTGCGTCTGCCAAATTCACTTCTTTGGTTCCTTCAGGCCGAACGCTTTCAAAATAACCGCGCGCTGCTTGCCCCAGCTTATCGTTTCAGGAGCGATCAACTCGGCATGGCCTTCGCCGGGCGTTGTCACCATTTCCGCGCCATAGGCTGTTCCAAAGCTGGGCGGAGCGATGCTGTCGAGGTCATTGTTAAACTGCAATTCGCGCGCGCTCCCTTTGGGCATTTCCGGCGGAGAGGTGCGCGCAAACTCTCCTTTAGCCATCGCGCTCGCCGCTTCAGTGCCGCAACCATGATCGGGCAGCGTTGTCTGCGCACGCAGATCAGGCAGCCCGCCCTGCGATATCGCCAGATCCACTCTTAACTCCGCCTGTCCTGAGCCTGTCGAAGGACGCAAAGCATCACCCTTCGCCAGCCCCGACCGCCGCGCTAACCAAAGCGCCAAATGCCCGCCCGCCGAATGCCCGATCACCACCACCGGCGCGTCGGTTCGAAAGCCATAGTCCGCGCGCTTTGCCGCAAACATATCCGCCGCTGCGCCCACATCCAGATACGTCCCGGGATAGCCACCGCCGCGATCCACTCCGCGATATTCGATATTCCACACGCCAACGCCGTGCGCGCGCAGGTCATTGGCTATCCAGTTCATGATATCGCGTTCAGCGATTTCGGTTTGCCAGCACCCCCCGTGGATCATGACGACAGCGGGATGAGGTCCGCTTCCTACTGGCCGCCACACATCCACAACCTGTAAAGCGTCTGTCCCGTAAGCTACCGTTGTATCCGGCAGAGGCTTTGGCCGCGAAAGCAGATCATCCCACACCATCAGGGGTTTAGAAACGGCTACAGCCCCGGATTCTGGTTTTTGAGATATCGGTGCGCTCACTGGCTTAGTTCCCACCAAAGCGCAGCCGCTCGCACCAACCAAAGTTCCGAACAATACCGCCAAACACACATTTCTCAAACCCTTGTCCCTTCACGCAAGCTGCGAAATCTTAGCATAGGATGTCCACTACCGCTTCGTAAATGCACCCCAATTTTCACCATTCAAATAATTATTCGCTGCGGGGTGCAACAATTTGGTTCTGTGCCGGTTTCCACGGCATCGCTCTGTTCAGAGCCTAGCCATTAAAGGTCTATACTCCCATGACAAAAATGAACACGCCTACCGCCCTTGGGCGCAACCAAACGCTTGCGCGTCTCGCTATCGGCTCTGCCTTAACCGGAACACTGGCAATCATGCTGGTTGTGATGCCTAGCCCGGTTGCTGCGGCGGACGAATGCGGTGTAGCCCCGGTAACGCCGGGAACAGTCACCTGCACTCCTACAGGCAACCCCTATCCCAATGGCATCAGCTACATAGCACCGCCAGCCGATCTGACCATCGTTTTGCAAGACGGCGTGCGCGTAAATACAGGTGGATCTTTGAACATCGGCGTTTTGGCAGTTGGCGATAGTGCATTCACCGTCAATGGCGGCACCAACACTTTGATCACGACCACAGACGATGGCGCTTTCGGCGCATTGGTTGCAAATAACACCGATCCGTTATCGGTCACACTGGACCGGATTGTGACCAGCGGCGTCAATGCAACCGGCGTTCTTGCCAGTTCGTCCGAAGGTACCGTCACCGTCAACACAAACACTATCACAACATCGGGCCAACGCGCCGAAGGGATCAGCGCAAGCACCGATATCAGCGCAATCACTGTGCGCTCAGGCTCCATCACCACTGGCGGCATCGATGCCACCGGCATTAACGCCAACAGCGATTTTGGCGATATTAACATCACATCGAATACGATCCGCACAACAGGCGACGGTTCGGGCGGCTTTTTCAACACTGGTGCAACGGGTATCTTGGCGCAAACCGGCGGCATTGGCCGCGTAACTATCAACTCCACTGCGATCACAACGACTGGCACAAACGCCATCGGCATCCGCGCAGTCAACAACACCGGCGCGCTTTTGGTGACATCGGGAACAATTGCGACTAGCGGGATTAACTCTGACGCGATCAACGTGACCTCGGCGGGAACAGCAACAGTGAATACCGGAGCAATCACCACATCCGGTGCGAATGCGGACGGCGTCGTTGCAACAGGAGCCACCGGCGCGAACGTAAGCTTCACCGCGATTGCCACGACAGGCGCGAATGCCAATGGCGTGTTGGTCCCCGCAGGCGTCATGTTCTTTGGCCCAGCCGCCTCTGCAACAGTCAACGTTAACGGCGGCAGCGTCAGCACCGTCGGCGCAACATCCGACGGCGTGCGTGCAATTGCAGGCACAGGGACTTCGGCAGTCAACATCACAGGCAATGTAGCAACGCAAGGCGCAAACAGCCGCGGCATTTTCGCCAGCGGACCAACCGGCGCAACAGTCACCAATGGCGGCACAGTCTCGACCGCAGGTGCCACCGCGAACGGCGTTGAAGCATTGAGCACAACTGGCCCCGTTATCGTCACCGTCAACAACGTCAGCACCACCGGCAACGGTTCGCGCGCTGTCGTCGCGACGGCAACCGCCGGTGCTGCCACAGTCAACGTCAATGGCGCATTGCGCACCAGCGGCACAACCGCCGATGTCTTGACCGTCAACAGCGGCACGAACGGCACCGTCAATGTGGGCGCAGCGGGAAGCTTTGCCGCCACGCAGGGCAACTTCATCACGCTGAATTCGACAGGAACCAGCACGCTGAACAATGCTGGCACCATCGGCAACAATCTGGGCGGTTTCGCTTTGGTTGCAACCGGCGGCCCGATCACGATCAACAACAGCGGCAACCTTAGCTCTGACATTGTGTTGACCGCAGGGGCCGACCGTTTGAACAACACCGGCACCTTTACCGTCAGCGTAAATCCCGATTTTGGCGCAGGCGTTGATGTGTTTAACAACAGCGGCACGATTTTGGTCGGCAGCGGCGCGACTGCGACGGTTTCGCCAGTGTTCATTGGCTTAGAAACGATGAATAACAGCGGCCTTATCGACATGCGCAATGGCCGCGTCGGCGACACGTTGACGTTGCCGGGCACATATGCCGGATCAAATGGAACGCTGGGCCTCGACATCCTGTTTGGGGCAACCACAGCAACCTCTGATCAGCTTATCATTGGCGGAGCAGCCAGCGGAACAACAGCCGTTGCTGTCAACCAGCTGGGCGTGTTGCCCGTGTTTAACGCAGGCACAGTCCTTGTCCGCGCGGGCGCCGGATCAAATGCAAATGCCTTTGATTTAGAGGGCGGATCGCTTGATGCAGGCTTTGTGCGTTATGAAATCGTGTTTAATGCCGCCGATAACACATATTCGTTGACCGGCGCGCCAAGCGACACAGCATTTCGCACGCTGAACTATGTTGAGGGTATCCGCAGCATCTGGCTCAAATCGGCGGATGTTGTCTCGGCACAATTGCGCGCCCGCCGCGATGCATTGTGGTCACAGGGTGGCGGCGAACCCGCTGGCCGGATGTGGCTACAGATGCACGGCTCGACTGAAACTCGGAAAGGCTTCCGCGATTTCAACGCATTCGGCCAATCGCGCAACGTCAACACCGGCTATAACCAAGACTATTTCGGCGGCCAAATCGGCCTCGATATCAGTGGCGGCAGCGGAGAGCGCGGCGGTTTTGCCCTTGGCGTGACTGGTGGTTACATCAGCTCATCAATGGAATTTGGACGCTCACCCGACAGGCTGCGTTTTGATGTTGCCAATGCCGGTGCCTATGCCAGCTATTCATCCGGCAATTTCTTCCTGAACGCGATTGGAAAATATGACTATTACTGGGCAGAGGCCAACGCCGCGAGCGCCAACTTCCAACAGGATTTCAAAGGCGGCGTCTATGGCGTGCGCGGTGAGGCTGGTATCCGCTTTGGTAATGACAGCTTCTTTGTCGAGCCAGCGGCCAGCATCTCCTACGTAAAGAATGATTTCGACCAGCTGCGCCCGCTTGGCACAACGGTTGATTTTGATGCAGACGATGGCTTGCGCGGACGTGCCGGTGGCCGCATCGGTGGCGAATTCAACATGGGCGGCGCCGTCATGGCGGTCTATGCGGGTGCCAATTACATCCACGAATTCAAGGGCCAAGACAATGTGACCTTTAGTGGGGGCGGCCAGAACCTGGCATTCACCAACAACCGTCTGCGTGATTATGGCGAAGCGATCTTCGGCGTCACCATCGCGCAAACACAAGGGATCAGCGGCTTTATCGAAGGCAACTACATCCGCACCTTTAGCAGCCCGGACGCCAACCGCGGCATCCAAGGTGCAGGTGGCCGCGCAGGGATACGGTTTAAGTTCTGATTACGATACGCTGTTAACCCTCCCTACAGCGCACTCAAGGGCACCGCAGGCAAAAGCTTGCGGTGCCCGTTTTTTTGTCCCCGCGCAGATCCCCCTCAAATCCCCGCCACACACCCCCAACCGAAACTGCTGTCCTACATCCCTCAACATGCGATAAATACGCCGCCTTTTCACACAACCCGAAGAGGCCGACATGTCCCAAGAAATCCTCCCTCCCCTCCCCGATCCGGACCGCGACCCTCACCTAACCCTAGACCCGGACAACCTGCACGCCATCCTTCGCTTCACTCCTGTCCCGCGCAATGGAAAGCCGTGGATGGGGATCACCGCAAAGCGTCAAGCTGCCTTCATCGCGCATCTGGCGGGCAGCGGCAGTGTAACAATGGCGGCCAAATCCATCGGCGTTTCCACCAGCGCACTGTATCAACTGCGCAAAGCCGATGGCGCGGAAAGCTTTGCCGCTGTATGGGAAGTCGCCATCGAGATGGGCGCGCGCCGCGTGCTCGACACGTTGATGGACCACGCCATCCACGGCATCCCCGAAACATTGTCAAAGGACGGCCAGATTATTTTGGAGCGGCGCAAATACAATACGCGCGCGATGATGTGGATTGTCCAACAACGCTTTCCCGAAATCTATGGCGGCAGCCTGAATGTCAGCGGCCTGCCGCAAAGCGCCCTGCCCCGCAGCATCCGCAAGCTGAAAGAAGAATGGCGCGCCGAATGGCAAAAGGAATGGG
>JANMGR010000179.1:0-21444 GCA_031374785.1 Sphingomonadales bacterium | reverse complement strand
TTGCTTGCTAGTCGAAGCTGGGTGAGGGGTTGTGTTCGCTCGATTACCCACAACCCCTCACCAACTTCGCCTAACCGCCTTTGGCGCTAAGGCTCCATATCCTCTCCCACTGGAGAGGAGTGCGTAGGGCTTTATTCTCTGACCAGCTTCGCCTAAAGCCCGCGCAACATGACAGAACAGCGCGACTATAAAGACACCGTCTTCCTGCCGAAGACTGATTTCCCCATGAAGGCCGGCTTGCCGCAAAAGGAGCCGGGCATTCTGGCGCGCTGGAACGAGCAGGACCTTTACGCCAAGATGCGCGACGACCGCGCTGGCCGCGAAAAGTTCATCCTGCATGATGGCCCGCCTTATGCCAATGGCGACATGCACATTGGCCATGCGCTGAACCATATCCTGAAAGACATGGTCTGCCGCACGCAAAGTCTGCTTGGCAAAGACGCGCCTTATGTCCCCGGCTGGGATTGCCACGGGCTTCCCATCGAGTGGAAGGTTGAGGAGCAATATCGCAAGAAAAAGCTGAACAAAGACGAAGTTCCCGTCAAAGAATTCCGCGCCGAATGCCGCGCCTATGCGCAAAAATGGGTTGATGTGCAGCGCGAACAGGTGAAGCGGCTCGGCGTGCTCGGCAATTGGGACAAGCCCTATCTGACAATGGATTTCGATAGCGAGGCGACGATTGTGTCGGAGCTGTTGAAGTTTGCGGATTCGGGCCAGCTGTATCGCGGCGCCAAGCCGGTGATGTGGTCGCCGGTTGAAAAGACCGCGCTCGCCGAAGCCGAAATTGAATATGAGGATATTGTCTCGACGCAAATCGATGTGGCGTTTGAGATTATAGAGTCGCCGATTGCGGAGTTGGTCGGCGCGCATGCGGTTATCTGGACGACGACGCCGTGGACGATCCCGGTTAATCAGGCGATCGCTTATGGGGCGGATGTTGAGTATCTAATCGTCATCGAAGATAAATGCCGTTGGTTAGTAAACACGCTGAATGCAGGTGAATTCATTCACCGTCGCGCGGCCATGCTGGGTGTTGATCCCTCAGCAATTAGTCTCCAGCAAAGTTATGACGACCAAGGCAATCTGCTCGGTCAGCGCATTAAGGGCTCCGACCTAGCCGGAACAATGGTTCACCACCCGATGCACAAACTCGGCGGCTTTTTTGCTAAGCCACGTCCGATGCTCAACGGGTCATCGTTCGTCACCACCGAAACCGGCACCGGCCTTGTCCATATGGCACCCGACCATGGCGAGGATGATTTCGACCTGTGCAAAGCCAATGGCATCGAACCGCAATTCGCGGTTGAGGGCGACGGCAAATACCGCGCTGATTGGGGCTGGCTTGGCGGGCAGGGCAGCGTCATCAATCCCAAATTCAACGCGCCCGATGGCCCCATCTGTTCGGACTTGCGCGTGGCGGGCGGCTTGCTGGCGGCCAGCGCCGATTACAAACACAGCTATCCGCACAGCTGGCGGTCGAAAGCCAAAGTCATCTATCGCTGCACCCCGCAATGGTTTGTGCCGATGGATAAACTCTCTCCCCTTCAGGGGAGAGAAGGGAGCAGCGTAGCCGCGGAAAGAGAGGGGGAGTCTATTGGCTCGCAGACGCTCGCCCCCTCTCCTAACCTCTCCCCTGAAGGGGAGAGGGACTCATTACGCAGCCTTGCACTTTCAGAAATAAACCGCGTCCGCTGGGTTCCCGAAAAGGGCAAGAACCGCATCAACAGCATGGTCGAGGGCCGCCCCGATTGGGTGCTGAGCCGCCAACGCGCATGGGGCGTGCCGATCACGCTGTTTGTGGACCGCAAGTCCGGGCAGTATTTGTGCGACGCCGCCGTCAACGCGCGTATTGTTGCCGCGATCAAGATCGAGGGCGTCGATGCGTGGGAAGCGGCGCGCGCGCAGGAATATTTGGGGCCGAGCTATAACGCCGATGATTACGAACAGATTTTCGACATCCTCGACGTCTGGTTCGATTCAGGCTGCACGCATGTCTTCACGCTGGAATCGGGCAAATGGCCAGAGCTTAGCTGGCCCGCCGATCTGTATCTGGAAGGCAGCGATCAGCATCGCGGTTGGTTCCAATCGAGCTTGCTACAAAGCTGCGGCACCCGCGGCCGCGCGCCCTATGACGCGGTGCTGACGCACGGCTTCACGATGGACCAAAAGGGCCTGAAAATGTCCAAATCGGTCGGCAACACTGTCGATCCGTTAAAGGTCATGGAAACCAACGGCGCGGACATCATACGGCTTTGGGCGCTGTCGGTGGACTATACCGAGGATCACCGCATCGGCGACGAAATCCTGAAAGGCGTGGCTGATCAGTATCGCAAGTTGCGGAATACGTTTCGGTATATGCTGGGTGCACTGGATGGGTTTAGCGACGCAGGGACTGTCCCCTTGGGGACTGTCCCTAATTCCAGCGCCTCCAACGGGACAGTCCCTGAAGGGACAGTCCCCGAGGTCGTGTCCTATGAAGATATGCCAGAGCTGGAGCGTTATGTGCTGCATTTGTTGTCAGACATGGACGCGAAGCTGAAAGTTGCGGTCAATGATTATGACTTCAACACTTACGTCCGGCTGCTGGCCGATTTCGCCAATGAAGACCTGTCGGCTTTCTTCTTCGATATCCGCAAAGATTGCCTGTATTGCGACGCGGCGACCGATCCGAAACGGATGGCATACCGCACGGTTCTCGACATCCTGTTCCACGCCATGGTGCGTTATGCCGCGCCGGTGCTGGTGTTTACGGCCGAGGAAGTTTGGGGAACTAGGTTCCCGGATGCGGGTTCGGTGCATTTGTTGGAATGGCCCGTCCTCCCCCTCACCCGTCACCCCGTGCTTGACACGGGGTTAGGCTTTTCTTCCGAGGCCGCCGAAAATAGCCAAGCCCCGCATCAACTGCGGGGCGACGAGTTGGTGGAGAGATGGACACGTTTGCGAATTCTAAAAGAGAGCGTGACAGCCTATCTCGAAAGCCTTCGACGCGACAAAATTATTGGGTCAAGTTTGGAAGGTAAACTCAAGATTGGGCTCCGTTTGCAAAGCGATTTAAGCTTGCTGCAATCGGTCAATTTTGAGGAGATCTGTATTGCCGGAGCGATCCAATACGAATTTAACGAATCCGTACCCAAACATATAGACGTCGTCGGACTCGATGCCGATAAAGTCGACCACTACAAATGCGGTCGCTGCTGGCGTCACCTCCCCGAAGTGGCCGAAGACGGGGCGCTGTGCGGGCGGTGTGAAACGGTTCTTAATGCCTAATCTTCTTTGCGCGTTTGCGTCTTTGCGCGAACAAAAAAAGGCTTGGCGCAAAGACGCTAAGACGCAAAGGGGTGCGGTTTGCACTACCGCCCGCTTTTCCCGTCACCCTGAACTTGTTTCAGGGTCCATTTTTCCGCATAATGCGTCGGTCTCGGTAGCACGATGGATGCTGAAACAAGTTCAACATGACGAACTTTGGGGCTAAGGGCGTACCCTATGACAACACTCCAAAACCCCAAATTCCGCCTCCAAGGCCTGATGCTCGCATCCTTTATCTTCATCGCTGACCAAGCCGTGAAGTTCATTATGATCGGCCCGCTCGCGCTGCAAAGCCGTCGGCAGATCCATTTGCTGCCGATGTTCGACCTGACTTGGGCCGAAAATCGCGGCGTATCGATGAGTTTTCTGCAAGCAAACAGCGAGCTGGAGCGTTGGGCGCTAGTTGGCCTGACAGGACTAATCGCCGCGATCGTTGCTGTGTGGATGTGGCGCGAAAAGCTGCGCGGTGATGTGCTGGCGTTGTCGCTCGTGCTTGGCGGCGCGCTGGGCAACATCGTCGATCGCATCCGTTACGGCTATGTCGTTGATTATGCCGATCTGCATTTTGGCACGTTCCGGCCGTTTTACATCTTTAACCTTGCCGACGCCGCGATCACCATCGGTGTGCTGATATTGCTTGCCCGCGCGTTCCTGATGCGCGAAAAGGAAGTTGTTCAGGAACCGGCAAGTGAGCCAGCCTTAAATGAATAGAAAATGCGCGGAGTGACCATGAAATCGAAGATCCTATTTGGCGCGCTTGCGCTGTTCGCGATTCTGGCCGGATGCAGCTCGTCCGGTGTGCTTGACCGCGAACGTCCGGATGAATTTGCTGTGACGAAAGCCGCACCGCTGACGGTGCCTGCCGATATGGCGACGTTGCCGACGCCACAACCCGGCACCGCCCGCGCGGGAACCGACACCAAACAAGAAATGCTCAACGCCATGTTCGGCGCGCCAAAGCAGTGAACGGCGACAAGGAAAAATCGATGAAATCAAAATCCGCTTTGTTGCTCACTTTACCGCTGTTGGTAACCACGCTTTCCGGCTGTCAGTCGTTGGGCGATACTTATCAAGACTTATACGAGCTCGACATTCGCAAAGCGGGCCAGCCCGAAGCGCCCACCACCAGCCGCGTGGCCCCGCTAGTTGTGCCACCAGATTATGCATTAAAGCCCACGCAAGCCGCCCCCGTGCGCGCTAATGAAGGCAAGCAAGAGGTTGTCCTCGATGCATTGTTCGGTGGTCCATCCGCTCGTTCGGTCGGCGAGACAGCGGTCGGAACACTCGCCGGAACAGCCGAGGCGGGCATCCGTTCGACGGTTGGTGATCCCGATACCGCAACGGTGAACAAAGGCAGCGTCACCCGCGACATCATCGCCGCGCCAGAGGGCGACGGCCAAACCGCACAGGCCGCAGTTCCCGAGAATTGATGCGTTGGCTTCTATAGAATCTTCTAAAAAGGACTACCCAATGCGAACCGAAGATCAAGTTGCCGCCATGTCCTGCCCCGTATGCCGCGTGTCCTTGGCGATGAGCGACCGGCAAGGCATTGAGATTGATTATTGCCCGCAATGCCGCGGCGTCTGGCTAGATCGCGGCGAACTCGACAAGATTGTCGAACGCAGCGGACCTGCCGCAGCCCCTGCGCGTGAAGCTCCGCCGCAGACAGCCTATCCGGGCCAAGCCCCGCAATATGGCCACAAAGCGCAATATGGGTATAAGAAAAAGCAAAAGAGCTGGCTCCACGATATTTTTGACTGAGATCAGGATGTGCTGACGCGAAGCGTCCATTAGATTTTGTAAATGAGGCGGGAGAAGGAGAGAGGGCGGTCGTTCTATCACCGAACTTCTCTTTGTCTCTTTTACATTCTTCTTCGCTTCGCGATTTTAGTAATCCCCACCGCCTAGACAGCAGGGGCAAAGGCCATTAACGGGCCTCATGTCTATTCAGCCTTCTGACTCCATATTGATCGTCGATTTCGGCAGCCAAGTCACGCAACTCATCGCTCGCCGCGTGCGCGAAGCGGGCGTGTATAGCGAGATTGCCCCGTTTAATTCCGCCGCAGAGGCGTTCGCGCGGATGCAGCCAAAGGGCGTGATCCTATCGGGTGGGCCCGCCTCTGTCACCGACGAAGGCAGCCCACGCACGCCCGATTGCGTGTTTGAAAGCGGCCTGCCGATCCTTGCCATCTGTTCTGGGCAGCAAACCCTGTGCACCCCACTGGGCGGCAATGTCGAAGGCGGACACGCCGCAGATGTTGGCCGTGCCGATGTCGAAATCCTGAAATCCAGCCCATTGTTCGACGGCTTTTGGGACGTAGGCGGCAGCTATCCAGTATGGATGAGCCACGGCGACCGCGTTGTCGAAGCACCCGAGGGTTTTGAAGTCATCGGCACATCGCCCAACGCGCCGTTCGCAATCTGTGTGAACGAGGCCAAACGATACTACACCACGATGTTCCACCCAGAGGTGGTGCACACGCCCGATGGTGCTAAGCTGCTGTCGAATTTCGTCCACAACATCTGCGGGCTGGCGGGTGACTGGACAATGGGCGAATTCCGCGCCGCAAAAATCGCTGAGATAAAGGCACAAGTTGGTTCGGGCCGCGTGATTTGCGGGCTGTCTGGCGGGGTTGATTCGTCGGTCGCCGCGATCCTGATCCACGAAGCGATTGGCGAGCAGCTGACCTGTGTGTTTGTCGATCACGGCCTGTTGCGGTTGAACGAGCGTGAGCAAGTCGAGAGCCTGTTCCGCGACCATTACAACATCCCGTTGGTGGTCGTTGATGCCGAGCAACGCTTTATGGCGGGGCTATCGGGCGTCAGCGATCCCGAAGCCAAACGCAAGTTCATCGGCGGCGAATTCATCAATGTGTTTGAGGAAGAAGCCGCCAAAATTGGTGGTGCAGATTTCTTGGCACAAGGGACGCTCTACCCCGATGTGATCGAAAGCGTGTCGTTCACCGGCGGGCCATCGGTGACGATCAAAAGCCACCACAATGTCGGCGGCCTGCCCGCGCGGATGAATATGCAGCTGGTCGAGCCGTTACGCGAATTGTTCAAAGACGAAGTCCGCGCATTGGGCCGCGAGCTTGGCCTGAAAGACGCGTTTGTCGGCCGCCACCCCTTCCCCGGCCCCGGCCTTGCCATCCGCATGCCCGGCGAAGTGACCAAAGACCGCTGCGATATCCTGCGGCTGGCGGACGCGGTCTATCTCGATGAAATCCGCAACGCCGGATTATACGATGAAATCTGGCAAGCCTTTGCCGTGTTGCTCCCCGTCCGCACCGTCGGCGTCATGGGCGACAGCCGCACCTATGACTATGTCTGCGCACTCCGCGCAGTGACCAGCGTGGACGGCATGACCGCCGACATCTACCCCTTCGAAAGTGCCTTCCTGAGCCGCGTCAGCACACGTATAATCAACGAAGTTAAGGGGATCAACCGCGTGGTTTATGATTACACGTCAAAGCCGCCGGGAACAATCGAGTGGGAATGAGGGCTAAGTCAAAGCCCTGTGGTGACAGCTCAGTCTGGGCTGTTCTAAGTCCCGAATATGTTATGGGAACCAACCAGAAAGGCGGCGCTTGCCCGCCTCGCCGTTTTTGTGCCGCATGCGGGGCGTGATTATGCCTCGGGGCGCAATGTTGATCGCGGGCCGCTGGATCGGTCTAATGTCTCCGCGCTGTCACCGTATATTCGGCGACGGATGATTACTGAGGACGAGGTTGTCCGTGCGGTCCTGAACCAACATAGCTTCGCCGCCGCCGAAAAGTTTGTCCAAGAGGTTGCGTGGCGGACATATTGGAAGGGCTGGCTGGAAACGCGGCCTGATATGTGGGCGCGCTATCGGGCTGAATTGGCGCAGGCGGACGCGGACTTAGCCGATAATCCCGCGCTGAACAGACGGTATCAAAAGGCCGTTGAGGGTCGCAGCGGGATTGAGTGTTTTGATGTCTGGGTTGATGAATTGCGGGCGTTTGGTTGGCTACACAACCATACGCGTATGTGGTTCGCCAGCATCTGGATTTTCACACTCGGCTTGCCGTGGCAATTGGGGGCGGATTTTTTTGACCGGAATCTGCTCGATGCTGATCCTGCGTCGAATACTTTGTCCTGGCGTTGGGTCGCGGGGCTGCACACGCGAGGTAAGCACTATCTCGCACGGGCAGAGAATATCGCGCAGAACACGCAGGGGCGGTTTAACCCAGCAGGTCAGTTGAACGAACGCGCCTCGCCGCTGCCCGAAGATGCCGCACCGCCGCCCGCGATGATGCCGCAGCTGGACCGGCACAGACTAGATAAAAAGGTCGCGCTGGTTCTGACCGAGGAGGATTTGCATCCAGAAAGTTGGGCTTTGGAAGCTGAAGTCGTGGCGATTGCGGTGCTACCGAGCGCCAAACGCAAAGATGACGACAGCCCAGCGGCCGAGTTTTCACGCGGTGCGTTGGAGGATGCAGCGGATCGGGCGCAGGCATATTTTGGCGTCGCGGTTGAGATGGTTGAGGTTGAAAATCTTTCTGGCTGGGCCAAGAGCCGCGCGGTCCGCCAGCTGGTAACGGGCTATGCTCCAGCGGGATCGGTGTCGGCGCAGCTTGCGGCGGCAGAAACGACGCTCAAACAGAACGGCCTAGAACTGGCCCGCCATACCCGCGACTGGGATCTGAAACTGTGGCCACTCGCGACCTCTGGCTTTTTCAAGCTTAAAACCAAGCTGCCCGATATTGTGCAGGAATATACCCGGGGCTAGCCTAGCCATCGACACCGACAAACTTGCCAGCCGCGCGGTCTTTCCGGACTTTCAACCCGTCAAACACCTGCCCACTCATCGCGATATAGACGCCCGGTTCAGCAACCTGCGCAGTCGCAAACGCCATGCCAAGATTGAAATGAGCATCGGTCTCGGCAAAGCGCGCAGGGGACAACGCGCCGGTTAGGACAATTGTTTTGCCGGGAACTTCCGCCGCCAAAACCTTAGCGGTTTCGGCCATCGTGTCGGTACCGTGGGTGATGACGATGCGGGTTTCGGGGGCTTCGCGTGCGGCATTGGCGATTGCTAGCCGGTCGGAATCGGTCAGCTCCAGACTGTCTTTGCGCATCACCTCAACCAGCCGGTATGATAACGCTACCCGCGCCTCGGCCAGTAACGCAGGTATGCCGCTATCGACGATTTGATACTCCGACAAAGCGTCGAAATAGTTTTTGTCGATAGTTCCACCGGTGGTTAGGATTAGGATTGCGCTTTGCGTCATAGCCAGCCGCATAGCGCAAGCCGATTGGCAGAGCTAGCCGCCGATGCTTGCCTCAACCGATGATGCCGCTAAAGCAAGACAGAGACTGGATAGCGCAAAAGAGGAGAAAATCATGTCAATCGACTATATCATGATCGGGTCAAACGACCTTGCCCGATCGCGCGTGTTTTACGATGCGGTGATGCAGCATCTGGGCGGCGAACTGGCGCATGATTATGAAGGCTTGACCTTTGGCTATGCGCTGGCTGGCGGAGCAACCGTCTGGATCGCGCGACCGAATAATCAGGAAGCAGCAACGCCGGGCAACGGATCAATGCCTGGCTTTGGTTGCGCGTCACACGCTGCGGTTGATGCAGCGCATGCAGCAGCGCTTGCAAATGGCGGAGCCAATGAAGGCGACCCTGGGCCGCGCCCCTTATATGGTCCCACATTTTACGGCGGCTATGTCCGTGACCCAGACAGCAATAAAATGAGCTTTGTCTTAGCGGGAACTTCACCAACGGACACAGCGGAATGACCGTTACACTTTACGGCATACCCAATTGCGACACTGTGAAAAAGGCACGCAATTGGCTGGACGCGAACAGCATTAGCTATGCGTTTCACGATTATAGAAAAGCAGGCACTGACGCCGCACAGCTGAAAACATGGTGCGCCGCAATCGGGTGGGAAACGGTCCTCAACCGCGCTGGCACGACTTTCAAAAAACTGCCCGAGGATGCCAAAGCTGGGCTGGATCAGGACAAAGCCATTGCGCTGATGCTCGACCAACCAAGCATGATAAAGCGGCCCGTTGTTGAGCATAAAGGCGGGATTCTCGTGGGCTTCAAATCCGCCGACTGGGAAGCGGCTTTTAGCGTATGAACCCGCTGTCACAGCGTTGAAACATAAAACGGGAAGGGCTGAAACATGATCCGCACCGTCCTTGCTTTATCGCTTTTGTTCGTAACATCCGCATGTGCAACCAGCGGGGCAGAGGAGGCGGAAATGGCCAACACTAAGCCGATCATCATTGCGCATCGCGGCGCCAGCGGCGAGCGCCCCGAACACACCATCGCGGCCTATACGCTCGCGATTGAACAAGGCGCGGACTATATCGAGCCTGATCTGGTGCTGACCAAAGACGGTGTCTTGGTGGCGCGGCACGAGAATGCGATTTCGGAAACCACCGATGTTGCATCACGCGCAGAATTTGCCGACCGCAAAACGACCAAGACGATCGACGGGCATAAAGTCACCGACTGGTTCACTGAAGATTTCAATTTGGCCGAGCTAAAAACATTGCGCGCAAAGGAACGGTTGCCGATGTTGCGCAGCGCCAATACCGCGTTTGATGGCCAGTTTGAAGTTCCGACCTTTGAAGAGATTATCCAATTGGCGCAGGCCAAGTCAAAAGAGACAGGGCGCGTCATCGGGATTTATCCAGAAACCAAACACCCCAGCTATTTTGCCTCAATCGGTTTAGCGCATGAAGCGCCGCTGCTGAAAACCCTGACGCAATATGGTTGGAATAATGCAACCAGCCCTGTGTTCATCCAAAGCTTTGAAGTCGGCAATCTGCAAAGTCTAAGTCGCAAGACCAAAGTCAAGCTGATCCAGCTGATGGACAATGAAGGCGGCCCCGCCGATTTGCCGGGGACGCTATATGCCAACATGGCGACGCCAACTGGATTAACGGCAATTTCGGAATATGCCGAAGGCATCGGCCCAAATAAAGCATTGGTCATTCCGCGCACTTTGCTGGGCAATTTGGGTGAGCCGACCACTTTGGTTGCAGACGCCCATTTCGTTGGCCTTGCCGTTCATCCTTGGACATTCCGCCGCGAAAATTTCTTTTTGCCCTTGGCGCAAAAATCGGGCGTCAACCCTGTCGCTGCCGGAGATTTGGCAGCGGAAATCCGTGCATTTATCGCCACCGACATAAACGGATTTTTCAGCGATAATGTCACCGAGGCGGTGGCCGCGACCCAATAGGATCACTGCTGCGCAATTTCCTCGCGCAATAGCGTTTTCCAAAGAATAATAATCGCCACAGCAAGCAGCAGCAATGACAACAGGAACGGCGCGCCGGGCAAATACACGCCTTGATCGTCTGCAAATGCACCAAAAATAGAGGTCATCGGCACCGGGCCGATAATCGAGGTCAGGCTGATGGTGCTGCCAATCGCACCCTGAAGCTCGCCTTGCGCGTCCTCGCCGACCTTTTTTGTCATCAACTGTTGCATCGCCGGAAAGGCCAATGCCGATGCAGCACCGATTAATATCGCGGCGACCGCGTGCCATGTGCTTTGTGCAAAGGCGAGGATCAGATAGGATGGTAGCCCGAAAAACAGGCTGTATCGCGCGGTGTTGATCGCACCAAAACGGGTTATGGCGTCGCCGACAAACAACCCCTGCACAATCGCCATTGTCATCCCATAAAGCGCTATCGTCAGCCCGATGGCTAGCGGCCCCCAGCCAAATTGCAGCGCGCCGTAATAGCCCCAGACAGAAAAATTCGCCTGCGCCGACAATTGCATGAAAAAGACAGTGAGTAGGCAGCCCATTACCAAGGGAGTTTTCATCATCTGCAGCATTGTGCCAAACGGATTGGCGCGCGCTAGCGTGAAGGGACGCCGTTTGTCGGCGGGCAAGGTTTCGCGCAATATGAACCAGCCCACAGCCGCTCCGCCCAGCGACAGCACACTGGCGATCACAAAAGGCAGTCGATCATCATAGCTACCGATCAGCCCGCCAATCGCCGGGCCAAGGACAAAGCCCGATGCGCCAGCCCCACCCAGTAACCCGAACACAGCGCCGCGCCGTTCGGGTTCGACAGTGTCGGCCACACAGCTGTTCGCCGCAGCCCAGGTCGCGCCCATGATCCCTGAGATAATCCTGCCAACAACCAGCCACCACAGCGTTGGCGCCCAAGCCATCAAAGCGTAGTCAAGCCCCAGAGCAGTCAGTGTCACAAGCAGCACTGGCCTGCGTCCGAAACGATCCGATAATCCGCCGATGATTGGCGCAAAAAGAAACTGCATGATCGCATAGGCAAAGAACAAAAGCCCGCCAATTTCCGCCGCGCGGTCAATCCCAACATCGGCAATACCCATGATCAAAGAAGGCATCACCGGCATCATCAACCCTATCCCCATCATGTCGATAAACACGATGAAGGCGACCAACCCCAATATGGCACGGTTATCCGGTGATGATTGCTGTTCCCCCATGTGCTGGGGGATAAGATGCGCTGGTGAAATCGTCAATCGGTGCGGATAGTTGCGGCGGCCATCTCACAGATTCCTGATACTTCACCGACAAAAAACTGTCACAACACTGCCGTCTGCCTGTCACCTTGATCGAATAGGCGCTGCCGAGTCGATCAAGGGGATTTTGCAATGAACGATGCTGCGCTAAACGCCGAGAGCTTAGTTTCTTCACTGGCTTCTGGGACGACACCGCCTTGGCTGAACCTTCCCGAACCGCGCAGTTTCCGCCCACCGACTAAGCACCGCACGGTGTGGATTTCAGACATCCATCTGGGCACGCGCGGTTGCAATGCCGAAATGCTGGTCGAGTTTTTGCGGTCGATCCAATGCGATACGCTGTATCTGGTCGGCGACATCATCGATGGCTGGCAGTTAAGCAAAGGCTGGCACTGGCCTGCTGCACACAACGAAGTCGTCCGCCGGATATTAAAAATGGCGCATCGCGGAACGCGCGTAATCTATGTTGTGGGCAATCATGACGAGATGCTGCGCGATTATGCGGGCTTTAGCTTTGGCGGGGTCGAGATTGTCAACGAGACGATTCATGAGTGTAAAGATGGCCGCAAGCTGCTGATCACACACGGCGATGCGTTTGACGCGGTGGTCATGTATGCACGCTGGCTCGCGGTGCTGGGCGACAAAGCCTATTCGTTGTTGCTTCGGCTGAACATCCTGCTCGCGGCGATCCGCAAACGCTTCGATCTGCCTTATTGGTCTTTATCGGCCTACGCAAAACGCCGCGTCAAAAATGCCGTGGAATTTGTTGGCCGATTTGAAGAGGCCGTCGCACGCGCGGCGATGGAACGCGGGCTCGACGGTGTTGTCTGCGGGCATATCCACACCGCAGAGATCCGCCAGATTGGCGATATCACCTATTATAATGACGGCGATTGGGTCGAAAGCTGCACCGCTTTGGTTGAGGAGCCCGATGGCAGTTTCCACATTATCGATTGGGCGCTGACCAAACGCGAAGCGGCGGCTGCCGCTGCGGCGGCAAAGGTCGCAGCATGAGGATCGCCATCGCCACCGACGCATGGATGCCGCAAGTCAACGGCGTTGTCCGCACGTTAAGCACCACCGTCAATGCGTTGATCGAGCGCGGCCATGAAATCGAGCTGATTACGCCTCAGCAGTTCTTTACTGTGCCGATGCCCGGCTATCGCGAAATCCGCCTTGCGGTTGCCCCGCGTTTTGGCGCGCGGCGCGCGCTGGCCGAGTTCAAGCCCGATATTGTCCATATCTCCACCGAAGGGCCCATCGGCTGGAGCGCGCGTGCCTGGTGCCTTTCGCACAATAAGCCTTTTACCAGTGCGTTTCACACACGCTTTCCCGATTATGCCTCGGTGCGCACTGGGCTATCGCCTGACCGGTTCTGGCCGATCATGCGGCGCTTTCATTCGCCATCAAAGGCGGTATTGGCCGCAACGCCGGGATTGATGGCGGAGTTGGCAGAGCGTGGAATTCCGCAGACGCGTCTGTGGTCGCGCGGTGTCGATACGGCTATTTTCCATGACGAGCAGCCGCCGTTGGATAGCGTGTCGCACCTTTCGCGACCGTTATATCTGTCGGTGGGGCGCGTGGCCAAAGAGAAGAACCTTGATGCATTTTTGCAATGCAAGGTTGCAGGTTCCAAAGTGGTGGTTGGCGACGGGCCTATGCTAGAGGAGCTAAAGGCCAAATATCCCGATGTCCATTTCACCGGAGCACTGCAAGGCGCCGATCTGGCCGGGGCTTATACAGCGGCCGATGTTTTTGTGTTTCCAAGCAAGACCGACACGTTTGGTTTGGTGTTGATCGAAGCATTGGCGTGCGGGGTCCCGGTGGCGGGCTATCCGGTTGCCGGACCATTGGATATCGCCGGGATAGATGGGTGCGGGCCGACGTCGCACCTGAAAAACCCGGTCGGTGCGCTGAACGAGGATCTAGGCATTGCGATAACACATGCGCTCAAGTGCAGTCGCGAGGACGCAGCCACTTATGGCCGCACATTTTCATGGGATCGATGCACCAGCCAATTTGAAGATGCGCTAGAATCGGCGATTGCCGGTCAGGCTTTAGTTACGGCCTAGTCTAAAACTGCTTCGCACACCGCACGGATTGCAGTCGGGTCAGAAACAAAGGCCATATGCGAACAGTAAAGTTCTGTGTTAGTATCGGTTTCGCCGGGTTCGCCGCAGGCGGAATGCGGGGCGACAACACCGTCGCGGCGTGACCATAAGGCAACAGTTTTAACGGGGGGTTTCTCGTTCGGGATGGCCGCGATTGGCGGCGTATCAACCTTATGCCCCGCAACCCATTCATACACGCGCCACGCATTATTGGCACGCATATCGCCAGAAAACGGTGTGCCCAATGTGATTACTTTGCACACACGATCTGGCGCATATTTAGCATATTCGCGCGCGATCAAGCCGCCAAGGCTCCAGCCGATCAGTGTCACAGGCTGGTGGAGATCAAGCGTATCAAGGTGCCGGTCGAACCGCTCAAACAGATCGGCCTTCACGCCAAAATTGCGGCCAAGACCCCAGCCGTACGCCCGAAAACCAGATTCTATCAGCGAGGCACGCAGCCGCGTCGTCGCAACATCAGAAGCCAGAAATCCAGGCAACACAACCACGCTGCGGCCATCGCCTTTGACGCCCGTTGTGACAGGCGCCGCAAAACTCGCTTTTGCGCGCATCGCGGCAAAGCTGCCCGCTTCGCGCATTAATAAAGGCAGCGAAGGCGCAGTGCGGTTAAGACCATATTCAAAAGGAAAACGCGTTGCCATGACAACGCATTATATCGACCCTAAAGATTTATGGAAGATTTATGAAATAATCTTTTCAGTTTCGTTACAGCAATCCGGTGTGGCGTTACTCGCCCACCGATGGCAGCAGCGCTGGATCGTCGACCGGTTCCGGCTGCACCGGTGCTAAAACAGGCGCCACCGGTGCCGCAACAAGAGGCGGTATCGTCGCGCTTTGACTGAGTTGATCAAGCGCTTGGTGAACTGATATCACCCGCGCCGCGTCGGCCATCCAATCAGACGCGGCGGCAGCGCCGGGCATCGCGCGAACAAGCTGCGCCGCCTCTGCAATGTCACCCGTTATGATCAGCCCGCGAATCCGCTCTATCCGTGCAGCACTCGCGGTCAGCGGTGCTACGTTCGAGCGTAGGACAAACAGGCTGCTCGCCTCGCGGCGCATCCTGTCCCATACCGTTTCAACCGGCAGGCGAAGTTGCGGGGCGATGCTATCAAAACCGGCGAGCAATTTGGCATTGGAAATTGGCTTTCGCGCGGCATTGGCGATGATCGCCAATGCTTGCGGCTGGCTGGCGGCAAAGGTGACTTGCAGTCGGCTGCCGAGCGGGCCGAGCGCTTTTCCGGCTTCTAGACTGTCGCGCACGTTCTGCACCAACAGCATCGCTTCGGCCTGGCTGGCGCTTGGCTGGATGACGAGAGGAACAGCAAAACCCGTGCTGGGGGCCAAGGGCGATGCGGTGTCCTTTAACCCGGGCTCAACCGCACCAGCAGGTTTGGTTGTCGCAGCCCAAGGCAACTGGCCACTGGATGAAAGATACGCAAAGCCGCCTGCGCCGCCTGCAAATGCGAGGATCAGCAACGCCGCAATAGAACGCCAGCTCATGTTTCTTCCTTCCGGTGGTCGGTTTGTTTAAGTGGCTTACCAAGGTCTGCGAGTGCCGACAACAAAGCGATGTCGGCGGGGCGTTCAGCGACAGCCACCGCGCGCCAGCCGTGGCCAGCGGCCTCGGCTATGGCGGGTGAGAATGCCGCGATAGTAATGCTAGAACGGTCAAGGCCAAAATCCGTGACCGCCTGTGCAAACTCCTGCGCTGCACGCGGGGAATGAAGCGCGACAGCGTCCACCGAAGCAATGATCGCGGCTACGTCAGTGGTCAGTTTTTTGGGACCAGAGGCATAGCCGATAACGGTCGTCACCTTTAGCGCCTTTGGCATATTTTTGGGCATCTTGATCGGGCGGTGGTCGGCGCCTGCCAGCCACAACAGCCGCCTATGCCCGATATCGCTTGCGGCTTTGACCGCAGCGGCAGCATCGGATGTACCAACGGTCGCCACATCCAGCCGCGCCGCTCGGGCGGCCTCGGCTGTCCGTTCCCCCACCGCGTGCACCGGAAGCGCGCGCAGGCTTTCCAACCCCGCCCCGCCAAAACGGATAGCGTTCGCGCTGGTCAGCAACAAAGCATCGTAATCCGCCGGATCGGGCAATTCCCACGCGACTGCCTGCACCTCAAAAAAGGGCAGCAATATGGGTTCAAGCCCGGCTTCGCGCGCACGTTCTGCGCTGGCGCTGGCGCCAGGTTCGGGGCGGATGATCAGGAGTTTCATGGGGTGAACAATGCTTTCAATGCGGGGCTGGCCTGCGCCAATAATTGCTGCGCCAAATCGGCCGGATCGTCGCCTTCGCCGCTAATGCTCTCGCTGCCGTCTTCGGACAGGATTTGTCCCGACAGCCAGACGCTGCCGTCTTTGACAAGCGCCAGTGCCGCAACGGGCGAGTGGCAATTGCCGCTGAGTGCTTCAAGAAAAGCCCGTTCGGCCATCACACAGGCGAATGTTTCGGTGTGGTTGATTGCGTCCAACAAGGGAGTCAGCTCGACCCGCGCGCTAAGGCAATCAATGCCAATCGCGCCTTGCGACGCCGCTGGCAGCAACTGCTCGGTCGCAATCGTTGCGCCCGTGTCAGCCAGCCCCAACCGGTCCAAGCCCGCCGCCGCAAGCAACGTTGCGGTAAATTCCCTATTCGCAACCTTCCCCATCCGCGTGGCGACATTGCCTCTGATCGGCGCGGTCCTCAAATCGGGCCGCAACGCTTTCAGTTGCGCGGCACGGCGCGGACTTGATGTTCCAACCAACGCGTTTAGCGGCAGACTCAAAATTGAGTCCGCGCCAATCAACCGGTCACGAACGTCGGCCCGCGGCAACATCGCAGCGATCTGGAACGTGTCGGGCCGCAGCGTTTCGACGTCCTTCATCGAATGCACCGCAATGTCGATGTCGCCGTCAATCAGCGCCCGTTCCAGCTCTTTGGTCCACAATGCTTTGCCGCCGATGTTCGCTAATGGACGACTTTGGTCTTTGTCACCGGATGAAAGCATCGGAACCAGTTGCACCGCATCTCCCGCCCACCCATGCGCCGCGCACAACGCCGCCTTCACCATCTCAGCCTGAGCCAAAGCGAGCGGGGAGGCGCGAGTGCCGATACGGAATGGTGTGGAGGTCGTGGGAAGCATGCTGCTTGTCCATAGCGAGACACAGCCGTAAGGGGAAGCGGATGGCGATTATCCTTGGTCTTGAATCGAGTTGTGACGAAACGGCGGCGGCGATTGTGCGGTCTGACCGGATGATTATGTCGCATGCGTTGGCGGGGCAAGAGGATCACCACCGCGCCTTTGGCGGCGTCGTGCCAGAAATTGCCGCGCGAGCGCACGCCGAAATGATGACGCCTTTGGTCAAAGTCGCGCTCTCCGATGCGGGGATGATGTTGGACGATGTCGACGCGATTGCCGCGACCGCTGGCCCCGGTTTAATTGGCGGGGTGATGGTCGGGCTGGTTACCGCCAAGGCTCTCGCGATGGCGGTGGGCAAGCCGTTGATCGCGGTCAACCATCTGGAGGGCCATGCGCTGTCGCCACGGTTGGTCGATGCGGACCTTCAATTTCCCTATCTCTTGTTGCTGGTATCGGGCGGGCATTGTCAGCTCCTACGCGTCAATGGCGTGGGCGATTACAACCGCCTTGCGACGACCATCGATGATGCTGTGGGCGAAGCGTTTGACAAAAGCGCCAAGATTTTAGGCCTCGGCTTTCCCGGTGGCCCCGCCGTTGAGCAAGCGGCAAAGCTTGGTAATGCCAAGGCAGTCCCGCTCCCGCGCCCGCTGAAAGGAGCTGACGAACCGCATTTTTCCTTCGCTGGCCTAAAAAGCGCAGTGCTGCGCGCGCACGACACGGGCCTGCACAAGGCCGAGGATATCGCCGCATCGTTTCAGGCGGCGGTCGTTGATTGTCTGGAGGATCGTCTGGAATATAGTCTGACACGCATGGAAACCCCCGCCGCATTGGTCGTCGCGGGCGGCGTGGCGGCGAATGAAGCTGTTCGCGCGATGCTGCAAACACTCGCCCTCCGCCACAATATGCGCTTTGTCGCGCCGCCGCATTGGCTGTGCACTGATAATGCCGCTATGATCGCTTGGGCCGGGGCGGAGCGTTTTGCCGCTGGGCTGACCGATCCACTCGATATCCCCGCCCGACCGCGTTGGCCGCTTGATCCGCACGCCGAGGCTGTGCGCGGCGCAGGCGTTAGAGCATGAGACCGCTGCAATATCCCGTCGGTATCATCGGCGCTGGCGCATGGGGAACTGCGCTGGCCACCGTGATGCAGCAAGCGCATGGGGACGCACTGATCTGGGCGCATGAGGCAGAGGTTGTTGCGGGCATCAACACCGACCGGCGCAACCATTTGTATCTGCCGAGCATCGAATTGCCCGAAGGCATTCGCGCCACGGGCGACATTACCGAGATGGTGAATTGCCGTGCGCTGATGCTGGTGACACCCGCGCAACATCTGCGCGCCACGCTGCTGGCGCTGCCCAAATTTTCCAAACCATTGATCCTGTGTTGCAAAGGGATTGAGGCGGATACGCAGTTGCTGATGTCCGATGTCGCTGCCGAAATCTGCCCCGATGACGCCATCGCCGTTTTGTCCGGCCCTACATTTGCGCACGAAGTTGCCGCTGGCATGCCCACCGCGATTACCCTAGCCTGTGCGGACGAAGTCACCGGCACGCAACTGATGCGCCTTGTCGCGGCTCCTGCTTTCCGACCCTATTGGTCGGATGATGTTATCGGCGCAGAGATAGGCGGGGCGGTGAAGAATGTGCTCGCCATCGGTTGTGGCGTTGTCGACGGAGCGGGGCTGGGGCTGAACGCGCGCGCCGCGCTGATTGCGCGCGGTTTTACTGAAATGCAGCGTTATGGGTTGGCGCGCGGGGCCAAGGCGGAGACGTTGGCTGGGCTGTCGGGGCTCGGCGATCTGGTGCTGACATGCAGTTCAGAAAACAGCCGCAATTTCGCGCTGGGTCGCGGGCTTGGGCAGGGCAAGTCTGCCGCCGATATGCTCGCCGACCGGCGCACTGTGGCGGAGGGAGCATCGACCGCGCCTGTGTTGCTGCAATCGGCAAAAGCGCTGGGTGTGGACATGCCGATTGTTGAGGCGGCATGCGCTTTGCTGTCTGGCGCCGCCAATGTCGGCCAAGTCGTCGAAGCCCTATTGTCCCGCCCGCTAAAGGCCGAAAGGTGACAGGGCCGCTGCTTTGAATTACACACTCGAAATACACCCTAGCCCTGAGCCTGTCGAAGGGCGACTAAAGGGATACGCCACGGCTGAAAAGCGCCCTTCGACAGGCTCAGGACTACGGTTAAATATAGACCACAGTTTCCGCAAACGGAGGGGAGTTTGACGGCAACCGCGCCCAAAGATGCTACGCGATGCGAGCAAGACGAAGCTGACCTTAAAGCATTGGCCAAGGGCGGGCGGACCAATGTGTTCGGATTTGTCCTGCGGCTCGCCGCACGCATCCCGTTTCTGTTCATCGCCGGGCGTTTATATGGACCAGAGGCGTTGGGCCGTTTTGCCTATGCGATATTGGTCGTAGAATTCGTCGCGCAGCTGGCCACATTGGGGCTTAGGCGCGGGCTAGCCGAGGCGTTGTCAAAGGATGACCGCCCGCACAGCCATATCGTTGCCGACGCGTTGCTGGCGGCGATGCTTGCCTCTGCCGTCGGGGCCGCCGTCCTGATCGCGCTGCCGCAATTGATGTTCCCCAACAGCACAATCAACGGCTTTGACCGGTTCTTGCCTTTGACGATCATAACCGTCGTTGCCACCGACATTGCTTTGGCGGCTTTGGCCTATCGCTTCGACATCGCCTCGACCGTGCGCGCGCGGGCGGTGGTGGAGCCCTGGACGATCAGCATCGCGGCAGGGGCTTTAGTGTTTTACTCGACCCGCGACGGCCTGATCCTATCCTATGTCATCTCTGTAGTCGCCGGAATGGTCACAGCACTTTGGCCGTTATGGCGCAGCTATGGCCTGCCACGCGATTGGCGGCCGCGCCCGTCAGAGCTGATTGCACTTGCCCGCCGCAACCTGCCGCTGGCCGCCGCCGATGCCGCCGAATGGGGCAGCAGGCGGCTCGATCTGTTCATCCTGGGCCTGTTCGCCAGCCCGGTGGTCGTCGGAATTTACTACGTCGCGCAACAAGTCGCCAGCCTGCCGCAGAAGCTGAAATCCAGCTTTGACCCTATCCTCGGCCCCGTTATCACCCGCAATCTGCAAGCCAAAAACTATGCCGAAATCGCCCGCCAAGTCGGCCAAGTCGGTTTCTGGATTATCGCCGCGCAAGCCGGAATTGCGCTAGCCCTCGGCATTCCGGGCGAAGCCGTCATGGGCCTGATCGGGCCACAATTCGTGGGCGGAGCAGCCGCAATGGCGTTCCTGCTCGCGGCCGAAGTCGCCGCTGCAACGGCGGTCGTCAGCGAAAGCGCGCTTGTCTATATGGCGCGGCACCGGAACCTGATGCTCAGCCTGATGATGTTGCTGCTACAAGTCGCGCTCAGCCTGATCCTTATAAAGATGATCCCGATGCTACCGATCAAGCCCGAATATACGGGTCTCGCCCAAGCCGCCGCCGTCGCCGCCGCGTTGATGCTGGCGCTCGCCGCCGCTTCGCTAGCCAAGGCGTTGTTGCTATCCAAACTTCTCGGCGAGCCGCTAAGCATCTGGCGCTGGACGTTACTCCCAGCCGTTGCAGCCGCAGTCATCATCGGTGTCGCCGCAACGCGGCTCCCCGAATGGGCCGAACTGGCGCTGGGCATCCCCGCGATATTGGGCGTCTATCTATGGATCATCTGGCGCTGGGGTTTCGGGCCAGAGGATCGGGTGTTGTTTAAGCGGTGAGGGCGTTGGACGCAAAAACGTTTTCCGTTTATTTTCAATATATTGTGGCATTCCAAAATTGGAAAGTCACACTAAGGTCTCACCTTAAACGGCTTTGTTGCCGGTCATCATCCCAGACAAATATCCACCGGATTTATTGGGGAGACGTGCAAACCAACAATTTCAAAGAACCGCGGAACAATACACGAACATAAGCGCGATGTCAAGAATGGTGTGGCTTGACTGAATCGTAGATATTTGGTATTACTAAAAGTATGAAAGTAGCTGTTTCCATCCCCGATCCCGTATTCGCGCAAGGCGAAGCCTTGGCTAAACGGATGAAGCTATCGCGCAGCAAGCTGTATGCAAAGGCGCTTGATGCCTTTGTCGCAGAGCACGTCAACGACGCGCTGACGGCGCAAATCAATGCCGCGCTTGACAAGATCGGCAACGAACCTGATCCCTTTGTGATGGAAGCAGCCCGGCAGACGTTGAAGCGCGTCGAATGGTGAAGCCAGCCGGATGAGCGCGCCTCTGATGGTCGTTCAGGGCGAAGTGTGGTGGGCCGATCTCGGCCAACCTGTCGGCTCGGTGCCCGGTTATCGTCGTCCGGTTGTCATTGTGCAGGGCGCTTTACTCAACGGCAGCCGGATCAGAACCTTTGTCTGCGTGCCCA
>JANMGR010000153.1:0-15294 GCA_031374785.1 Sphingomonadales bacterium | reverse complement strand
CGGCGTGGTCGTCAAAAATGCGCTGGGTGTTGAGGAAGTGCGCAGCGTGCAATTCTATACCTCGGCATCGATGTTGGCGCCGGGGTTAAGCCAGACGCAGTTCAACCTTGGCTTCATCCGCCGCCGCTATGGTTTTGCCAGCAATGATTACGGCAGACTGGCGTTATCGACCCGGTATCGGCGGGGGTTGAGTGAGCGGTTGACGGGTGAGGCCAGCGTCGAAATTGCGCGGCATTTCTATAATCTGGGCGTGAATGCCGTGATGTCGCTTGGCGATGTTGCGGCGGTAAAGGCGGGTATCAACCGTAGCCGGTTGGATCCTACGGGCGCAACACCGCGCGAGGGGACAATGCTGACCTTTGGCGTTGAATCGCTCGGCTCGCCGGTGTCGGCAACGATAGAGGCGCGCCATGCCAGCGCGGGTTATGACGATCTGGCATCGGCGAGCGGTGATCCATCGCCGTTTTCGCGTATCTCGGCTAGCTTGAATTTTGACCTGAAGAAACTGGGCCAGCTGCAGTTTTCCGGCATCCGTCAATACCGCAACCGCATTGATCTGGCGGGCAACACATACCGTTCGGACCGCAGCAATTTCATCGGCGTCAGCTATCGTGCGACGGCGGCAAAGGGCGTCGACGTCTATGCCGATTTTGCTATGGATCCGGCGCGGCGAAACTCGGCGTCGGTGCTACTGGGGCTTTCGATGCGCTTTGGCAGCCGGACGATGGTTCAGGCCAGTGCCGTGCGGCAGAATGAGCAGACCGACGCGCAGTTTTCGGCCTATCGCCCTGATGTCGTGGCGGGCGACATCGGCTATCAACTATCCGGCGGCACAGGCGCGGTTGATCGGCTGGCAGGTGCATTATCCTATCGCGGCAATTGGGGACGGCTCGAGGCGCGCGCCGAATCGGTCGGCAGCAACCGCGTCGCCAGCATCGGCGCACAGGGCGCGTTTGTCATTGCCGAGGGCGCGGTGATCGCCGCCAACCGCACCGGCGAAGCGTTCGCGCTTGTCCGCACCGGAAAGCTTGCCAATATTCAGGTCCTGCGCGACAATCGCGTTGTTGGCGTTACCAATGCGTCGGGATTGTTGTTGGTCACCGATCTGCCTGCGTTTGTTCCCGTCAAAATTTCGGTTGATGCAGACTCGGTGCCCGTCGGCGCAGTGGTGCGCAAGGAAAGCGGGCTGATAAAGGCGCGCGCGCGTTCTGGCCGGTTGATCGAGCTGCCCGTCGAGGAAGTGATACCTGCAACGATTCAGATCATGGATTTCGACAAACAACCGCTTCGCCCCGGGACGATGATTACCGCTTTGCCGTCAAAGTCTGAAATCCTCGTTGGCTTTGATGGTGTGGTGGAATTCAACCAATCGCTGAATGACGTGGAGTTTGAATATCGCGATGCGCAGGGTAGCCGCTGTTTTGCGTCAATCCCCGCGACGTTGCAGCGCGAAGCTTATGCCTATCTTGGGACGACTGCCTGCACACAAAAGATACGCAGCGTGGACATCGCGGCGATGGGAATCAAAGCGCCATTGAAGCTGCGCAAGCCACGCAAGCCCTTACCGTCCAAAGTCAAAGCGCCTTCGCCTTTGCCAAAAACCAGCGCATTAGCGCGCGAGTTACGCTTATTCGGCGGCTAGTATTTGGAAACTAGGCTTTACTTCCCCAGCCCGCTGCGCACCATCAAATTGGCGACGGCGGCGACATCGGCCACTGGCCGTTCCTCCTCCATCACGCCATAACGCAGCCCCAGAAACACGTTCATCCCCATGATCGCCCAGGCATGTGCCTCGTCCACCGGGCCGGACAGCTCGCCGCGCGCCTCGGCAGCGCGCAGGCGTTCAAGGATGCGGTCAACTGTGCCGCGATAATGCGCGTTCCAGGCATCGGGGGCGACAAATTCGGCTTCGTCGATGATGCGATAGATTTCTTTATGCTCGCGCGCAAAGCCCAGGAACGCACCCAGCGCGCGGCCCTCTGCATCAATTCCGTCGGTGGCATCGGCCAAGACAGGGGCAACATTGTCGCGGACTTGCGCTGACATATCTTTCACCAACGCGCGGAACAGCGTCTCTTTGGAATCGAAATAGGTGTAGAAACTGCCCAAAGCCATGCCCGCACGCCCGGTGATGCTGACCACCGAGCTTTCGTGAAAGCCCTTTTCGCCAAACTCCGCTGCCGCTGCATCGAGCAGCGCGCGCAAGGTTTTCCTGCCGCGATCCGTGCGCGGCGCTTTGCTGCCTGTGCTCAATTCCGCCCCCGTTGTCGTCGCGGCTGCTGTCCCCTCAGCCGATGTCTCTAATGTGGCTTCCATGCCACGCTCTCCTGCAATTTACAAAGCCATCTATCATATAAGTTGAAAGATGGTTCAAGTTTCAATATAGGCAAAATCAGAATGGCGCAATCGCCACGTGAATTTGACGTTGAACAGGAGAGATTTTCCATGAAAAACACAGCTCTGATCCGTGCTGCCTTGCTGGCCGGAATTGCTTTTGGCTCTGTTGCCGCAATTCCGGCACTGGCATTCGCGCAAGACGAAGCCGCTGAGGAAGCCGATAGCGGCGAGATTATCGTCACCGCGCGTCGCCGCGAGGAAAGCCTGTCGGACGTACCGATTGCGATCACCGCCTATACAGCTGACGACCTTGCGCAATCCGGCGCTATCGACATCACCGCGATTTCGGAAACCACACCCAACGTCACGCTGGAAAATTCGCGTGCGACCAACTCGACCTTGTCAGCATTCATCCGCGGCGTGGGTCAGCAAGACCCCGTTGGCGGCTTTGAAGCAGGCGTCGGCATTTACCTCGACGACGTGTATCTGAACCGCCCGCAGGCCGCTGTGCTCGACATCTATGATGTGGAACGCATCGAAGTGCTGCGCGGACCGCAAGGCACGCTTTATGGCCGCAACACCATCGGCGGCGCGGTCAAATATGTGACGCGCCAACTGCCCGATGATTTCGAGCTAAAGGCACGCGCAACGATCGGCAGTTATAAACAGGCCGATGGCGTGGTCAGCGTCAGCGCACCGATTGGTGACATGTTCCGCGTCGGCGGATCGGTCGCGCGCCTAAGCCGTGGCGGCTTTGGCGACAATCTGACCACCGGCCTTGAAAACTATAACAAGGATATCTGGGCCGGTCGCGGCACTGTGGAATTTGGCGGCAATGACGAGCCAGTCTTGATCCGCGTGTCGGGCGATTACACCCGCGACAAATCCAGCCAGCGCGGTGGCCACCGCCTGATCACCAGCTTGCTGACCGCGACACCGGTTCTTGCCAATGTATATGACACGCGCGGCGGGCTGAACAATCCGAAACAGGATATCAAAGCTTACGGCCTTGCGATGAATATCAGCGTCAACCTATCCGATGCAGTCACGCTGCGCAGCATCAGTTCGTGGCGCAAGGACAAAACCTTTGGCCCGATTGATTTCGACGCGCTGCCCGCTGCCGATGTTGACGTTCCGGGCCTGTATAAAAACGAACAGCTTAGCCAGGAATTTCAGGTTCTGTATGAAGGCGACAAGCTCAACGGCCTGATCGGCTTTTACTATCTCGATGCGCAGGCGATCACCTCGTTTGACGTGCTGCTCAGCACCACATTGGCGAACCTCAACGCCTATACGTCGGGCAATGTGAAGACCGATACATGGTCAGTGTTCGGCGATTTCACCTATGATTTCACCGAACAGCTCGCTCTGTCCTTGGGTGGTCGTTACACTGTCGATAATCGCAACGCGACCATCCTGCGCCAGACCAAATTTGGCACCTCGGCTGAATTCGGCGGAACGCCCTTTATCGCGGCGACAACATCGAACTTTGTCGGCGATGCCAGTTTTAAGGAATTCACCCCGCGTGCGTCTTTGACATTCAAACCAACCCTTGATCACACGATCTATGCATCCTACTCCAAAGGATTCAAAGGCGGCGGTTTCGATCCGCGCGGGCTTTCCACAGCCGCACCTGACCTGAACCGCGATGGCACGCGCAGCTATGACGAAATCTATGAATTCCTCAGCTTTGAACCCGAAAAAGTCACCACCTATGAACTGGGCTGGAAAGCATCGATGCTTGACCGCCGCTTGCGCTTTGCGCTGACCGGATTCTATTCGGATTATCAGAATGTGCAGATCCCGGGGTCTGCAGGTTTTGATTCCAACGGTGACGGCGTCAACGACACCTTTATCGGCGTGACCACCAACGCCGCAAAAGCCCGGATGAAGGGCGTCGAGTTTGAATCCACCGCCACCTTGGCCCGCGATTTTGCTGGCGAAGGATCAGCGATCACTTTGGGCGGCACGCTGGGTTATATCGACGCCAAATATCTGCGCTTCATCGATGCGTTTAACAATGATGTCGCCAATATCCGCGCGATTCAGAACACGCCGAAATGGACGGGCTCGGCCACTTTGGGCGCAAGCTTTGTCGCAGCATCGGGGATGATTAACGCGTCATCGACTTTGTCGTTCCGTAGCAAAACCAACCAGTTTGAAGTCCCCAGCCCGTTCCTCGATCAAAAGGGATATTCGCTGGTGGATGCCAATCTGGTCTGGAGCTCGGATAATGATCGCTTCTCGTTGGGGCTGCACGGTAAAAACTTGACGAACAAGCGGTATAAGACATCGGGCTATCAATTCCTGTCGGTCCTTCCCGATGGCACACCACGCCGGACCGGCGGCGGCGCGCTGATTTCGTCGCTTGGCCGCGAAGGCGTTGTCACAGCGTTTTACGGCAACCCGCGCCAGATTTTCCTGACCGCAGGTTTGAAATTCTAAACGCTCTCAAAGCGTGAAACGAAAAGGGCCGGTGCAGCGATGCACTGGCCCTTTTTTCATGCGGCAACAGGTTGACAGTCGAGGCCGCGTTCGCCATTGCGCACCTTCCTTTGCAGGACGGCCTTTGAGTTTTTCTCAACACCTGCAACGGCGTGGACAGGTGGCCGAGTGGTTAAAGGCAGCAGACTGTAAATCTGCCCGGGTTACCGTACGCTGGTTCGAATCCAGCCCTGTCCACCAATTTTTCGGATTAAGGAAATGTCCGGGGGACATTTTCCCGAAAAATTGCCAAGCGCCACCTTTGATATTGGCCTGCGGGTAGCGCCTCTCCCCATTAACCTACAATGGCAGTATTAAGCACTCGCCCGCTCAAGCAGCTGCACCGGCACCGGCGACAGATCGGGCACTTCGCCTTTCATCGCGGCGATCAGCGCGTTGACCAGCATTTCGCCGGCTAGCCGGTAATCCTGTTCGATGGTGGTCAGCGGTGGTTGCGAATAGGCACCGGTCGCTATCCCGTCGAATCCGATTACGCGGACATCTATGCCGACTTGCACGCCGTGGTCGGCAAGCGCGCGCATCGCGCCAAGGGCAATAAAGTCGTTGGCCGCGAACAGCCCGTCAAACTGCACCTTGTCGCGCAGCAACGATGCGGTGGCTTCATAGCCTTGGTTTTCGCGCACCGCGTTTTCGGGTAACGCAGGGCAGATCACGGGCAAGCCTTGTTCAGCCATCACTTGCAAATAGGTCGCCATCCGGTCCTGAAAGCTTGGCTGTTCGCTATCGGTCGGGCCGACAAAGGCGATGGATTTGCATCCCTTGGCTTGCAAATGCGCAATCGCCAGCCGCACGCCCTGGGGGTTATCGCTTTTGATCGACATCAGGTCTTCTTTGCTCGCGCCCCAGCACAGCATCGGCGCGTTGTGTTTGACCTGTTGGCCAAAGAATGACCAGCCAGCGACATTCTGCCCACTGCCGATGACGATCAGCCCGTCGGCCTGTCCGCTGCCGGTATAATTGGCAAAGAAATTGGCCTCATTATCCTGAAACGACACGATCAGATTATAGCCATGATCCGCCGCCGAGGCCGCAATACAGCCGAGCAATGACAGGTAAAACGGATTGATATTAGCGCGGTTTTCGCCCGGGCGGCAGAGTAACACCAAGGCAATCGTATAGCTTTGCCGCGTGCGCAGCCGCAGCGCATTGTGATCGACCGAATAGTTCAGCTCTTTCGCCAGCTCCAACACGCGCAGCCGCGTTTGCTCATTGACCTTTTTATGCCCGCGCAGTGCGCGCGATACCGTAGGCTGGGAAAGCCCTAACATCGCAGCAAGCTGGTGCCCGGTCACCCGGCCGTCGTTTATCATCCGCGCACTCTGGCGAAATCATACCGCCAGAGCAACCTCGGCCTCGACAAATTTCAGGCTCAGGCTTTCCGCGACCGCTTTGCTGGTGACTTGGCCTTTGTGGACGTTCAGTCCACCCAGCAAACCGCGTCCGATTTCGCTATGCGTGTGCAGCGCCTCCAGCCCCTTATCCGCCAGTGCCAAACCATAAGGCAGCGTTGCGTTGTTGAGCGCGGCGGCGCTGGTTTGCGGGACCGCGCCCGGCATGTTGGCGACGCAATAATGGATGATGCCATCGACGACGTAAGTTGGCTCGGCATGAGTGGTTGCTTTAGAGGTTTCAAAACAGCCGCCTTGGTCAATGGCAACATCGACCAGCACCGAACCGGGCTTCATGTGTTTTAGCATTGCGCGCGTGACCAGCTTTGGCGCGGCCGCTCCGGGGATCAGCACCGCACCGATCACGGCATCGGCAATCGAAATTTCATGGTCGATGGTGTCGAGCGTAGAATAGCGCGTGCGCACGCGGCCTTGAAACAGCTCGTCCAACTGGCGTAGCCGGTGGAGCGAGCGGTCCACTATAGTCACCTCTGCGCCAAGGCCAACCGCCATGCGTGCAGCATGGGTGCCAACAACGCCGCCGCCGATTACGCAGACACGGCCCGCAGGAACGCCGGGAACGCCGCCAAGCAATATGCCAGCGCCGCCTTCGCTGCGCCGCATCGCTTCGCCCGCAGCTTCGATGGCAAGACGTCCCGCAACTTCGCTCATCGGGGCGAGCAACGGCAACGTGCCTTTGTCGTCGGTGACGGTTTCATAGGCAATCGCGGTGCAGCCCGATTTGATCAGGCCCTTGGCTTGTTTAGGATCAGGCGCAAGGTGGAGATAGGTGAATAGGATTTGGCCTTCGCGCAGCTGCACCCATTCGGATGGCTGAGGCTCCTTTACCTTGACGATCATGTCCGATTTGGCGAAGATTTCTGCGGCCGTTTTGGCAATTTTTGCACCTGCCTTTTTATAGGCTTCATCGCTCGCCATAATACCCGCGCCAGCGCCCGATTGCACGGTCACGCTGTGGCCATGCGAGACATATTCGCGGACGGCAGATGGTGTCAGCCCGACACGATATTCATGGACCTTTATTTCACTGGGGACACCAACGCGCATGTTTCTTCTCCTCAAAAGCAATATGCGAAGATTTAGCACGGTGTTTGCGCGGATGCTGCGCAAAGACTAGACAGATGCAGCGGTTAGACGCATAAATTGCGCGTTATATTACAAAGTAGCGGAGAATTTATGCACATAGACCGAATAGATCGCAAGATATTGAGCGCGCTCGTCGCCAATGGCCGCGCGACTCAACAGGAATTGGGCGAGGCGGCTGGGCTTTCTCCTAGCGCGGCAGCGCGGCGGCAAAAGGCGTTGGAGGACGCGGGCATATTGCGCGGCTATCGTGCCGATGTGAATCTGCGCAAGCTTGGCATGGGGGCAACGGTGATGGTAACCATTACCCTCGACAGCCAAAGCGAAGAAGCGATGGCGGCGTTTGAGGACGCCATATCCGCCAGCCCATCAATCCTGCGCTGCCATTTGATGAGCGGGCGCAACGATTACCATTTAACCGTCCGCGCAGCCTCGATCGAAGATTACGAACGCGTCCACCGGCAAGAGATCGCACGCCTGCCAAGGGTCGCGCGGATCGAAACGGCGTTTGCTTTGCGCGAGGTGGTGAACAGGGCGGTTCCGCCTCGGTTGTTGGGATAGACCAATCCCTGTCCCAACGGAGAGGACCGAGGCGCTCAGGATCACTCGGACCACATTTTATCGAAAACGGGCCTGTAAACGGTCTCAATTCTTGCAGATACAGTGTCCATTATATCGTAGACGTTACCTGCATATAATCCATCTTTGTTATATAAAACAATAGCTTCTCTTATAGCAGTCCACTGCCCGGTAATGGAAGGATCTGCAGTTACTAGCGTGCTATAGCTTTGGTTTAATATGTCTTTGGCTCGTTCAACGCTCTGTCGATCTGATAATGGAACCGCGGATCTGACTTGGGCAATTCCATAGGTTTTGGACCTTCCCGTTGGCAAATTGCGTTCCCAAAACCTTGCAAAGCTTGGTCGGTTGTAATTTTCAAAAATCAAAATCGAAAAGAACGCAAGTTCCAGCGCATTGTGCTGCATCTTACCGACAATTAAATCACCAAATTGCGCGCGGATATTCCTGTAGCTCACTAGGATATATCGGTTGGTTCTTCGTGTAGACGGCTCTTTCGGTGCCTCTAAAGTGTTGACCATTGCGTAAAGAAAAGCAGCGATAGCTAGCCAGAGTTCATTACCTATAGTGTTTACATCAGGGAACAACGGATCTCGTGGGACAACTAACGAATCGTATGCCCATACCGCACTTCCTATTCCTGCTGCGCATTGGAAGAGGATTTTCGGCCAACTCACGATGAGCGATCGGTTCCACAACACAATGTATGCGACCCTGATCAGAAAATACAAGATGATGGCGCGATAAATGTTTTGGGTTAGGCCAGCTTGATTAATTTGTATGAGGACTGAGGAAGCGATAATCATCATTACAGTAGGAGCGAAGGCCCTAATTATGAAGTTAAGCGCTATCGATCCATTAGCACTGTCAAAGAGTGATGGTGTTTCATAACCCAAATGTGACGAATGCCTCCCAATCCAATTTAGTCCAAAAAAGATTGCAAGAGCGAGCACAAGTTGAACGGTAAAATAAATCATCACTCAACCCTCCAGCGATTCCCCAATCCCACCAAACATCGCATGCGTGTGTGTTCACGATAATCAGCTACGTCCAAAGGTTTACGATATCTCTCGTTGGCTGCACCCGCAAGCGATTGTCGAGGGTTCCGTATCCCTTTCAATCCTACAGGAACAATGCGATCCATTTGTGCCAATTTTGTCACAACTTATAAAAACGACAGCCTCGCTGTCACAATATTGCTTGTCAGCGCGCCCTCTTTGATGTTTTTGTGCACCTGCACAATAAGAGCGCCGATAACCAAATGATAATAGGGTGCGGCATACACTCACGGGACAGGAACAGCCATTACCGGCGACGGGCGTTTTATGCCTTTCGTCAGCTGATTTTGTAAATGAAAGGTATTTTGATGCGTAAACAGATTTTCACTCTCGCCGCCGCTTGCGCCGCTTTTGGTAGCATCGCTGCCGCCACCCCTGCATTCGCCCAAGACGAAGAGGAAGCAGAAGAAGCCGAAGGTCCGATCTCGATTTCTGGCGGCATCACTTTGGCATCCGATTACCGGTTCCGCGGCGTATCGCTTTCGGACAAGGATTTTGTCGTTCAACCGACAATCACGATCAGCCACGAATCGGGGCTTTATGTCGGCGCATGGGCATCGAACATTGCCAACAATACAGGGGATGATATCGAGGTTGATCTTTATGCAGGTTTCGCGGGCGGCGACACGGTGACTTACGACATCGGTGCGACCTATTATGTCTATCCCGGCGTTTCGTCGATCAACTATGTCGAATTCATTGGCAAAACTGGCACGACGATTGGTCCAGTGACGCTTGGCGGCATATTGGCTTATGTGCCTAGTCAGGACAGCACTGGAAATCAGGATAACATCTATGCGGGCGGAACTGCAGCGTTTGCCATCCCCAATACGCCGCTGACTTTCAACACCTCGCTAGGTCTTGAAGACGGCGCGTTCGGCAATAACAAGCTCGATTGGTCTTTGGGCGTTACCGCATCGGTCGCTGGCTTTACGCTGGGTGCGTCCTATGTCGACACCAACCGTTTCGTCGGTGGACTGGGCAAAGCCGGAGCGGTTTTCTCCGTCGCCTATACATTCTGATTTTATGCTGTTAGGCTTTCCTCGCGGAAGCACCTGATAGCAAACAGAAAGGGTGCGTCCGCCTACCATCTGGTACGGCGGGCGTACGACATTTATGGCCATTAATCTGGCGAATTGGATCGCCGAACACAACATCGACGAAGTCGAATGTATCGTTCCCGATATTAACGGGGTTCAACGCGGCAAAGTATTGCCGGCAAAGAAATTTCTCTCCTCGGTCCGCGACAAGTCTTTGCGCATCCCGGGTAGCGTTTTTATCTGCACGATCGACGGGCACTATCCCGAGGATATCTCTGACATTTGGGACAAAGACCCCGACAAAGTCATGATTGCTGACGCCGACACCATCTGCGTTGCGCCAGGGTTCAAATCACCCACTGCCTTCGTTATCGCTGACGTTTATAATGGCGACGGCACGCCCGTGGAAATCGCGCCGCGCCAAATCTTGAAAAAAGTGTTGGGGCTTTATGCGGCCAAGGGCTGGAAGCCGATCATCGCACCAGAGGTTGAATTTTATCTCGTATCGCAGAATGTCGATCCTGATTTTCCGCTTGTCCCGCCTACAGGATCCAGCGGCCGCAGCGAAACAGCAAGCCAGCCTTATGGGTTAGAGGCGATGAACGAATATGAAGCGATTATCGACCATATCTATGACGATTGCGAGCTGATGGGGCTCGATATCGACACGATGATTCATGAAATGGGGGCTGCGCAGCTGGAGGTCAACTTCATCCACGGCGATCCATTGAAACTCGCGGATCAGGTGTTCCTGTTCAAACGCGCAGTGCGTGCGGTGGCCAAGCAGCACGGCGTTTATGCGACATTTATGGCGAATCCGATGGCGGGCCAGCCGGGTAGCGCGATGCATATTCACCAATCAGTCGTTGACGCTGAAACGGGCAAAAACCTGTTCTCAAACGCTAATGGCCGCGATAGCACGCTGTTCCGCAGCTATATTGCTGGGCTGGTCAAATTCATGCCGTTGGTGGCGCCATTATGGGCTCCAAACGTAAACAGTTTCCGCCGGATGCGGCCCGATAGTGCGGCACCGATCAACGTCCAATGGGGTGAAGACAACCGGTCTTGTGGCTTTCGCGTGCCGATAGCGGACAAGGCCAACCGCCGCGTTGAGAACCGTCTGCCGGGGGCAGACAGCAACCCCTATCTGGCGATGGCCGCGTCCTTGGTTTGCGGCTATATCGGCATGGTTGAACGCATGGTTCCGGCCAAAGCGATCACCGGCAGCGCCTATAACCGTGCGCGCACCTTGCCGCGCACATTGGAGGCGGCACTCGACCGGTTTTCGACATGTAAGCCGGTGCGCAACCTGCTGGGCGAGGAATTTTTCGAAATCTTCTTCGCGGTCAAAGATTATGAGCTGTTCAATTACCAGTCGGTCGTGAGCAGTTGGGAGCGCGAGCATTTGTTGCTTAGGGTTTAATGCGTCGAAGTGCTTTCTATGAAACCGTAGTGCTGAGCCTGTCGAAGCTCGTCTCCAGGCCAAGCGCTACATCTGAGGGTCGCCCTTCGACAGGCTCAGGACTACGGTACGGTAAGGGCTAAGTGGACTTATGACCGACCCCCTCAACAACAGCTATTACGCCGCGACCGCGAATGCGTGGGAGACGCAGCCACGCTATGTTGGTAAGGGCAATTACGATGTCGCGGTCATCGGCGGCGGCTTCACCGGATTGTCTGCCGCTTTGGCCTGCGCCGAAAAAGGCCTTAAGGTCATCCTGCTTGAGAAAGAAACCATCGGCTTTGGTGCATCGGGGCGTAATGGCGGACAGCTAATCCCCGGCCTGCGTTGGTCAATGCGCGAGATTGATGAGGAGTTTGGGCGCGAACGCAGCCAAGCGATTTTTGATCTGGCTTATGGCGCGGTGGAGCGGGTAAGGGGCCGCATTTCAAAACATCGGATCAGATGTGATTTGAAATCGGGGCATTTGGAGGCGGCGTATAAGCCCGCGCATTTCGATGCGATGCGGCGCGACGCTGACTTTCTGGCGTCTAACTTTGGCTGGGAAGCAGATGTCGTCCAGCCCAAAGAAATAGGCCTACACATTAACGGCGGCGGTTATCATGGCGGGATCTATGATCCACAAGGTGGGCATTTTCACCCGCTGAATTATGCGCTGGGTCTGGCACATGCAGCACGAAAAGCCGGAGTCGATATTCGTGAAAATGCGGACGCGCGCTATTTCGATCATAGCCCGTTTGGAGATACGAAATTAGATGTTGTTTGTAGTGGTTCCGGTCGCATCAAGGCCCAACATGTCATTCTGGCAACGGACACATGGATGAACGATCAGTTCGGCGATCTTCGCCGCTACACCATCCCGATCATGAATTATAACGTTGCCACTGCGCCTCTGCCTGACGCTGATCTTCTGTTCCCAAGCGACGCTGCCATTGCCGACAGCCGCTTTGTCCTCAACTATTTCCGCCTGTCCGCCGACAAACGCCTGATCTTTGGTGGGGGTGAGAAATATGTGCAGACACCGCCGGCCGATATCGCAGGCTTTGTGAGCAAGCATATCGCCGAAGTTTTTCCGCACCTTGCCGACGTTCCAATCGATTATGCTTGGGGTGGGGCGGTGGGCGTGACCATGAACAGGCTGCCGCACATAGGGCGCAAAGGGAATGTGTTCTTCGCGCATGGCTTTTCCGGCCACGGCGCGCTGATCACCACATTGGCGGGGGAGTTGATGGCCGAGGCGGTGGTTGGCACGATGGAAAAATTCGACGTTTTCGCCAACCTGCCGCACCGGCCGTTTCCCGGCGGCAAGATGTTTGCGCGCCCGCTCGCCACTTTGGGGCTGCTTTATTATGCGCTAAGGGACAGGCTGTGATTGCCGACGCCGCCATTGATCGCCTCGCTACCGGCGAGGCCGAAGCATTTCGCAAAGCCAATCCGCAATCGCTAGCGCTGGCCAGCACGGCGCAAGCCAATTGGTTCCAAGGCGTGCCGTTCCACTGGATGCTCGATTGGCCTACTCCTGTGCCGTTGGTGGCGGCAAAGGCCGAGGGCGCGACACTGACCACCGTTGACGGGCGTTTGCTTGACGACTTCTGCCTTGGCGATACCGCAAGCATGTTCGGCCATTCCCCGCCGCCGCTTGCCGACGCGCTGGCACGCCAAGCCAGCGAAGGGCTCAGCTATATGCTGCCCACCGAACGCGGGGTGGAACTCGGCGGCATGTTGTCCGCTATGTTCGGCCTAGCGCGCTGGCAAGTGACGACCACCGCCAGCGAAGCCAACCGCGCCGTCATCCGCTGGTGTCGGGGGATCACCGGCCGCGCTAAAATTCTGGTCTTCAACGGCTGCTATCACGGTGCGGTCGACGATGTATTCGTTGACCTGAAACCGCACGCCTCGGGGTGGGAACCCAAAGTTCGCGCCAGCGTGATTGGGCAGGTGCAGGATTTACTGCCCACTACGACAGTGATCGAATTCAACGATGTTGTAGCGCTCGAACGCGAATTGAAACGCGGCGATGTCGCTTGTGTGCTGGCTGAACCTGTCATGACCAATGTCGGCATGGTCCGCGATGCGCCGGGGTATCTGGAAACGCTCCGTCGCCTTTGTAGCGAAACCGGTACGATATTGGTATTTGACGAAACCCACACAATTTCATCGGGCTATGGCGGACACAGCAATGCTTATGGTCCCAAGCCCGATATGATGGTGATCGGCAAATCCATCGGCGGTGGTGTGCCGTGCGCAGTCTATGGCTTCAGCGAAGCGATTGCCGAACGCATGGCCGCCTTGAACGCCAGCCGCCCTGCTGGGCATAGCGGCATCGGCACGACCTTATCGGCCAATGTGCTGGCGATTAGCGCGATGCACGCGATGCTAGGGCAAGTGATAACGCATCACGCTTACCGCCATATGCTCGGGCTGGCACGGCGGTTGGTGAAGGGGATAGAGGGCGTGATTGCCGCGCACCGGCTGCCTTGGCACGTTGTCAATGTCGGCGCACGGGTGGAGTTTGTCTGCGCCGAAAAGCCATCCACCAATGGCACCGAGGCTCGTGCCGCAATGAACCCTAAGTTAGAGGCCGCAATTCATATCGCGTTGGTCAATCGCGGCATTTTACTTGCACCGTTCCACAATATGATGTTGCTGTCGCCGGTAACGACCGAGGGGCAGGTGGACCGGCTGGTTCATGAATTAAACAATATTATAAGCGAATTGCTGGAGTGAGTATCTTGATCAAACGCGCCGTATCGTCCGCCATCATCGCTCCGCGCAGCGAGGCCGAGGCCTTTTTTGCTGCTAACCCAAATATCGATGCAGTGGATATGATTTACACCGATTTCGGGGGAGTGCCGCGCGGCAAGCGCCTGCGCCAACATGAAGTGATGGCGGTTTATGAAACCGGGCGGATGTTCCCGGGCTCCATCACAGTCGTTGATATCACCGGGCAGGATACTGTCGAAACCGGTCTGGTCTGGGAAGATGGCGATGCTGACCGGTCGATGAAACCGATTCCCGGCACGCTGGTTAAAATGCCTTGGGCAGGCGAAAATGCCGCGCAGTTCCTCGTTGATTTTTACGAACTCGACGGCACACCGCATGATCTTGATCCGCGCCATGTCTTGGGGCTGGTCAACGACCGGTTTGTCGCTGACGGGCTGACTCCTGCGGTCGCGGTCGAGCTGGAGTTTTACCTTGTCGATCCAAAACGCACCCGCGACGGCATGGTTCGCCCTGCCTCGCCCGACTACAGCCGCGACCGCCCACGCAATGTTGAGGTTTATGGCCTGCGCGAGCTAGAGGATTTCCGCCCGTTCCTCGATGATCTTTACGCGTTTTGCGATATCCAAGGCCTGCCATTGGAAAGCGCGATTTCCGAATTTGCGCCGGGGCAGTTTGAGCTGACATTGTGCTATAAGCCGGATGTGCTGCGCGCTTGCGACGATGCGTTGATGTATAAACGTGTGGTGAAGGCTGCAGCGCAGCGCAATGGGCTGGAGGCAACCTTTATGGCAAAGCCGTTCGCCGATCAGGCTGGGTCCGGCATGCACATCCACGTCTCGGTCAATGGCGCAGATGGCAACAACATCTTTGCCAGCGAAAATCCCGAAGGCACCGACGCGCTGCGCCACGCCATCGGCGGCATGATCGCGCATGTGGGGGACAGTTTCGCTTTATTCGCCCCCAATGCCAACAGCTATCGCCGGTTTAAGGCAAACAGCTATGCCCCCGTCGCGCCGACATGGGGCGTCAACAACCGCACTGTGTCGTTCCGCATTCCGGCTGGCGCACCCAAGACCCGCCACGTAGAGCACCGTGCC
>JANMGR010000147.1:0-31156 GCA_031374785.1 Sphingomonadales bacterium | reverse complement strand
GTCGATTCTGCTTGATCATTACAGCGCGCATTTGCCTTTGTTCAAACCCGCCGCCGCTGGATTTTCGGTTCCTGCCGCAGACGAAGAATATCCGCTTGATGATCCAGCCGATGAAGAGATCGTTGTTCAGATCAAGGAATTGATCGAAACCCGTGTGCGTCCCGCCGTTGCCAATGATGGCGGCGATATCGTCTATCGCGGATTCCAACGCGGCGTTGTGTATCTGCAGATGCAAGGCGCGTGCGCCGGTTGTCCATCATCATCCGCCACCTTGAAAAACGGCATAGAACAATTGCTGAAACATTATGTTCCCGAAGTCACTGAAGTCCGGGCTGCCTAAACCTAATCTCTCCCAAAAACAGGAAACTAATATGCCGACCAACACGCCGTTAGACGATGCTGCCCTTGATCAACTGTTCCGCACCGCGCGGACGTATAATGGCTATCTCAATACGCCGGTATCGAACGAACAACTCAAGGCGGTGTGGGAATTGATGAAATATGGCCCGACCTCAGCCAACTGCCTACCCGCACGGATTATCTGGTGCGTTAGCCAGGAATCAAAGGAAAAGCTGGCAGCGCTTTCCATGCCCGCCAACGCCACAAAAATCCTGTCAGCACCAGCCACTGCGATCATCGGCATGGATATGGAATTTTACGAACAGCTGCCTGAATTGTTTCCGCACGCCGATGCGCGCAGCTGGTTCGTTGGCAATGACGCCATGATCGAGGCGACTGCTTTCCGTAATAGCAGTTTGCAAGGGGCGTATTTCATACTTGCGGCACGTGCATTGGGCCTTGATACTGGAGCGATGTCGGGTTTCGATAATGCAGCTGTCGATGAAGCGTTTTTTACCGGAACCAAAGTGAAGTCCAACTTCATCTCGACTATTGGCTATGGCGACCCCGCCAGCATTTTCGAACGCAGCCCGCGTCCAGGATTTGACCGCTTTAACAAGATCGTCTGATCGGTTACCGCGTCGTTCCTATGCGACGGCTGATTATAGATACCGCAACGCGCGCGTGTTCGGTTGCCTTGTTTGACGGCGACATTTGCATCGCCGCGTTCCACGAAGACATAGGTCGCGGCCATGCTGAGCGGCTGGTGCCAATGATTGCGGAGCTACCCGATAAAGGCCGGGCTGATGTCATCCATGTTAATGCCGGTCCCGGTAGCTTTACGGGAATACGGGTTGGTGTCTCCGCCGCACGCGCGTTGGCGCTGGCATGGGGCGCGGAATGTCATGGCTATGGTTGTCTTGAACTAGTCGCCGCAATGGCGCGCAACGGAGCGGCGGCGGCTGTGGATGTTGTGATGACCGGCGGTCATGGCGAGTATTATTTCCAGTCCTTTGGCGATGACGGATCGGCGCTTACAGAGCCGCAATCGTTGCCGGCCGAAGTTGCCGCGAAACTATCTGGTGCGGAATTAGTAGCAGGCGATTTGGCGCATCGGCTTGTTACATTGCGCGGATCGGGGCAGGCAATCGATCTGCTTCCCAATGCGCAGTCATGGCCGGAGATAAAAGCCACGCAACCGCTGTCGCCCAGCCCGCTTTATGTGCGCGGCCCCGATGCCAAATTGCCCGGTGGTATTACGCTGTGATAGAGATAGTGCTGGGGAGCGGACTTGACGTGGCCGCCATCATGCCCGTGATGAATGATGCATTCGAACCCGAATTCGGCGAGGCGTGGACGGCGGCGCAATGTCTTTCAACACTGGCGATGCCCGGCGGACAATTGTTGATTGCCAAAACCAGCGCTTTGGTCGTCGGTTTTGCTTTGAGTCGCGGCGTGATTGACGAAGAAGAATTGCTGCTCATCGGTGCATTACAATCTTCACGCCGCAAAGGCATAGGACAGCAATTGATTGCAAGTCTAAGTCAAACATGTGCCGAATTGGGGCGTCGGGTGCTATTTCTTGAAGTAAGAGACGGCAATAATGCCTATATATTTTATACAGCTATGGGATTTCAACCAATCGGCAGACGCTCCGGCTATTACAAATCAAATGATGGTCGCAAACACGACTCGATAACCATGGCGCTCTGTTTGTAGATTTACCCATTATTTTGTTTCTGCATTCATCCAATTGACGAATTTTATTTGGTTGGATATGGCGAACAATCGATTTGCCTCATCGGCAATCGAAGGGTCGCACAACACTCCAAGTCAAGGGGAATACAATGACGATGGAAAACGATGAAAATAACGAAATGCTGATCACGCTTACGGCAGATATTGTCGCAGCGCATGTCAGTAATAACAGCGTGGCCGTTTCTGATTTGCCAACGCTGATCAACAATGTCCACGGCGCGCTTGCCGGGCTTTCGGGTGCAGTTACAGTGCCGGCGGTTCTCGAACCGGCAGTGCCGATCCGCAACTCGGTGAAGAAAGACTATATCGTCTGTTTGGAAGATGGCAAAAAGCTGAAAATGCTGAAACGCCATTTGATGACAAGCTACGGCATGACGCCGGATGATTATCGCGCCAAATGGGGTCTTGCCGCCGATTATCCAATGGTTGCACCAGCCTATGCCGAAACGCGGCGTATATTGGCAAAGGCAATCGGCCTTGGCCGCGCGCCGGGATCGGGACGGAAGAAAAAAGTCGTTAAGTAAGCTACGTCTTTTTAGCTGAGCACTGAAAGGGCCGGTCAGCAATGACTGGCCCTTTTCATTGTGGCCGTTTTCATTGACGAATCCTAACGGCGCACTAAATGTAATGCGATATGGAAACACGGATTGATCTAGAGGCTTTATGCCACGAACGCGGCTTGCGCATAACTGACCAGCGCCGCGTGATCGCTCGGGTCATTTCCGATGCCGATGACCATCCCGATGTCGAGGAACTCTATCGGCGCGCATCGGCCGTCGATTCGAAAATTTCGATTGCAACTGTCTATCGCACCGTGCGGCTTTTTGAGGAAGCAGGCATCCTTGATCGGCATGACTTCGGAGACGGACGCGCGCGCTATGAAGCATCGCCAGAGGCGCATCACGATCATCTGATTGATGTGGAAACCGGCAAAGTCGTTGAATTTGTCGATCCCGAATTGGAAGCGCTTCAGAAAATGATTGCCGAAAAGCTTGGATATCGTTTGGTCGATCACCGCATGGAGCTGTATGGCGTTGCCCTTAGCCGCGACGATTAAGCAGCGAAATCCAGTTGCCTTGATATTGGGGCAAGTGATTTTTGTCGCGCGGCTCTTGCTGATGATTGCATCTTTGATTGCCGGCGTCACTCTGCACAATCTGTGGCGGCTGTTCCGCCAGCCTTCGCCTTGGCCGCGGCTGTTTCTATTGTCCGTCAGTTGGACCGCCGGAATTGCCACCGCAACCACCGGCAAACGCATCCGCAAAAATGTGTTTTACGCATCCAACCATCACAGCTGGATCGACATACCGGTGATATCGGGCGTGACTGGTTGCACGTTTGTCGCCAATGACGGGATAGAGAAATGGCCGCTGATCGGTTGGCTGTGCACGATCAACAACACCATCTTTGTCAGCCGCGAGAACAGGTTGAGTGTCAGCGATCAGATTGATGAACTCCGCACCGCGATGACGGGCGATCAGCCTGTGACGATTTTTCCCGAAGGCACAACGCATGATGGATCGGGGCTGCTGCCCTTCAAAGCGGCATTGTTTGCAGCGCTGGTCCCGCCACCGCCGGGCATGATGGTTCAGCCGGTATTCCTGACTTACGGGCGTCACACTGCGCGGATGTCATGGGTTGGCGATGAAGGCATCGTTGAAAATTTCTGGCGGGTGATGTCGTATCTGAAGCCCATCACCGCGACTTTGCATTTTCTGGAGCCTTTTGATCCAGCGCAATATGCCGACCGCAAAGCGATCTCGGCGGAAGTGCGCAGCCGCATTGCGCAGGCGATGCAGTCTGGCGACCCTCACCGCGCCCATGTATAGGGTCGCATTATGACCACCGAATCCCCCAAAACAGCAGCCGCATTGCGCAGGCGATGCAGTCTGGCGACCCTCACCGCGCCCATGTATAGGGTCGCATTATGACCACCGAATCCCCCAAAACATACGCAATTAAAAACTACGGCTGCCAGATGAACGTCTATGATGGCGAGCGGATGGCCGAGATGTTTGCAGCGCAAGGCATGACCGAAGTCGGCGACCGGAATGCTGCCGAACTGGTTGTCCTAAACACCTGCCATATCCGCGAAAAAGCGGCGGAAAAAGTCTATTCCGAAATTGGGCGCTTGCGCCGCAAAGACGGGCCGGACCCGATCATCGCCGTTGCCGGTTGCGTCGCCCAAGCCGAGGGCGGCGAAATCAGCCGCCGTGCGCCAGAGGTCAACATAGTCGTTGGCCCGCAAGCTTATCATAAACTGCCCGAAATGGTCGCAGCGGTTGCACGCGGTGAACGCAGCGTTGACCTTGACCTACCTGGCCTCGACAAGTTTGCCGTGTTACCTAAACGCCGCAAAACCGGAGCTATGGCGTTTTTGACGGTGCAAGAAGGGTGCGACAAATTCTGCACCTACTGCGTCGTTCCCTACACCCGAGGTGCCGAAATCAGCCGCCCGTTTGCCGAACTGATCGATGAGGCAAAGGCGTTGGTCGATGCAGGCGCTAAAGAAATCACGCTGCTGGGTCAAAATGTGAATGCGTGGGAGGCCGATGGCCAAGACCTTGGCAGCTTGATCCGTACGCTTGATCGCATCGATGGCCTCGCGCGCATTCGTTATATGACGAGTCATCCAAATGACATGACTGACGGGCTAATTACAGCGCATGGTGACGTCGAAAAACTTATGCCCTTCCTGCATTTGCCGGTGCAATCGGGAAGCGACCGCATCTTGAAAGCAATGAACCGCAGCCACACACGCGATTCATACCTGCGCATCATCGAACGCGTTCGCGCCGTCCGCGCCGATGTTGCGTTATCGGGCGATTTCATCGTTGGCTTCCCCGGCGAAACCGATGCTGATTTTGAAGATACGCTCAGCATCATCCGCGATGCCGGCTATGCGATGGCCTATTCCTTTAAATACAGCCCGCGCCCGGGAACGCCCGCCGCAGCGATGGAGCAGCAGATCTCAAACGAAGTCGCCGATGAACGGTTGCAACGCTTGCAAACTTTGCTGGTCGATCAACAGACCGCATTTAACGCAACGACGCTTGGCCGCACCACCAACATCTTACTGGAACGCGAGGGGAAATTGCCCGGGCAGCTGATCGGAAAATCACCCTGGCTACAGTCGGTTCATGTAGTTGCGCCGGGCCTCAACATCGGCGATATCGTAACAGTCGACATCACCGAAACCGGCCCGATGAGTCTCAAAGGAGAAATCCGAATGAAAGCAGCAGCCTGAATGTCCAAAAAGGCGCAAGCGCAAGCAGGCGACATGTCGCGGCTCGAAATGCAATTCGACAAACCGCACCTTATCCACACCGTCTTTGGCGAATTTGATCGCAATCTGGTCACCATCGAAAACCGGCTGGGCGTGTATATCTCCGCCCGCGGCAATCGGGTGCAGATCGAGGGCGAAGCGGGAGCGACCGCCCGTGCACGCGATGTCCTGATGGATATTTATTCCCGCGTTCAGCGTAATGAATTGATTGAGCCAGAGGCTGTGCAGGCGATTATCTCTATGAGTGCAGAACCCACGCTCGACGGTATTGTCCGCAAAAGCGAGGGCGACGCGCCAACGATCATGATCCGCACACGTAAGAAAACGCTTGTGCCGCGTTCGGCAACGCAGATCCCCTATATGGAGGCGCTGGCCCGCGACGAGATTATCTTTGCCCTTGGCCCTGCTGGCACAGGCAAAACCTATCTGGCGGTGGCGCAAGCGGTCGCGATGCTGATTACAGGGGCGGTCGACCGGCTGATCCTATCGCGTCCAGCGGTTGAAGCAGGCGAGCGGCTTGGTTTCTTGCCGGGCGACCTAAAGGAAAAAGTCGATCCCTATCTGCGTCCGATTTATGACGCGCTCCACGATACGCTTCCGGTCGAACAGGTCGAACGGCGCATTGCCAGTGGCGAAATCGAAATTGCGCCTTTGGCCTTTATGCGCGGACGGACTTTGGCCGATGCGTTCATCATTCTTGATGAGGCGCAGAACACTACGCCGGCGCAGATGAAGATGTTCCTGACCCGCTTCGGCATGAACAGCCGAATGGTGATTTGCGGCGACCCCAATCAGGTCGATATCCCCGGCGGCGCGAGCTATTCAGGGCTCAACGATGCGGTCGGGCGGCTGGACGGTGTCGAGGGGATAACCACGATCCGCTTTAATTCAAGCGACGTTGTCCGGCATCCATTGGTCGGCAAAATTGTCGATGCCTATGAGGGGCCGGATGCTTGAGGTAGAACTCGACCAGTCGGATGACTGGAACGGGGAGGAGGATTGGCAGAAACTGGCGGATGCGGCGGTGAAGGCTACGTTTGCCGTGTCTTCGCATGGCAATCTGGCCAGCGTGCCGTTCACCTTGTCGATTAGCATCAGCCTGTCCACCAATGCCGAAGTGCAAATCCTCAACGCCCAATGGCGCGGCAAGGATAAGCCAACCAATGTGTTGAGCTTCCCGATGCTGGAGGTGTCAGAACTGGACGCATTGGCCAACACCGATGACGGGGAAGTCCTACTCGGCGATATGATTTTGGCTTTTGAGATATGCCAAACAGAGGCCGCCGAACAAGCCATCCCCCTTACCGACCACGTCAGCCACCTGATCGTCCACGGCACGCTGCACCTTCTCGGCCTCGATCACATGGATGACACACAAGCAGAGCATATGGAAGGCTTAGAGGTAAAAGCCCTTGCATCGCTGGGGCTTGCCAATCCATATAGCGATCCCATCACCCACACGGAGGCAGCAAAGCCAATATAATGTCGGAAAGCGACAGTAGTAACGGATCGAAATCACGATCCGACGACAATGGAGACAGCCGAATATGGCAGCGCCTGCGCGCGTTGGTATTTGGACGGGACCATGAACCCACGCTGCGCGAGCAGCTGGAAGAAAAAATCATCGAGCATGAAGAAGAAGCCGCCGAAGACGGGGGCAACGACGAAGACGATGGCGACCTGACAGCCACAGAGCGTGTCATGCTGCGCAATCTGCTACATTTTTCCGAGCACCGCGTCGATGATGTGATGGTCCCACGCAGCGACATTCTAGGTATTTCGGACGATGCAAGCTTCGACGAAGCCGTCGCTGCCTTTGTGGAACATGGCCATAGCCGGATGCCTGTTTATCGCGAAACGCTGGATAACATCACCGGCATGATCCACATCAAGGATCTATTCGCTGTGCTCGCCGAGGGCACTGAGCGGCCCGAAGACGTCGAAGCCTTTATCCGCCAACCGCGCTTTGTGCCGCAAAGCATGGGCGTGTTGGAACTGCTTGAAGAAATGCGCCGCACGCGCACACATCTGGCAATTGTCATCGACGAGTATTCAGGGACTGAAGGTTTGGTCACCATCGAGGATCTGGTCGAGGAGATCGTCGGCGAGATCGAAGACGAACATGATGACGAGCCCGAGGCTTTGTTCAGCGAGATAGCACCCGGCATCTGGGACGCCGATGCGCGGGCGGAGCTGGACGACATTGCCGAAGCGCTTGACCCCAAACTGGCAGTGGTGGACGGCGATGTTGATACTTTGGGCGGGCTGGCGTTTGTTATTGCCGGACAAGTGCCGCAGGCGGGTGAGACGTTGTTGCACATTGAAAGCGGCTGGAAGATTGAAGTGCTGGACGGCGACGAACGGCGGGTCACACGGGTTCGGTTGCATATGCCTGCGGTGGTAGGGGAAGCGGCAGGGTAAGGCTGCGCCGCAACACACCGTAAAACCTAAAATACCCCACCCCAACCCGTCACCCCGTGCTTGACACGGGGTTAGGCTTTCTGACGCCGATAAAAGCCAAGCCCCGTGTCAAGCACGGGGTGACGTGGTGGTTTAGAGAGAACTGCGCTTTTTCAGCCCAACAACTGCGTTGCCCGCGCCCGCCAGTTCGCCGCCAACGTCCCCATTTCAGCCAACTCCCGTAGCGCCACATCCGCACCTTCTGCCTTGTGCAGCCCACCAATCAACATCTGAAAGACCCGCTCAACCGTCCAGCCATGCTGAGCGCGCTCAACCTGTTCGATAGCATCGCCGTGGCTAACCTCGCCTTCCTCAATCACACGAAAATAAAACCCGCTGCGTCCGGTTCGGATGACGCCAGCCATCATCCCTTTCACACCAAAATGATGGTCAATTTTCCAGCACGGCTGTCGCCCTTGGCTAATCTCCACCAACGCTCTGCCAATACGAAAACGGTCGCCGATATGAACCAGTTCCTCGATCATTCCCAAAGCAGCAATGTTTTCGCCAAACCCGCCGAGCCTTTGTAAATACGGATGCGGCTCTGCATGAGCCGTTCGGAAATCCTGCGCCCATGCCGCGTAATGTTCCACCGGATAAAAATGCACCGCCTTGTCTTGCCCGCCATGTACCGACGGGTCGCCAACTTTATCGCCCTCAAAGCCCAAGGCAGTCAGCTTCACAGAGCCGGACACCTCAGCACGCGAACCAATACTGCTCGTCGCGCCATCTGCGCGAAAATACACGGGCATACCGATCAGCAAAGCGTCAATTTTCGTTTCAATCATGACGTTATGTCTAAGACTGAGCTTCGCCATTGGCAATCGCGGCTGGCATAGGTAATAGGCTGTGGATGAAGATGAGCGACCTTCGCATTGCGCTTTTCAGCGGCAATTATAACTATGTCCGCGACGGTGCAAACCAAGCGCTGAACCGGCTCGTCGGCTATTTGCTGCGTCAAGGTGCGCAAGTGCGGGTCTATTCGCCAACGATTGAAAATCCCGCGTTTGAAGCCACCGGGGATCTGGTCAGCGTGCCGTCTGTATCGATTCCGGGGCGCCCCGAATACCGGTTTCCATTACACATGTCAGGTGCAGTGAAACGCGATTTAGAGGCTTTTGCGCCCAATATTGTGCACATATCGTCACCTGATCGCGTGGGCCGATTGATGGCGAAATGGGCACGTAACCACAGCTTACCCGTGCTGGCGTCGGTGCACACACGCTTTGAAACATACTTTCGCTATTACAACATGTCGTTCGCCGAACCGTTAGCAGTGGCATGGCTGCGCAAGCTTTACCGCAAATGCGATGCTTTGGTTGCCCCGTCCGAATCGATGGCACAGGTGCTGCGCGAACAGCGGATGAACTATGACATCGACATTTGGTCACGCGGCGTGGACCGGGATATTTTCTATCCCGCCCGTCGCGATCTGGCTTGGCGGCACGCTGTGGGCATAGCCGACGAGACTCCCGTAATCGGCTTCCTCGGGCGCTTGGTGATGGAAAAAGGCCTTGATGTCTTTTCCGATACTATCGACCAGTTAAATCGCCGCAATGTCGAGCACGCCGTCGTTGTCGTTGGCGAAGGACCGGCGCGTTGCTGGTTTGAAAGCCGATTGCCCACCGCAAAATTTGTCGGCTTTCAAGGCGGCGCAGACCTTGCCCGCGCAGTTGCCAGCATGGACATTCTGTTCAACCCCAGCGTTACCGAAACTTTCGGCAACGTGACGCTGGAGGCGATGGCCTGCGGCCTTCCTGTGGTTGCGGCCAAAGCAACTGGTAGCCAAAGCCTTGTTGTAGATAACGTGTCCGGCCGCCTCATCACGCCCGGCGCCATAGCCCAGTTTGCCGAGGCGTTGCGCGTCTATTGCGAAGACCCTGCCTTACGCGCGCAACACGGCAATGCTGGTGAGCTGCGCAGCCATGACTATAGCTGGGATGCAATCAACCAGACCGTCGCCGACACCTATCTCCGCCTGATCCGGCAAAAAGCGGTCAGGAAGATGGGCGCGCGCTAGCCGCATGAGCGACCTTTTCGGTCCCGACCCTGCGCAAGCCAATACGCAACTTTCGGCCCATGCGCCGCTAGCCGACCGCCTTCGGCCGACCGTACTTGGCGACATCATCGGGCAGGAGCATTTGACCGGTCCCGAGGGCGCAATCGGGCGGATGGTCGCATCGGGGCGTATGTCGTCGATGATTTTATGGGGGCCGCCGGGAACGGGGAAGACCAGCATCGCGCGGTTGCTTGCCGATGCGGTTGGCATGCATTTTCTGTCGGTCTCAGCAGTTTTCTCGGGTGTCGCTGATCTGAAAAAAGCCTTTGCTGAGGCGGAGCAGGTTCAGCGCATGGGCAAAGCGACGCTCTTGTTCGTTGACGAGATTCACCGGTTTAATCGTGCGCAACAAGATGGCTTTTTGCCCTTTGTTGAAAAGGGCTTGGTCACATTAGTCGGAGCGACGACTGAAAATCCTTCTTTTGAATTGAATGCAGCGTTGCTGTCGCGGTCGCAGGTCATGGTCTTGAAACGCCTTGATGACGGGACGCTAGATGAGTTGCTCAAGCGGGCAGAGGCGCTGGAAGCCCGAGACCTGCCCCTTACCGCCGATGCGCGTTCGGCCTTGGTCGCCAGCGCCGATGGCGACGGGCGTTTCTTACTCAATCAGGCCGAGACGTTGTTTTCTATCACGCTCGAAAATCCGCTCGATCCAGCCGCGATGGCGGCTTTGCTTCACCGCCGGATGCCGTTGTATGACAAGGATCGCGAGGGCCATTACAACCTGATTTCCGCGCTGCACAAATCCCTGCGTGGTTCAGACCCACAGGCGGCGCTTTACTGGATGGCACGGATGTTGGTCGCGGGGGAGCAGCCGCTATTCATCTTGCGCCGCCTTGTCCGCTTTGCCAGCGAAGACATCGGTCTGGCCGACCCGCAAGCCTTGGTGCAATGTCTGGCGGCAAAAGATGCGTTCGAGTTTTTGGGCTCTCCCGAAGGTGAGCTGGCGATCGTGCAAGCCTGCCTTTATTGCGCGACGGCGCCCAAATCGAACGCCGCCTACAAAGCGCAAAAAGCGGCGTGGAAGCTTGCGGCCGACACAGGTTCGTTGATGCCGCCCGCCAATATCCTAAACGCGCCGACCAAGCTGATGAAGGACATTGGCTATGGCAGCGGCTACGCCTATGACCATGATGCCAAGGACGGGTTTTCCGGCGCCAATTATTGGCCCGACGACATACCGCCCGCCGAACTCTACGCCCCCGCCGAACGCGGGTTTGAAGCAAAAATCCGCGAGCGCATGGCGCATTGGAACCGATTGCGAGCAGAGCGGCATTAACCAAATGCGCGCCCAAGTGACTCATATTGAATCATAATTTTCGCGCGTAGCATTATGTGAAGCAAAATTTGCTCACACGTTGATTCCATGTTAGTTTCTATCCGCTTCATAGGACCAACAGGGTCGTAAAAACGGGGGGAGCATCATGGGTACAATACAAATAGCTGGTTATGAATTTGACCAGAGCCTGTTCATGGAATGGGCCGAAAAAATCTTTTTTGCCGTAGCGATTGTGGTCGTCACATGGGCGCTGGCAAAGGCCGCCAAATGGGCGTTTGCCAAAATGGTTGACCAGATTTCATTCCTGCAACGCGATACATCCAGCGGCGAAAGCGTTGGCATGGCACTGGGGCGAATCGTGTCACTGCTCGTCTGGCTGTTCGGCCTGCTTGCGGTGTTGCAACAATTGGGTTTCGATAGCGTGATTACGCCGGTTCAGGGCTTGCTCGGGAACTTCATCGGCTATGTCGATAACATTGTCTTTGCCGGAGCGATTTTCTTCATCGGATCGATGATCGCGCGCATTGTCCGCGACCTGGTTGAAACAGCGTTGAGCACCGTCAATTTTGACAAATGGGCGAACCGCGGTGGTGTTGAGGCGATGACGGGCAACAGCACGATTAGCAAAACCATTGGCACAGTCGTTTATGTACTGGTGATTATCCCTGTTGCAATCGCGGCTTTGCAGATGCTGGAGATCTCTGCGATCACAGAACCGGCGATGAACCTCTTGAATATGGTATTTAAGGCGATACCGCTCATTATCGGTTCGTGCCTATTGCTTGGCCTTGGCTTTGTGATTTCGCGTTGGGTCGCTGACCTGATTCGCGATGTTTTGCCAAGCCTAGGCGCAGACCGTGCGATTAACGAACTGGGCATACTGCCCGCAGGCCGTGACGCATCAAGCGTGATTGCCGCCATCGTGACTATCGCGATTATGGTGTTCTTCGCCATCGCCGCGACTAACATGCTTGGTTTCCCGCAACTGACCAACATCCTTGAAACCGTATTGGCGCAGGCGGGCAACGTGGTGTTCGGCGCCGTGCTAATCGCGCTGGGCGTGCTCATCGCCAATATCCTGCGCAACCTGATCGCCGATGCGACTGGCCCCGGCATTGCATCCAATGTCACCTATTGGATCACTGTCGGCCTGTTCGTCTTTATCGGCCTGAAACAGATGGCGATTGGCGGCTTGATCGTGGACTATGCCTTTGGCGCTCTTGCCATTGGTGCGGCGGTGGCTTTTGCCTTGGCCTTCGGCCTTGGTGGACGCGATGCAGCGGCGCGGGCGTTGAACGATCTGCGCGCATCTGCGCCAGCGCCTAAACCAGCAGCGCCAAAGCCCGTCGCTCCGCTGGCGGCCAAAACAGTGAAGCGCGCGGTGGCGGCTAAGGCTCCTGCCCGAAAGAAGTAACTACACCTAAAACAGCAAAACTGGGCGGGGCTGCGGCCTCGCCCTTTTCTTTTGCCCGCTAACCCGCCAGATGGGCCTATGCGGACATTCAACGAATTTGCGGTATTTGATTGGTCGGGCCAGAATGTCGAGCGGCCCAAAGGCATCGCGCTTGCTCGCTGTCGCGCTGGTGAAGCCCCACAGCTTCATACTCCAGTCACAAACCACTGGAGCCGAAATGATGTCTTCCACTGGCTGATAAAAGCAGCAGACAGCCAATCCAACGTGCTGATCGGTTTTGACCTGTCTATGGGCTTTCCCTTTAACGATACGGGCGCGTTTTTCCCTGGCTGGGAACATACTCCTCATTCCGCCCCGGCATTGTGGCAGCTTGTCGATAAACTCTGCGCGACCGACGCGCATCTTGCCGCCAACAGTTTTGTAACGCACCCCGAGTTATCCCGTTATTTCCGCCATCAGGGGCAATTGGGCGACCGCTACGGCGCAGAAAAATCTGGACGCCTGCGCGTTGTCGAAGCCGAATCGCGCAGCGAAATGTCCGTCCGGCCCTATAGCTGCCTCAACCTTGTTGGTGCAGCACAGGTTGGCAAATCCAGCCTTACAGGGATGCGTTTGCTGCACCGGCTGCGCGGCATCATTCCTGTCTGGCCATTCGACCCGATGCCAGAACGCGGCCCGGTCATCGTCGAAATCTACACCAGCATCGCCGCCAGCGCCGCACAGCTTCCCAAAGGCCGCAGCAAGATTCGCGACCAAGCAACGCTCAACGCGGCTTTTGCCGCCCTTGGCACACCCGCGTGTGCTACGCTCAACCGCTATGACGACCACAGCACCGATGCACTTTTGACCGCCGCATGGCTGTCGAAAGCGGCCTTTAACTCGCAATTTTGGCAGCCAAAGTTAATGACCGATAAAATTGCGCAAACAGAGGGCTGGACCTTTGGCGTAAGTTGAGGCAATGGGCGTCGCACCATGCCTCAACATAGGCACGCCGGCTTAGCTCAGTTGGTAGAGCACCTGATTTGTAATCAGGGGGTCACGAGTTCGAATCTTGTAGCCGGCACCATATTTCAATGAACAAACGAAATTTAACTAGGAGACGGAGGGATAGACCTTCGCTGCGCTATATTCGTCTCCACTATCGCTTCGACTCCGAACCCCCTGTCGGCGGACGCCGACAAACCAAAAAGCGCGTTCGGACCCTCTCGCATCGGACCCAACAAAAAAGGCCCCCGAAACGGGAGCCTTTTTTGTTGGCGGAGACGGAGGGATTCGAACCCTCGGTACCGAATTATCAGTACGACGGTTTAGCAAACCGTTGGTTTCAGCCACTCACCCACGTCTCCAGACCAATGGCGGCTGGCGGGCGTATAGCGAGGCGTTCGGGCGGCTGCAATGCAAATTCCGCGTCGCGCAAAACAACCCGAAAGACTCGCACTGCCCCAGTTTTGACTCGAGTCACCGCCCGTTCATTGTGCCTGCTTCACGATAGGCTTTAGTTCCCCATTCGGATTTTGCCCATTTTTGGGAGGATATTGCCATGACGACTCTGATACGCCCAACAGTCCATTCGCGAATCATGATGCTGTTTTCGATCTTGCTTATGCTGGCGACCCCCGCCGCTGCGCAAATTTCGACGATTGATCCCAATGATGCTATCGACGCCGATCTGGGTCAGCCGCCTAAGGTCGATGCGCCTGATACCGCCGATGTTCCAACCGATGCGCCAGTTGTGGGCACAGAACAACTACCTGCCGATCCTAGCGGTGCGGAAATCCCAACGGCGGATCAGGCAACCTATCAGGATGATGATCTATTGGGTGCAGCCGAGGGTGTGTTCGGCAAAGGCGCAGAGGGTCTGGGCAAGCTGATCGAAGATATCCTGAAAAAACAGGGCAAGCCCAATGGCTATATTGTCGGGCGCGAAGGTGGCGGGGCGTTTATCGTTGGCCTTCGCTATGGATCGGGCACGCTGCATCACAAGGTTGAGGGCGAAAAGCCGGTATATTGGACAGGGCCGTCAATCGGCCTGGATGCGGGCGCGAATGCGGGTAGCACATTTGTCTTGGTCTATAATCTGTATGACAGTGAAGACCTGTATAAGCGATTCCCATCGGGCGAAGGCGTCGCCTACCTGGTCGGCGGTTTCAACGCCAGCTATCTGCGGCGCGGCGACATCGTGCTGATCCCGATCCGCGTCGGTGCCGGGCTGCGGCTGGGTGCCAATGTCGGCTATATGAAGTTTTCGAAAAAGCAGCGCTGGTTGCCGTTTTAAGAGGTTAAACGCCGCGCAGCTGCTCCATCCGCTTTAGGTAGCGTGCGAGAACGTCGATCTCCAGATTGACCGCATGCCCCACAGCCAAACCGGCAAAGGTCGTCACATCCCAAGTGTGCGGGATGATATTGAGCGAGAAGCTAGTGCCGTCGGCATCGTCGGTGACGCTGTTGACGGTCAGCGACACGCCATCAACGGTGATTGATCCTTTGGCCGCGACAAAAGCTGCCAGTTCATTGGGCAGTTTAACAATAACCTGATGCGAGTCGCCAATCGGCGTGATCGCTGTAATTTCGCCAACGCCATCGACATGGCCGGTGACGATATGGCCGCCGAGTTCGTCACCGACCTTCAACGCGCGTTCTAGGTTCAGCTTGCGCCCTTGCGTCCACTGCCCCTGCGCGGTGCAATTTTGCGTTTCGCCCGAAACATCGACCGCGAACCAGCCGCCATCTGCATCACGGCCTTTATCCACCACTGTCAGGCACACGCCCGAACACGCTATCGACGCCCCCAGATCGATGCTGTCGGGGTCGTAAGCGCAGCCGATAGTCGCGCGCAGATCCCCGCGATGATCGGTGCTGCGGATGATGCCTATGTCTGTGATTATGCCTGTAAACATGTTGCCTCGTAAACCTCCAAACTGTCTTTGCCAAGCATACGCATGTCGGAAAGCTGCCAGCGATTATGCGCGGCATCGAGCGAGCCGAGGCCGATGTCGCCAAGGCAGCGCAGCCCGTTGCCGATCATGATCGGCGCGCGGTAGAGCAGCAAGCGATCAACCAGTCCCGCCGCCAGAAACGCCGAAGCCGTTTGCGCGCCACCTTCGATAAGCAGGCTGTTGCAATCGAGTTGCGCGATATCTTGTGGAGTGCGGATCACATCCCAGCCTGCGGGGGGGTGACCGCTGCCCAGCATGATCCGGCGCGGGCTGCGGTCTTCCAGCCCCGGCAAACGGACGTCGAGTGCAGGTTGGTCAGCAGCAACCGTCCCTGCCCCCACCAATATGGCGTCGCAGCGGGCGCGTTCTAAGTGTGTATGCGCACGGGCGGCATCGCTTGTTATCCACTGGCTACCACCATCAGCCATCGCGATGCAGCCGTCGAGTGAGGTTGCCAGTTTCAAGGTAACATGCGGGCGTGCCTTTTCAATGCGCCACAAAAAGCCAGCCAAACCGATGCGCGCTTCGGCCGCCAATATAGGCTGAATCACTTCGATGCCCGCCGCGTTGAGTAAAGCAAAGCCCTGTCCAGCGGTGCGCGGGTCGGGATCGGTCAGCGCCGCAACTACACGCGCAGGCCGCGCTGAAACCAAGATATCCGCACAACTCGGCCCACGTTCGCTGTGATGCGCGCAAGGCTCGAGACTGACATAGACCGTTGCCCCCGCAGCATCCTCTCCAGCCTCAGCAAGCGCCATCGCCTCGGCATGAGGCCTGCCGCTTGGCTGTGTCCAGCCACGCCCAATAACCCGGCCCTGCTTAACGATGATGCACCCGACCGATGGGTTGTTGCCGGTCAGCCCTTTCCCACGTTCGGCAAGCGCTATGGCGGCGGCCATGAAACGCCGGTCTTGTACGCCGCTGGTTATTTCGCGGCTCCTGAAGATGCAGCGGCGGCGGCTTGCTTGACCTTTGCAGCGCGCGCTTCTTCGGCTTCGCGCTCTATCCGGTCTACATCCATGCCAGATGCACGACCCAATGCCTTATAGGCTTCGCGGATTTTTGCCTCTTGCTCATCCTCAATCTTTTGTCGTTCAAGGTTGGACGCCACAATATCTTTAATACTGCGGTCGGCGGGCCAGCTTTCAATATAAGTAACCTCTGGCTCGCCGGGGCGGGTAACTTCCAATACATCAAGGTTGAACAGCATCACGATGAAAGCAGGCGGGGCACAGGCAAGGACTACCAATAGCCAGCGGTGCTGGCGCGGGGTGCGCAGAAATGTAATCAGGTCAGCGCCTGCGCCTGCAAATGATACGTCCCGAAAAATGCTCATTGAGTGTCAATAGTGTGGGACGGAGGGAATTTCCAGTGGCCCCGGCATAATCCCTATGCAGGGGCCAGCTGTTTCAGGTAATTTTGAAGGTAATCGGAATCGTCACCCAATCCTCCACCGCATCGCTGCCGCGCGTCGCGGGCTTGAAACGCCACGCGTTAAACGCTTGCCGCACCGCCGCTTTGCCAAAATCGGGGTGCGTTGCGCTGACCACAATAGCCTCGCGCACGCGCCCATCGGTTCCCACGAGCACGCGGATAGTGGCGCTGCCCTCTATTTCGCGCACCAACAAAGACGGCGGATAGGCTGGCTGAAACGCGCTGGCAAAACGCATATCGCGCCTGGCTTTGGTGAAAATAGGCGGCAGCACTTTTTCTATTTGCTGCTCCAGCCCATCCGAACCGCCTTTGCCGTCACCCTCGATTGCCCCGGCGACTTCGTCGGGCCGGTCGTTGGTGGTGGTGATGTCATCTTCGCGGGTTAACTGCTCGATAAACGGTTTTGGCGTGAAAATCGGGTCGAATATTTTTGGATCGACCTGCTTGTCGATCACCTTGTCCAGCGGCGGCGGCGTTTTCTTTTGAACCTCGAACGTGTTCGTCCGGTCGTCGTCCTTCGGTGGATATCCGACCATCGGCGATAAGGCGACAGCAGCAATGATCGCACCGTTCAGCGCAATCGCCGCGAAAAGGCTAACCGGATTTTGGCGGTTTGTTTTGTCAGCATAACTCATAATGCAAGCTCCTCTTCCTGCATGGATGCAGCCATCGGCGGAGCTGTTGCGAATCAGCGAACTCCGCCGATGATTGTATTAGAGATGTTATACTGTAACACAATTATGTCAAGGTGCTTAGAGATTGCCGCGTGCGGCACATGCGAGGTCATGTTTCACGCTTCCGGCCCAAACCCGTTTGTGCTGAGTAGCTGCAGAGGCCGTAAGGCCGAAGTGGCGTATCGAAGTACCGAGCAGGCGCGAAAACCCTTCGATACGGCACTTCGCATGCGCTCAGCACCTACTCAGGACAAACGGGGCGGGGTAGCTCGAGGTAAGACTTCTATTATTTTAGCGTCCAACCGCACAGATCACGCCAGACGATGTCACGACGCCAAGGATTTCAGGATCTTGCAGCGCCTTGGTGCGCTTCACAAACTCTTCGATGCTCAGCTTCTTGGCCTTTTTGTCCTGAAACTTCCCTAGCCCGCGCAGCTTGTTCAACTGCATCAACGATAGCCGGTCGACCATCCGCCCCGCCATGCAACCCGCAATCGGCTTCGGCAGCCCCGCTTCAACCAAAGCATTGCGAATCCGCGTCTCTGGCGTAGCGCATCCTGCAAGGGTTAACGCAATCAGCAGGGGCAGAGCGCACCGCATCATAGATCATGCTCCGTTGCGCGGACGACGCATTCCATAATGATACGTTTGGCTTCATCGACATCGCCCCAGCCATTAAGCTTCGCCCATTTGCCGGGCTCCAAATCTTTGTAATGCGTGAAGAAATGCTCTATTTGCTGCAGCACGATCGGGGGCATATCCTTATACGTCACGACATCGGCATAATATGGAAAAGTCTCGTTGACCGGAACGCAAAGCAGCTTTTCATCGCCGCCCTTATCGTCTTCCATCAACAACACCCCGACCGGACGGCACTTCACAACCGCGCCTGCAATAATCGGCGAGCGAGCCACAACCAACGCGTCCAGCGGATCGCCATCCTCACCCAAAGTATGCGGGACAAAGCCATAGTTCGCCGGATAGCGCATCGGCGTGTGCAAAAACCGGTCGACGAACAACGCGCCCGACGCTTTGTCGAATTCATATTTAACAGGCTCACCGCCAATCGGAACTTCGATCAGGACGTTCAGACTATCGGGCACATTGTCGCCGGCCGGGATCAAGTCGATACGCATAGTCGGTCCTTCTAAGGAGAGGTTTTGCCGCCCTTTAGAAGAAATGACTGGGCCAAGCTAGCTTGCAGTCACAGGAACAAGACGAATTTCAACCCGTCGATTTGAGGCGCGACCTTCTTCGGTTGTATTGCTTGCCCGTGGCTGGCTCTCGCCATAGCCTTTGGTGGCCAAGCGCGCTTGTTGTACACCGCGTTGCGACAAATAGCTGGCAACGCTGCTCGACCGCTGTTCCGACAAGGTCTGGTTGAACGCGTCGGATCCCGTCGAATCTGTATGGCCCAAAACATCGACATAGGTTTTTTCATATTCGGTCAGCGTCGCGGCAACCTTGTCCAGCGTCGTCCGGAATGCGGGATCGAGGTTGGCGCTGCCGGTGGCAAAGGTCACCTCGGATGGCATGTCGAGCACCAGCTCATCACCGTCGCGGGTCACGCCAACGCCAGTGCCGGCGGTTTGGCGACGCAGTTTCTTTTCCTGCTCGTCCATATAATAGCCAACGCCAGCGCCTGCGACCGCGCCAATGCCAGCACCCAGAATTTTCTCGGTCCGGTCGCGTCTGCCGCCGATCAGATCACCGAGCAAATAGCCACCAAGCGCGCCACCAAGGCCGCCGATGACGGATTTCGAAATCCGCTTGTTTCCTGTTTCCGGATTTGTAGTGCAAGCAGCCAGCGGCAACGCGGCGGCAAGCAAGACGACCGATAGTTTGGCGAGACGATTCATGGGTGATTCTCCGGTTATGGGAAGGTTACCCAAGCAGAACGCAGATGAACGACAAATGATCCATTTTGCCGCAAGTATCGAAAAATCAGCCTCTACCGCGATACGGCGCTACATTGTGATCGGTTAGCCATAAATCCGCAGGGGGCGGCCCGGATTGCCAGAAAACATCAATGGGAATGCCGCCTCGCGGATACCAATAGCCGCCAATGCGCAGCCATTTCGGCTTCATTTCGTCAAACAGCCGCCTGCCAATGCCGACGGTGCAGTCTTCATGGAATCCGGCATGGTTGCGAAATGCGCCGAGAAATAGCTTCAGCGATTTGGATTCAACGATTGTTCGGTCTGGCGCATAATCAATGACCAGATGTGCAAAATCGGGTTGGCCGGTTACTGGACAAAGCGATGTGAATTCCGGCACTGCAAAGCGCACCAGAAACAATTCACCAGCCCGCGGATTGAGCACGTAATCCAATTCAGCCTCGGCAGGTGATGCGGGGAGGGCCGCGTTCTGACCCAGAAATTTAGGTTGAGTGTTGTCTGTCATACGCCCTATCTAACGCCAGCAACCGATCATGTCATTCCCTGCCTTTATTCATGGCGGGTTCAACCGGAAAATTCTTGCGCTTTATTATGCAAATGTCCCGCACAACCCCAATGTCGAGTATGATTTACGCACTTGCGTTGCTGGCGCTGTTTTGCGGCGCGTCAGTAATTGCGCAAGATACATTACCAGACAAAAACGGTGATGTTGACGGCTTCCGGCTCGACACTCCTCCGCCTAAGGAAAAGGCTGCCGAACCTGCGCCAAAGGTCGAGGAACCAGTGGTGCAGCCCGTTACCCAAACAGTAGTGCCGCCAGCAAAACCTATCCAGCGCCCCGTCCCCCAAAAAGCGCCCGTTAGCGCGCTAGTGCAAACTACACCCCCAGCTGGCGCAATACAGCCAGTTGGCACACCTGGATTTACAGATGTTCCACCGCCAGTCGAAGTGGCTGAAAGCGAAACGGCTGAGTCTGCACCCAGCGTCGCGGCATCGCCGATTTCGGACTATATCCAGTATTGGCCGTGGCTCGCAGCGTTATTGGCGGCTGTCTTGGGCCTTATGCTGCTTGGATTTTGGAAACGTCGGCGCGCGCGCTTGTTTGTTGAAGAGCCAGTCTTGGTCAAAGCCCATGCACCGATTCCGGCTCCAATACCCGTAGCAAAGCCTGTCGTTGCATCCTCCAATCTAACTATCCGTTTCGACCCCGCCGATGCGCGGTTAAGCGTCGCCAACCTGACCGTAAAAGGCCATTTGCATCTCCGCTATGACGGTGAAGCGCAGTTGGATACTTTAAAATTGCGCACCCGGATCATGTCGGCTTGTGACGGACAAAAAGCGTTGATCGATGCGTTTCATTCTGATCCTGCGGCAGGGCAAATCGAAAGCCTCGATTCGGTTGTGCCGGGCGAAGAGATTGACCTGACACTGGAGATGCAAGTGCCGCGCGATGCCTTGCAAGCCTTTGATTGGCGCGAACGGCGGTTTGTTGCTCCTATCGTTCTCATCAACATCGCCTCTGATGACGCGGACGTCACACCATGCCGCATCAGCTGCGTTGTCGGGCAAGAAGGCGCGCCCGGTGCAGCCCGCCTGCAACCCATCCCGATTGATCGCGGGCCAAAACTGTTTCCTACACTACAATTCCGTCCGATTGCGGCCTAGACGCGCCAAGCAATTCCAATTATCGTCCAGCGCACAAAAAGAATCATCACGCGGGTTTAAGGGACGAATATCTATGGAATTGCTGGTAACCACCGATTGGTTGGCGAAAGAACTGGGCGCATCGGATTTGCGCGTTGTCGACGCCACATGGTTCATGCCCGATGGCGGCCGTAATGCAGCCGCCGAATATGAAGGCGGCCATATTCCCGGTGCAGTCTTTATGGACATTACCGAAATCGCGGATACCAACAACGCCCTGCCCAACATGTTGCCGCCCGCCGAAAAATTCGCCAGCCGGATGCAATCACTGGGTCTGGGCGATGGCAGCCGGATCGTTGTTTACGACGACAGCCCGTTCAAATCGGCGACTCGCGCGTGGTGGATGCTGACCCTGTTTGGCGCGCATGACGTTGCCATTCTGGATGGCGGTATCGCCAAATGGAAAGCCGAGGGCCGCGCGCTTGAAACCGGCAAGCCAACATTGCGCCACCGCCATTTCACCGTGTGGAAAGACGATAGCAGCGTCCGGACCAAAGCCGATATGCTCGCCAATCTGCACAGCAAAGACGCGGTTGTTGTCGATGCACGCGGTGCCGGACGCTTTACCGGAGATGAAAAAGAGCCTCGCGCCGATATGGCATCGGGTCACATCCCCGGTAGCCGTAACCTGCCCTTTGCCGACCTGTTCAACGCCGATGGCACTTGGAAACAAGGCGAGGCACTTGTCGCCGCGTTCACCGCCGCTGGTGTCGATCTCGACCGGCAGATGATTACCACATGCGGTTCGGGCATGACCGCTGCAGTCGTATTGTTCGGAGCGCGCTTGACCGGCAAAAAGGACGTTGCATTATATGACGGCAGCTGGTCGGAATGGGGTCTTGATGCCGATACGCCCAAGGCGACAGGCGCAGCTTGAACGAGAGTAACAACGACCAAAAGCCAGCCACGCGCATCATAACGGGTGGCCGGCGAAGCGCGCTGACCGGCCCTGTGGTCAACCCACCCGTCTGGCGCGCCAGCACGCATTTGTACGATACCGTCGCTGATCTTGAAGCTGGATGGAACCAGAACGCCGACGGCAATTTCTTTTACGGGCGGCGCGGCGGCCCGACGCAATGGTCGCTGGCCGAGGCGCTGACCGAGCTGGAACCCGGCGCGCATGGCACATTACTCTATCCATCGGGCGTTGCCGCGATCAGCTGCGCGTTGCTGGCCGTCCTAAAACCCGGCGATGTCTTGCTGATGAGCGACAATGCCTATGATCCAAGCCGCCACTTTGCCGAAGGGTTCCTGAAACACTGGGGTGTCGAAACGCGTTATTACGACCCGCTGATGGGGGCCGAAATCGCCGCACTTTTTTGCGACCGCACCCGCGCGATCCTAATGGAAAGCCCTGGCAGCCTGACCTTTGAAGTGTCCGATGTGCCTGCGATCTGCGCGGTGGCAAAAGCGCATAAAGGCAAACGCGAAATCGTCACGTTGCTCGACAATACTTGGGCCACGCCTTTGTTTTTTACCGCACTGGACAAGGGCGTCGACATCACCATCCTTGCCGCGACCAAATATGTCGTCGGGCATAGCGATGTGATGGCAGGCAGTGTGACCACAACCAAACGCCACTGGAAAGCGCTGCAACTTACGGCGCAGATGCTGGGGCAAGTATTGTCGCCCGACGATGCCTATTTAGCCGCGCGCGGATTGCGTACAATGGCGGTGCGGCTGAAAGCGCACGAAGCGTCGGCTTTGAACCTGGCAAATTGGCTGGAAACCCGTGCGGAGGTCACAACCGTTCTACATCCCGCGTTGCCATCCTGCCCCGGTCATAAAATCTGGAAACGCGATTTTACCGGATCGTCTGGCCTGTTCTCTTTTGTCCTTAAAGGCGATTGGGAAGCGGCACGGACATTTGTCGATGCGCTCGACCTATTTGGCATCGGCTATAGCTGGGGTGGTTTTGAAAGCCTCGCCGTCCCCAAACGCCCAGAAGAATATCGCAGCACGACGGCGTGGAATTGCGACGGCACAGTGATCCGTTTGCAAATCGGGTTAGAGGCTGTTGAGGATTTGAAAGCCGATTTGGCGCGAGGTTTTGCGGCGGTTAGCCACTAGTCCTCCACTTTACCTTGGCGAAGCCAAGAGTTTGTAAAAGAGACGAGAGAACGAGAGAAGGCGGAGTAAAAGTCCAACGTCTCACCTTTTCCAGTCTCTTTTACATTTTTATGGCCTTCTGCCGATCTTAGCCACTAGCCGCAATCAGCCGCTTTGTTGCGTCGGCTTGCGGGTTAGCAAACAGTTCCTCACGCGACGCGCACTCCACAATACGCCCGCCCTCCATCACCGCGATCCGGTGCGCCACACGTCGGGCAAGGGCAAGATCATGCGTGATGAACAGCAACGAAAGCCCGCGTTCGCGTTGCAACCAGTCGAATAGCCCGACCACTCCATCGGCCACCAAAGGATCAAGCGCCGAGGTTGCTTCATCGAGCAACAGCATATCAGGATCAGCCGAGAATGCGCGGGCAATGGCGACACGCTGTGCCTGACCGCCCGATAGCGATGCGGGTTTGCGGGTGGAGAAATCGGCATCTAATCCAACCTCAACAAGCAAGCGTTCGACCATGCCGTCGCGTTCGTCGCCCGAGAGCCAGCGGGTCGGCTCGGTAATAATGTCCGCCACAGTCCAGCGCGGATCAAGGCTGGCGAGCGGGTCTTGAAACACAGGCTGGATAAGGCGGCGGTGTTCGGGCTTGCGCCGTTTGCGTGAGGGCAAAACTTCACCTTTCCAAAGCACGCGGCCCGATTGCATCGGCCCAAGGCCAGCGATTGCCCGTCCCAAAGTAGATTTGCCCGATCCCGAACCGCCGACCAGCGCCAGTGTTTCGCCCTTCGCCAGTGTCAGGCTAGCATCCAGCACAGCGTCAATCCGTCCGCGCCGCCAGCCGGGCTTGGGGAAATGAACATGAATATTCTGCGCTTCGAGAATGATGTCGGCGGGTTCCAAAAGCGCTTTCAACGGCTCCGTTAATCGCGGCGTTGCTGCCATCAGCCGCTTGCCATAATCGGTGGCTGGAGCGGTTGCCACCTGCTTGGCCATACCCGCCTCAATCACTTTGCCATGCTCCAGCAAAAGCAGCCGGTCGGCATGATGTTCGATCCCTGCCAGATCGTGGCTGACCAATAGCATCGCCATGTTGCGGTCTCGGCACAGGCGCACGAGCAACGCCATAATCTCCCCGCGCAATGCGGCATCGAGTGCACTGACCGGTTCATCCGCGACAAGATATTGCGGGTGATGTGCCAGCGCCGCCGCGATCAACACGCGTTGCCGTTCACCGCCTGAAAGCCGGTGCGGATATTGCGCCAGCCGTTCTTCGGGGCGAGACAGGCCAACGGATTTAAGCATATCCACCATCGCGCCTATATCGGGCTTCGCGCCGCCCGCTTGGCAGGTGGCCTCTTGCAGATGTTGTTTCACTGTGCGGTGCGGGGTCAATGCCGTCAAAGGCTGCTGAAAGACGAAACCGATTTTCTCGGCGCGAACGCGGCTCAATTCGCATTCAGGCAAACCGACCAATTCAACACCATCAAGCTCCGCAGATCCACTCGCCACGCCAACGCTCAACCCAAAGGGCGTCATAGCGGTCATGCTTTTACCAGCGCCTGATGCTCCGGCCAATGCGACGACCTCACCGGGCGCTAACGTGAAACTTAAATCGTCAACGATGCAATGCTCGCCAATATGGATCGACAAATTCTGGACAACATAGCCGCCGGTCATTTCGCCGCATCCGCCAGCCGGTCACGAAAGCGTTCGCCGGCGATCGTCAGGCACGCGATCAGCGCGACCAACACGCCGCCGGGCAATAGCAGCGCTGCCGGGTTCATATCCATCTCCTCCGCCCCTTCGTTTACAAGGATACCAAGCGAGGTCAGCGGTTCCTGCACACCAAGGCCAAGGAACGACAAGAAGCTCTCGATCATCACCACATGCGGCACGGTGAGCATCAGGTATGCAATCGCCACACCCGCAACATTGGGCAGAATATGCCGGATGAGTGTAGCCCGCGCAGGGGAACCAGCGGCTTCAGCCGCCAAAACAAAAGGCCGCTGCTTCAAGGCGATCACCTGCCCGCGAACCACTCGCGCCATGGTCAACCATTCGACAAAGCCAATGCCGAGAAACACCAGCAAGATTGAGCGGCCAAACACGACCATCAACAGGATGACGACGAACATAAAGGGCAGCGCATACAGCCCGTCTACGATCCGCATCATCAACTCGTCAGTGCGCCCGCCGACCCAACCTGCAATCGCGCCCCACGCCACACCGATGAAAAGAGCTACCATCGCAGCAGCCAGCGCCACGGATAATGTCACCCGTGTGCCGACCAGCAACCGCGCAAACCGGTCGCGCCCCAGATCATCTGTTCCCAGCACATGGCCATCGGTGAACAATCCGACGCGCACGCTATTCCAGTCAATCGAGACATGGTCATAGGGCAGCAGCAACGGCCCCAGCAGCGCGGCTAGTGCGATCAGCGCAACGACGATGAGGGCAGGCTTCACCTAAAACCTCCATTTTGGACTGCTTGGTTAGGATTGAGTTTGTTCGCGCTAAGACGCAAAGACGCTAAGGAGTTGCTCTTGGCCCACAGGGCTCGTGAAAATTTGAACGTCCCTCTACGTTTCGACAAACGGCTAATTAGGGGTGCTACGCGAGCTAGCCAATTCTTCTTCTTTGCGCCTTTGCGTCTTCGCGCGAACAAAAATCGCGCAACGTTGAAGTAAGACGCACCATCAAATGCTAAAACGAACACCCTCATCCGTCGCGCATCCTTGGGTCGAGCCAGCCATAGATCAGGTCAGCAAACAGGTTGAACAGAATGATCAGCGCCGCATACAATGTGACCACCCCCAGCACTAGCGGATAGTCGCGGTTGAGCGCCCCTTGGACAAAATAGCGGCCAAGGCCCGGCAGGCCGAACACAGTCTCAATCACCACTGCGCCTGTCAGCAACGCCGCCGCCGCTGGTCCTAAATAGCTGGCGACCGGCACCAAAGCAGGTCGCAACGCATGGCGGCGCAGGATCGTTAGTGGCTTTATGCCGCGCGCTCTAGCAGCGCGGATATGGTCAGCGCCCAGTTCTCCTGCCAGTCCAGCCCGCGCCAGCTTCGCCACTGCGCCTGTTACGGGCAGCGCCAACGCAATCACTGGCAAAACCAGCCAACTGATCCCGTCATTCTGCCCCGACACTGGCAACCAGCCGAGCCACAGCCCGAATATCAACGCCAATAATGGCCCGGTGACAAACGTCGGCAACGCGGTCAGCAACGTCGCGCAAAGCATCAGCAGCTCGTCCTGCCATTTACCCGCGCGCAGCGCCGCCCATAGGCCAGCCGAAATCCCAAGTATTGCCGCCAGCACCAACGCGCATCCACCGATCAACAACGACATCGGCAGCGCCTCGGCAATCAGCCCGCTGACGGTAAAATCGCGATAGACCATGCTGGGCCCAAAATCGCCGTGTGCAAGGCGGCTGAGATACAGCCACACTTGTTCAGGCAGGCTTTTGTTAAGGCCGTAAGCTGCCTCCAACGCTGCCCGCACTTCTGGGGCAAGCGGCCGCTCGCCATCAAACGGCCCACCCGGCGCAATGCGCATCAGAACGAACGACAGGATTATGATCGCGATCAAAGTCGGGATCGCCGTCAACAGCCTTTGTGCAATCATTCGAAACATGGTCGATTTAGTGGCGCAAAAGCCGATATGCGTCCAGTGCGCAATTCTGTGCCCGCCGTTACAGCGTCATCTCCGCAAAGCAGCGTCTAATCTCTTCGGTGAATAACACGGGCTGTTCCATCGCGGCAAAATGCCCGCCTTTATCGAGCTCGTTCCAATAGGTGATATTCGTGAAACGCCCCTCTGCCCAGCGGCGCGAGGGCCGGAACAGTTCTTTTGGAAACAGGCTGCACCCGGTGGGTATCATAATCGCATCCATATTCTGTTGCAAAAAGCTATGCCAATACAGCCGCGCCGATGATGCCGCTGACGCCGTCATCCAGTATAGCATCACAGTATCGAGCAATTGATTTTTGCTAAATATGTTTTCAGGATGGCCGTTGCAATCGCTCCACCCCTGAAACTTTTCAACGATCCACGCCATTTGCCCGACAGGTGAATCGGTCAGGCCATAGCCCAATGTTTGCGGACGCGTGGATTGGATGATCGCATAGCCGTTATCCTTGGCGCGGTACCATGCCAGCCGCGCTAGCGATTCCGCTTCATAGGCCGTGGGATTGGCCAGCACTTCTTTTGATGGCGACGTCACGGGCATATTAACATGGATGGCGGCGCACGCACCTTTGTTCTGTGCACCGATTGCCATCGTCACCACTGCGCCCCAATCGCCGCCCTGTGCGAAGTAACGGTGATAGCCAAGCGCGCGCATCAGCTGATCCCAAGCATCACCGGTCTTGTCGGTTGACCAGCCCGCTTGTGTTGGTTTGCCCGAAAAGGCATAGCCCGGAAGCGAAGGGATCACGAGGTGGAACGCTGGCTGCGAAGGATCATCGGGGTTAGTCAGTGGTTCGATGACATCGACAAATTCAAGCACCGATCCCGGCCAGCCATGCGTCATAATCAGCGGCCTTGCATCCGCGCGCGGGCTTTTGACATGCAGAAAATGGATTGGCAGTCCGTCGATTTCAGCAAGGAATTGGGGATATTGGTTCAGGATTTGGGTGCAACGGTTCCAATCATAATCCATCTGCCAATAAGCGAGGAGTTCGCCCACATAGCGCAGCGGAATACCTTGATCCCAATCGTCCACCGTCTCCGCCTCTGGCAAGCGGGTTAGCTTAAGACGGGCTTTCAAATCGTCGATTTGGGCCTGATCGAATTGCGGTAGAAACGGAACAATCGAAACGGGCACACATCATCCTTTGCTAATCCAATAGCGTAAACAGCCACAGCCGCATCTTTATGATGTCATGACTGCACAAGGACCCTTGGATGAGCGATTGGCAGGGAGTGACGCGAATGGCAAGAGGCGCCCGAGCTATTATCAGTAAAAGCTACTGATTTTACAATATCCGCCAAGCACGTAGCGCTTGATATACACCCCATAGCAACAATAATACGCCGCCTGTTTTGCGGATATTTGGTAGTGGCAAAAGCTGCGCAAGTTTTTCCTTTAGGACGACTGCGGGAACGACCGCCGTCATAATGCCCAGCCAGCCACCAAGCCCCGTAAAGATCGGATGCGGCGTCATGGCGGCATTCGCGGCAATGATGAACTGCGCTTTGTCACCGAATTGGAGAATGAACAGGCCCAAAAACGCGGTGAGGAACGGCGCGATTTTCCAGCCGCCCAACAATTCAACCGGACGACGCCACCACAGCATCGCGACGCCCGCTGAAACATACGCCAAACCGTTAAACAGCTGCAGCGGATCTTCGCTGATCCATTGATCGATCACTGACCCTGCCACCGCCGAGATGGCGCAATTGAGCGCTGTCGCCAACGCCAGCGACCAAATGACCATACGGTCATTGGAAAAACGCAAAGCAAGCGCCGCCGCCAATATCTGCGGCCGGTCGCCCATTTCGGCAATCAGCACCGAAAAGAAAGTGGCAAGTAAGCTGTCCATTAAACGCGCTATAGCGTGGAAATGTTAAAAAGGGTGGAGGCCGTTTTAGCCCAGACGAATGGCGACTGATGCGAGCAAAGCTTCGGAGGCCTGCGGGTGCAGATGCGCCACGCCAATGGCATCGCGCAATATCTCGCCAAAGCCCTCAGTCACTGCCTGCCCGCGACTATGCGCCTGCACACGCTGCATCGCGGCTTCATAGGTGGAGGCGATTTCCGCAATCGCGGTTAAACCATGATGCGCTGCTGTCGCGCGGATCTGTTCCAGTCGCAGCAAAAACTGCATCGGGCTTGCGTCAAAATCTGTCTGCCGCAGCGTATCGCACAGATCATAAAGTTCTGCACGCACCATCAAAAATCGGTCATGGTTGATTTGCATGTCTTGCGCCCCCAAGCGTAAGAGGCCTTGATGCGCCAATAGGGTTAACAGGCCGTAAACCATCTTCCTAGGAATCCGCTTTGTGACGAGATTGACATAAAAGTGAAATATACCGCTGCCATCCGCAAGCCACAGGCAAAAACGGGGTTTTCCTTGCGACAATTACAAAAGCATTTGGGTGCAGGCGAAACCGAAGGCTCGCGCTATTTCAACCGCGAGCTGTCATGGCTGAAATTCAACCAGCGGGTGTTGGAAGAAGCCGCCAATGCTAGCCATCCAATCCTTGAACGGCTGCGCTTTCTGTCGATTTCCGGTAGCAACCTCGACGAGTTTTTCATGGTCCGCGTTGCTGGTCTTTATGGCCAGATTGTCCGCAAGATTGAGGAGCTATCCATTGATGGCCGCACCCCGTCTGAGCAATTGGCAGCCACCGTAAAAGCCGCCGACGCCCTGATGGCTCAGCAGCAGCGGTTGTGGAAGCAACTGAAGCGACAGTTGGCGAAAGAGAATATCAAAGTTCTGGCCCCGTCTGCGATTGGTAAAATCGCGCTAAGATCCGTCGAGCAGCATTTCCGCGAGCAAGTGCTGCCTGTATTGACGCCGCAAGCACTCGACCCTGCCCACCCATTCCCCTTCATCCCCAACCAGTGCATCAGCCTGATTTTCGAGATGCACCGCAGGGATAATGCAGAGGTCGTTCGGCAGCTGGTGATGATCCCGCCGTCCCTACCTCGCTTTGTGCGCGTTTCCGGCGCGGGCGAGCGTTTTGTGACGATGGAGGCACTCATCACGCGTTTTATCGGGCAGATGTTTCCTGACCATGTCCTGACAGCGGCGGGCGCGTTTCGTGTGATCCGTGATAGCGACATCGAGGTTGAGGAAGAAGCTGAAGATCTCGTCCGCTATTTCCGCAGTGCGGTTAAACGGCGGCGCCGTGGCCGGGTTATCCGGTTGAAACTGGAATCGGGCCTGTCGCCCGAAATCGCTAAGCTCGTTAGGCGCAATATGGGTGCGGGCGGCGACATCGTGGCGGAGACTGTCGGCTTTTTGGGGATTGGTGATCTTGCTCAGCTGGTAGAGCTTGACCGCCCTGACCTGAAATTCCCGCCTTATTCGCCGCGCTTTCCCGAGCGGATATTGGAGCATGATGGCGATTGCTTTGCTGCGATCCGGCAAAAAGATTTGGTCGTCCATCATCCTTATGAAAGCTTTGAAGTTGTTCTTGCTTTTCTAGAGCAGGCGGCGGCTGACCCCGATGTCGTAGCTATCAAGCAAATGCTCTACCGCGCGGGAAAGCAATCCGCGGTCATCCGCGCGTTATGCGACGCCGCCGAGGCGGGTAAGTCGGTGACTGCCGTGGTCGAGCTAAAGGCGCGCTTTGATGAGGAGCAAAACCTGCATTGGGCGTCGCAGCTAGAACGCTCCGGCGTGCAAGTGGTTTACGGCTTTGTCGATATGAAGACGCATGCCAAAATCTCCCTTGTGGTGCGACGCGAGAAAGACGGGTTCAAAACCTATTGCCACCTTGGCACCGGCAATTACCATCCGGTGACCGCGCGGATTTATACTGATCTCAGCTTCTTTACCGCTGACCCGCGCATTGGCCATGATGCGGGGCAGATATTTAATTACGTCACCGGCTATATCGAGCCGACTGATATGAAAATGCTGACGATGAGCCCGCTGTCGCTGCGCGGCGAAGTCATCCGCCTCATCGACGCAGAAATCGCTAATGTCGCGGAGGGTAAGCCCGGGGCGATCTGGGTCAAGGTAAATTCGTTGGTTGATAAGGCTGTGATCGATAAGCTCTACGAAGCCAGCGAAGCCGGTGTTGAAATTGACCTAATCGTCCGTGGTATCTGCTGCCTACGCCCCGGCGTCAGAGGAATGTCGTCACGCATCCGCGTCAAATCGGTTGTTGGTCGC
>JANMGR010000130.1:0-5236 GCA_031374785.1 Sphingomonadales bacterium | reverse complement strand
CGGACACGCTTTTTCGATAGACCTTCATCATCCAAAACCATAACGCCGCTCACGGCGAATCCCTTCGCAGAAATATCTTCTGCGCAGAAAAAGGCCAACAGGGCAGTGGGCAAAACTGCTCCCTGATCCTTAGGGAAATTCACATGGGAAATGTAACCGTAATCGGCGCACAATGGGGTGACGAGGGCAAAGGCAAGATTGTCGATTGGCTGGCAATCAAGGCTGATGTCGTTGTCCGTTTTCAGGGCGGGCATAATGCCGGGCACACTTTGGTGGTCGGCGATCAGGTCTATAAATTGAGCTTGCTGCCCAGCGGCATCGTGCGCGGCACGTTATCCGTGATCGGCAATGGCGTGGTGTTTGATCCGTGGCATTTCCGCGATGAAGTCGCCAAGCTGACGGGGCAGGGCGTCGATATCAATCCGCAAATCTTACAAGTCGCCGAAAACGCGCCGCTGATCCTGCCATTCCACCGCGATCTGGATGCACTGCGTGAGGATGCGGCGGGGGCTGGTAAAATCGGCACAACGGGGCGCGGCATTGGCCCGGCCTATGAAGATAAAGTCGGCCGCCGTTCGATCCGCGTCTGCGACCTTGCGCATCTCGATGATCTGGAACCGCAACTTGACCGCATCTGCGCGCACCATGATGCGTTGCGCGCCGGCTTTGGCAAACCGCCGATTGACCGGCAGCGTTTGCTGGATGATCTATGGGATATCGCCGCGTTCATTCAGCCCTTTGCCAAGCCGGTTTGGCTCACCCTGAACCAAGCCAAAAAGCGCGGCGACCGGGTGCTGTTTGAAGGCGCGCAGGGCGTTCTGCTCGACGTCGATCATGGCACGTACCCGTTTGTGACCAGCTCGAATACTGTCGCGGGGACGGCGTCGTCTGGGTCGGGGCTTGGGCCATCGTCGGTTGGCTTTGTGCTAGGGATTGTTAAGGCTTACACCACCCGCGTGGGTGCCGGACCGTTCCCAACCGAGTTGGAGGATGCAACCGGCCAGCGCCTTGGCGAGCGCGGGCATGAGTTTGGCACAGTGACCGGACGCAAGCGTCGTTGTGGCTGGTTCGATGCGGTGTTGGTGCGCCAATCCGCGGCGGTCAGCGGCATCACCGGCATTGCACTGACTAAGTTGGATGTGCTCGACGGTTTTGAAACGTTGAAAATCTGCACCGGTTATCAGATTGGCGACCAAACTTACGACTATCTGCCACCCCACGCCGCCGATCAGGCACGCGCAGTGCCGATTTACGAAGAAATGCCCGGCTGGCAAGAAACCACCGCAGGCGCGAGAAGCTGGGCCGATCTGCCCGCCCAAGCAATCAAATATGTCCGGCGGATCGAGGAATTGATTGAGTGCCCAGTGGCGTTAGTCAGCACGTCGCCGCAGCGGGAGGATACTATTTTGGTGAGGGACCCGTTCGCGGATTGATGGGGGGAATATTTTATTTGCCAGTATATAATATTTTGTATACACCTCTGTAGTGAGTGAACCAAGCAAACCGATTCAGTTTCGCGGCTCATCCTTGGCTGACCTGCGTGATTTTCCCGATGGTGCGCGTCGCGAGGCGGGGTTTCAGCTGGGGCTGGTCGAACTGGGCCGTGATCCGTTTGACTGGAAACCAATGGTGACCACTGGCAGCGGTGTTAAAGAGATACGCATTCGCGAACCCGAAGGATCGTTCCGCGTGATATATGTCGCGAAGTTTGAAACGGCAGTATTCGTGCTGCACTGTTTTCAAAAGAAAACGCAGACAACAAGCCAGAAAGATATCGGCGTCGCAACGCAGCGCTACAAGAATTTGGTGAAGGAATTGAAACCATGAAACAGCAACAATTTGCCAGCGTGTGGGACGCCATTGAGGCAACACCTGCCGAGGCGGAGAATATGAAACTAAGGGCGTCACTGATGCTTGCACTGCAAGACCGGATTAAGGCGTCCGCGATGACGCAGGCTCAGGCTGCAAAATTGTTCGGCGTGACTCAGCCCCGCATCTCTGATTTGATGCGTGGTAAGATTGATCTGTTTGCGATTGATACTTTGGTCGCCATGCTGGCCACCGCAGGTCTGCATGTCGAGATGCACATAGCCGAGGCGGCTTGATTAGTGGCTGATGCGGCAATTGCGGTCTCTAGTGATGGGACAGGTAGCCTAAAGGCGGACATCTAATTGGTATTGTGTCCCCAAAACTTGTCTAATTGGTATTGTGTCCCCAAAACTTGCAAACGATTTGTCAGCAGGCTGGTTTTACAGATCATTGTGAATTGGATCAGGCACTTCGAACGAGCATCGGCGGACTTAGACATGACCTTGCGGACGCTGCCAAATCCGATCGACTAGCTTCTTACTGTTCTCAGCAGGGCATATTTCCGCCGAACGAAGGATGCTTTGAACCGCTGATGCAATCCAGCCTAGCTACCGCTTTCAAACGAGCCGGTCATAGCAGTTTGACCTTGGGCGATGAGTTTGGCGATGATGAGCGCCTAGTTGAGACTAGTCTGTTGGAACAAGACGAACTGTGGGATGACATGGCCGAACTTCCAAAATATGGCGTAAAACGATTGATTGCACCCGATCAGTCGCTTTTAGCATGGGTCCACTGGGATAGCTTCTACACATTGATCCTTGGGACAGCGGAGGCGTTCCAAGACTTAAAGATCGCCACGCTATTCGAGGGATTTTGGTGTTCCCACGTAAGCGAATCGTACTGGCTTACACAGCAATGTATCCCTCTCGTGGAATAGATTGAAAAGCCTACGGCGCACGTCCATTTTTAGATCGATTGGATAAAAGCTGCCTGCCAGCTCCCCCCAAACACTGCAGACCTCTCCCCAAAAAACCACTGTCCTACAACATTCACATTATGTTCTAATGACCAGATGACACACAACTCGCCAAACCCCACCGAACCCAACCCCCACAACCCCGACCTCACCGGCACAATCCTCGACTTCACGCCTGTCGCGCTTGAACGGGTGCGGGCGAATGGGTGGTCTCCGCCGGTGCAACGCCGCTTTATCCATGCGCTGTCGGTGATGGGCAGCGTCGGGCAGGCGGCGCGGGCGGTGGGTATGGGGCGGGTTTCGGCGTATCGTTTGCGTAAGCGCGCACTTGCCGTCGGTGGCGGTGCGGAAAGCTTTGCCGCGGCTTGGGATAATGCGATCGACCTGGGGCGATCCCGGCAATATGGCGTGGCGATGGATGCTGCGATCAATGGCGTCACCACTGTGCGTGTGCTGCGCGGTGGCTCGGTTTCGGTCACGGGCGGGCCGAACATGAGCATCATCCGCTCTGTCCTGCGCGAAGCGCCGGTGCAGCCAATTGCGGCTGCTTAAAGCAACAAAGGATACAATGAAGGGGGTAGTCATGGGTATCTTTTGTATCTTTAAGGCACTTTTTCGGGTCATGCCGGGGCAGGAATGGATGCGCCAGTTGCGAAAATTCATAAACAAGCCGTGCCGCAAAAGCCTTGCAAAATCGGGGGTGAAATGGGAGTTTATGACTGTGCCTAAAAAAAGCGATTTGACTGTGAACTTGCCTCGAATTCTGCCATTTTTGTGCATGGCTGTTTTGGCTGGCTGTTCAGCTGGGCAAGCCGAAGAAACAGGTGCGGGTGCGTCTAAGCCGGTGGTCAAAGCTGACCGCATCCTTGTCGACAAAAGTGACCGGACGTTGATCCTGTATAAAGCCGACAAAGAAATCGCGCGCTATGCCGAAATAAAGCTTGGCGATGCGCCATTGGGGCATAAGCAGTTTGAGGGCGATGAGAAAACGCCTGGGGGTAGTTATAGGATCAATGGTCGCAATCCGAAAAGCGCTTATCATCTGTCGCTGCGTGTTTCTTATCCCAATGCAGCGGACAGGGCGTTTGCCAAATCAAAAGGACGGTCGCCGGGCGGTGATATTTTCATTCATGGTCAGCCGAATAAATGGTTTGGGCCAACGCTGGCGAGTGACTGGACCGATGGCTGTATCGCCTTGTCGAATGCGGAGATTGCGTTGCTGTGGAAACAGGTGGACGACGGAACAAACATCGAGATAAGGCCGTGAGCATGCAGTTGGCAGAAATCGGGTTTAGCGAAGCGCAAGGTGACCTGTTAGAGGTGGCGACGGACTTTTGCCGGGATCGTTCGCCGATTTCCAAAGTGCGCGCGCTGATGGAAAGTGACACCGGATATGACTTGGCGACGTGGCGCGAGATGGCCGATTTGGGCTGGATGGCGATTGCGGTGCCAGAGGAATTTGGCGGTGTTGGCTTGAGCCTTGCCGAGGTCGTGCCGGTAGTCGAACAAATGGGGCGGAACATGCTAGCGTCGCCGTTTGTGTCGTCGGCTTTGGTAATGCAGGTGTTAATTTCGGGCGGGACCCACGCGCAAAAGGCGGATTGGTTGCCAAGGCTTGCTTCGGGGTCGATTGCGACGCTGGCTTTGAGTGAAGCACATGGCGATTGGGATTTGGCGCATATTGAGGCTCGCGCTGTACTCACCGGCGACCAACTGACGCTTTCGGGTCAGAAACATTTCGTCTTGTGGGGTGATACGGCCGATTTGATCGTCGTTTCGGTGCGTTATGAGGGCGACGCGGCTTGGGTGTTGCTGAACCGCGATGACATTCCGTCGACCGCCCTGCGCCGCGAGACAATCATTGATGAGACTAAACGCAGCTTTGCGCTGTCACTCGACGGCATATCTTTACCAGCGACGGCGCTGATTAAAAACGTTAATCTACAAGCCTTAACCGATGCCGCACTACTTTTGCAAAGCGCCGAGATGGTTGGCGGCACGCAAGCGGTGATCGACTATACGCTTAGCTATCTACAAACGCGCAAACAGTTTGGCAAGTTGATCGGTGAATATCAGGCGCTGAAACATCCGATGGTCGATGCTTATGTCGCCTATGAAAAAGCGCGGTCGCACCTCTACAGCGCCGCCCACAGCCGCACACAGGAAGGCAAAGGCAGCATCGCCGTCCACATGGCTAAAGCATCGGCGGATAAGGCCTATGCTTACGCAGCGGACCGCGCGATCCAGTTTCACGGTGGCTTTGGCTTTACCCACGATTGCGATGCCGGGCTGCACCGCCGCGCGGCAATTTTTCACGCTTCGCAATATGGCGACGCCGCATATCACCGATCAAAGCTGGCGGATTTGCTTCTTGCCACTTAACTGCCCCCGCGTCGTCATACTTAAAATGTTTTATGTTTAAGCAACACCCCCCCGTGGTTTACAGTAACA
>JANMGR010000104.1:0-5275 GCA_031374785.1 Sphingomonadales bacterium | reverse complement strand
AAACAGCAGATCGAAGTTGGTCTCCAAGTTCTGGCAGGCGGACTTGTCCCGATGTTGGAGCCGGAAATCAACATCAAAAGCCCCGAGCGTGCCGAAGCGGACGCCATTTTGCTCGACGAGATGACCAAAGCACTCGACGCGATGCCCGGCACTGACAAAGTGATGCTAAAGCTAAGCCTGCCGGTCAAGTGCGGGCATTTCGATACGCTAGTGAACCACCCCCGCGTGTTGCGCGTGGTGGCGTTATCCGGTGGCTTCAAACGCCCAGAGGCTTGCGTTGAGCTTGCCAAGAACACTGGCATTATTGCCAGTTTCAGCCGTGCTTTGCTCGAAGATTTGCGCCACCAAATGACCGATGCTGAATTTGATGCGGCGCTTGGCACAGCGATTTCGGACATTCACGCTGCGTCGGTTGCCTGATTTAAGATTGCGGTAAAATTGGAGTATAGCGTCGATAAACACCGTCAGTGCTGAGCCTGTCGAAGCACGCCCCAAGGTTTCAACTGTCGTGGTTGACTGGGGGACACCCTTCGACAGGCTCAGGGTTAACGGTTTGAAAGTTTCACCTCTCCAACTCATAGCCCGCCCATAAAGCGGAAACTGAACCGGTAATCCGCCGGTTTGAGTCCGCGGCCTTCGCCCGCCATTCGTGATGGTGAAACGTCAGTCAATTCCAAGCTGCCATCGGCAAGCGGCATCGGCTTGCCCAATTCAAGCTCGATAATTCGGTCTTCGCCTGGCCGCACCCAAATCGCTTCGAGTTTCACCGTGCCAGCCCAGATGCAGCGAGCATTCATGGGACAACGGCTGTCTTCGATTACTTTGACCGGACGTATGATCGGGCCATCGACATAGGCGCTACGGCCGAACGGCACGTTGTTTCCATCAGCCAAGGGCGTTTCCGTCCCCGCTGTCGTAACACAAGCGGACAGCGAGAGCAGGGCGATCAGGGCAAAATTTCTTGTCATCATTCAGCCGCCCTAACGCGTTGCGCCTTGCGGTGCGATGAACTGTGTTTATTAGCCAGCGGATGAGAACACCTGCCTGCCAACTCTATTTGATTTCGCCGCGCGAAGTAGGCGGAGACTTCCCCGCGCGATTGGCGGAAGCCCTGTCCGCTGGCCCAGTCGCTGCATTTCAATTCCGCGTGAAAGACATCGATCAACACGCGGCTTTTGCATTGGCTGAACCGCTGCAAGCAATCTGCGCCGCGCATGACGTCGCCTTTATCGTCAACGACAGCATCAGCCTTGCGAAACGCTTGAATGCCGACGGCGTCCATCTGGGGCAGAGTGATGGTGACGTGGGCGAGGCGCGCGAAGAACTGGGCAAGCAACCGCAGATTGGCGTCACCTGCCACAACAGCCGTCATCTCGCGATGGAGGCTGCAGAGGCAGGCGCGGATTACGTCGCATTCGGCGCGTTCTTCCCGACTACGACCAAAGACGTGAAGCACACTGCCGAGCTCGACACTGTCGAAAAATGGTCGATGGTCACCGAAATTCCATGCGTCGCCATCGGCGGCCTAACGCCTGAAAATGCAAGGCCAGTGATTGAGGCAGGGGCGGATTTCATCGCGGTATCAGGCGGTGTCTGGTACCATCCCGATGGCACTGCCGCTGCGGTTAAGGCGTTCAACGCATTGCTTGCCTTAATCGGCCCGCGCAGTTAAAGGCCGCCGCCAATGGCGCATACACTGCGTTCTGCTCTTTCCATCTGTTAAGCGAGTTATCTCATGAAAATCAACGCGGTTGAAATCAAGCCGGGCAATATCCTTGAATATGAAGGCGGGCTGTGGCGCGTTGTCAAAACCGCGCACACGCAACCGGGCAAGGGCGGCGCGTATATGCAGGTTGAGCTGAAAAATCTTCGTGATGGTCGCAAAAACAACATCCGTTTCCGCTCAGCGGAAAGCGTGGAAAAGGTTCGCCTTGACCAGAAAGATTTTCAGTTTCTGTACGCCGAGGGCGATAACCTCGTGTTTATGGACACCGAAACCTATGACCAGGTAACATTGCCTAGCGATCTGATTGGTGACGCGGTTGCCTTCCTGCAGGACGGCATGATGGTCACGCTGGAAATGTATGACGATGAGGCGCTTTCCGTCGCTTTGCCCGACACAATCGAGGCCGTGATCGTTGAGGCCGATGGCGTGGTAAAGGGGCAGACCGCTTCGTCCAGCTACAAACCCGCGATCCTCGACAATGGCGTTCGCGTAATGGTTCCGCCGTTTATTTCGGCGGGAACGCGCATTGTGGTTGATGTCTATTTACGGGAATATGTCCGGAAGGCTGACTGATGCCAGCTCTATCAGGCCTGATGTCCGTGATGGAAAAAGCGGCTCGTAAAGCGGGCGGCAGGCTGCGCCGTGATTTTAGCGAGATTGAACAGCTGCAGGTCTCCATGAAGGGGCCAGCGGATTTCGTCAGCAAAGCCGATCAAAAGGCTGAGGACACGATTTTCCGTGAGTTGGAACATGCGCGGCCCGATTGGGGTTTCCTGATGGAGGAAAGCGGCGAGATTGCAGGGGCCGAGGGTAAGCCGCGGTTTATCGTCGATCCATTGGATGGCACCAGCAACTTCCTCCACGGCATCCCGCATTTTGCGATCTCCATTGCGGTGCAAGATCCAAAGCCTGATGGTTCGGGCTGGGGCGAGCTTTATATGGGCCTTGTCTATAACCCAATCACCGACGAAAGTTTCTGGGCGGAACGCGGTAAGGGCGCATTTCTGGGCCATAAACGCATCCATGTGTCGGCGCGGCGTAAGCTGAGCGAGTCGCTGATCGCCACGGGCACGCCGTATAAAGGCCATGGCGATTTTGCAGAATGGGGTAAAATCTATGGCGCGATTGGCCCCCAAGTTGCTGGTATCCGTCGCTTTGGGGCGGCAAGCCTTGACCTCGCATGGCTGGCTGCTGGCCGTTATGACGGTTTCTGGGAAAGCGGGCTTTCGGCTTGGGACACAGCGGCGGGTTGCTTGATTGTCCGTGAGGCGGGCGGTTTCGTCACCGATTATCGCGGGCGTTCGCCATCGATTGCCGACACGCAGGTTCTCGCCGCAAATGATCAGCTACACACTAAGTTACATAAGCTGCTCGTCGGGGCGCTGAACCCTGCTGCTTAACATCGTTTTTAAGAACGACTTGCAATAAGGAAATCTACGGCAAACCGCCCGTAATGAACGCCTTTTGGCTTGCCTCTCCACGCGGCGAAGCCTAGGGCGCGTGGTGATGTTTAACAGCCGGATTCCAAGCGCGTGATCGACCTCTCGCAATATCTCCCGATCCTGATTTTCCTTTTCATCGCATTGGGATTATCCAGCCTGTTCGTGTTTCTGCCGATGGGCGTTGCCCGGTTGACCGGAACGCACCAGCCGACCGAGGCAAAGCTTACCGAATATGAATGCGGATTCCCGGCATTTGAGGATTCGCGCAGTCAGTTTGACGTGCGTTTTTATCTGGTCGCGATCCTGTTCATCATCTTTGATCTTGAGGCCGCGTTCCTGTTTCCTTGGGCGGTCAGCCTTGGTGAAACCGGTTGGGTGGGTTGGGGCACCATGATGCTGTTCCTGTTCGAATTGGTCATCGGCTTCATCTATGCGTGGAAAGTGGGAGCGCTCGAATGGGAGTAATCACAGCACCTCCGGCAGCTGGCACTTTGCCGAACGTGGATTTTTTCAAAGACCTGTCGAGCGAGATTGACGATAAGGGCTTTCTGGTTACCTCGACTGAGGATTTGTTCAACTGGGCGCGCACGGGTTCGCTTTGGTGGATGACCTTTGGTCTGGCATGCTGTGCCGTTGAGATGATCCACGTCAATATGCCGCGTTACGATATGGAGCGTTTCGGCGCTGCGCCGCGCGCGTCACCGCGTCAGTCCGACGTGATGATCGTCGCGGGCACACTCTGCAACAAAATGGCTCCTGCATTGCGCAAGGTCTACGACCAGATGTCCGAACCGAAATACGTGATTTCAATGGGCAGCTGCGCCAATGGCGGCGGCTATTATCATTATAGCTACAGCGTCGTTCGCGGTTGCGACAGGATTGTGCCGGTTGATATTTATATCCCGGGTTGCCCGCCAACTGCAGAGGCGTTGTTGTATGGCATTATGCAGTTGCAACGCAAAATCCGCCGTATTGGGACTATTGAACGGTGATGCCTCTGTCGTACTCTATAACACCGTTCGCACTGAGCCTGTCGAAGTGCAGTTTGGCCAGCCCGTCCTTCGACAGGCTCAGGACTAACGGTTTTTGGCTATGACGCATTCGGCCCCCATTGTTGCCACGCCAAAAGGCACTGTTGCTGCGTTAACCAAAGCGCTCGGTAAAGACGTATTGCGTATCGAAGAGGCAAACTTCGAAATTGCGGTGCATGTGAAAACCGACAAGCTTGTCGGCGTCATGATGCAATTGCGCGATACCTGCGATTATCAGCAATTGATGGAAATTGCCGGTGTCGATTGGCCGGATCGCGATCCGCGTTTTGAGGTGGTTTACTGCCTGTTGTCGCTCACCAAAAATCACCGCATCCGTGTGCATGTAACGACGAACGAAGATGTCCCTGTGCCATCGGTAACGGGCATTTGGCCGGTCGCTGGTTGGCTGGAGCGTGAAGTGTTCGATATGTACGGTGTGCTGTTTGACGGCAATACCGACCTGCGCCGCATCCTGACCGATTATGGATTTGAGGGCCACCCGCAGCGTAAGGATTTTCCGCTGTCCGGCTACGTAGAGCTGCGTTATTCCGAGGAAGAAAAGCGCGTGAAGTATGAGCCGGTGCAACTGGCGCAGGATTTCCGCACATTTGATTTCCTCTCGCCTTGGGAAGGCGCGGACTATCCGCTGCCGGGCGACGAAAAAGTTATCCAATCTGGCATGCCCCCGCGCGGCACGCCGCCACAGGTCAATGATCCGAAAACGACCGATAAGCCCTCGCAAACCGGCGCAGGCGCGGCGGCGAATGAGGCCGCCAAAAAGCGTACCGTGCGCAAACCAAAAGCGGAGAAGCCGCAATGATTGGACGCTTTTTCACTCGTCACCCTGAACTTGTTTCAGGGTCCATCTATCGGCCTAAACCGGTGGTTAGTTCGGCACGATGGATGCTGAAACAAGTTCAGCATGACCAAATCGTGGAAAGTGAGGTTGCGCGATGAGCCTCCAGCTAGATTCCGCCGTAACCACCGGCGACGAAGTCATTCAGAACTACACGATCAATTTCGGCCCGCAACATCCGGCGGCGCACGGCGTTTTGCGTCTGGTGATGGAGCTGGAT
>JANMGR010000094.1:0-4811 GCA_031374785.1 Sphingomonadales bacterium | reverse complement strand
CATCGGTTGAGATGTTGGGCATCGAAGCGGCCGGGCATGGCCTGAACAAGGAACATGCCGCGTCGCTGGCTGGCGGACGCCCCGGCATCCTCCACGGCAACAAAACCTATTTGCTGCAAGACGACGACGGCCAGATTGCTGAGGCGCATTCGATTTCGGCGGGCCTAGACTATCCCGGCATCGGGCCAGAGCACAGCTGGCTGAAAGAAATTGGCCGCGTGCGCTATGACAGCGTGACCGATACCGAGGCACTGGACGCGTTCCAACTGCTCTGCCGCACCGAAGGCATCATCCCTGCGTTGGAACCCGCGCATGCGATTGCCGCCGTGGCGCGTGAAGCCGTGAAGATGGACCGCGATCAGATTATCCTGGCCAACCTGTGCGGGCGCGGTGACAAGGATATCTTCACCGTGGCTGAGGCGTTGGGGACGGAGATATAGAGAGCACTCTCTCCCCTTCAGGGGAGAGAGTGCGAGACTTGGCAGCTCGCTGCCTAGTCGCAGCAGAGAGGGGCAATCGTTCGCGACCGAAGGCTAATCGAATTTGCAAGATCGATGCGCCATGAGCAAACTGAGCCGGAAAAACGCCTTTGGTATCCACTGCGCGCCAAGCTTTTTGAAAGAACCAAATTCCGAAGGCAGAATGTAGTTGGCAATTACATCGCTGATTTCTATTCGCGCGCAGCAATGCTGATTATTGAGGTTGATGGGGACTCACACGCTTTCCAACATGATTATGACGAGATCCGGGAAGAGTATTTTGGCAAGTTAGGGTTTAGAGTGATCAGATTTACCAATTCAGATGTGATGACCAATATGGAAGGTGTTCTGACTATGATAGGTATGTCACTGACTCCCCCTCTCCCAACCCTCTCCCCTAAAGGAGAGAGGGCTTTAGATGATGTCCTCTCTCCCCTTCAGGGGAGAGAAACGAGACTTGCGGGCTTGCCCGCTAGTCGCAGTAGAGAGGGGCTGGCATGACCCGCCTCGACCCAAATAGACTTTCCGCCGCCTTCACCAAAGCCCACCCCGCGCTCGTCACCTTCATCACCGCTGGCGATGGCGATACCGCCGCCAATCTTGACGCGCTTGTCGCTGGCGGGGCGGATGTTATCGAACTCGGTATGCCCTTCACTGATCCGATGGCCGATGGCCCCGCGATTCAGGAAGCGAATATCCGCAGCCTGTCCGCTGGCACAACCACCGCGGATATTTTCGCAATCGCCACCGCCTTTCGCGCGCGGCATCCCGCAGTTCCGCTCGTGCTGATGGGCTATGCCAATCCGATGACGATCCGCGGCGGAGACTGGTTTGCGGCGGAATGCGTGAAAGCAGGCGTGGACGGCGTGATCTGCGTCGATATTCCGCCAGAGGAAGACCCCGAACTTGGCCCTGCTTTGCGCGGTGCAGGCGTGGACCTGATCCGCCTTGCGACCCCGACCAGCGATGCAGCGCGGCTGCCGACAATTTTGGACGGCTCTAGCGGTTTTGTTTATTACGTCTCTGTCGCGGGCATCACGGGCAAGCAACAAGCCGCCCAAGCCAGCATCGAAGACGCCGTCGCGCGGTTGAAAGCCGCCACGGAGCTGCCGATCGCCGTCGGCTTTGGCGTCCGCACGCCCGAACAAGCCACCGCGATTGCAAAGGTTGCTGATGGCGTGGTTGTGGGTTCAGCAATTGTTGAGTTGGTGGCGCTGCATGGCGATGCTGCGGCGGAGCCGGTGCGCGAATATGTGGCTTCGCTAAAAGCAGCTATTCAATCAGCCAGAACCTAACTACAAAACCGTTAGTGCTGAGCCTGTCGAAGCACGCCTCACAGCATAGCGCCACCCTGAGAGGCGCCCTTCGACAGGCTCAGGGCTAACGGTTGTTTTCAAGGGTAGTGATAAATCATGAATTGGGTCACACGCGTCCGCAATGCCATGCCATTTATCGCTAAGCGCGAGACGGCGGAAACGCTTTGGCATAAATGCAAAGGCTGTAACTCAATGATCTTCCTCAAGGAATTTGAGGAAAATCAGTCGGTTTGCCCGAAATGCGATTTCCACGGCCGCATTGGCCCTGCGGAACGTTTTGCCGCAATCTTTGACGAAGACAGCCTGCGCGTCCTGCCCATGCCAAAGGTGATGGAAGACCCGCTGAAATTCAAAGACACCAAAAAATATCCCGACCGTATCAAAGCCGCCCGCGCCGCAACCGGTGAAACCGACGCGATGATTAGCGGTCACGGCAAAATCAACGGCCAATCCGCCGTCGTCAGCGTGCAGGATTTCGCCTTTATGGGCGGATCAATGGGCATGGCTGTGGGCGAAGCCTTTGTTGCCGCCGCGCAAGAAGCGGTCGTCAAGAAATGCCCCTATATCATCTTCACCGCCGCTGGCGGCGCGCGGATGCAAGAGGGGATTTTGTCGCTGATGCAGATGCCGCGCTCGACCGTGGCGATTCAGATGCTGCGCGACGCTGGCCTGCCCTATATCGTCGTGCTGACTGACCCGACGACCGGCGGCGTGACGGCGTCGTACGCGATGCTGGGTGATATTCAGATTGCCGAACCGGGCGCGCTGATCGGTTTTGCCGGACAACGCGTGATAGAACAAACGATCCGCGAGAAACTGCCCGAAGGATTTCAGCGCGCCGAATATCTGCTTGCGCACGGCATGATCGATATGGTGACACACCGGCATCAGTTGAAATCGACGCTGTCTGGCCTGATCGATTATTTGATGGCGGGTAAGAAGGCGGCATAAAAAGCCCTCGCCCCTTTAGGGGAGAGGGTTGGGAGAGGGGGACTCTTTCCAATCTAACCTACGGCCGGATATTTTGGAGACTCCCCCTCTCCCCGGCCCTCTCCCCTGAAGGGGAGAGGGAGATTTGATGCCCGACCACGCTAAATCCGATTCCCCTGCCGTTCAGGCGCAACTTGACCGGTTGTCCGCTTTGTCGCCCGGGCGCGATACGTTGGGGCTGGAGCGGATTAGCGAGCTGTGCGATCGGTTGGGCAACCCGCAAAACCACTTTCCTCCGGTGTTCCATGTGGCAGGCACCAATGGCAAAGGATCAACCTGCGCGTTTTTACGCGGCAGCGTTGAGGCCGCAGGGCTAACCACGCATGTCTATTCCAGCCCGCATCTGGTGCGCTTTAATGAACGGATCAGAATAGCAGGCAGACTAATCGCCGATGACTATTTGGCAGCATTGCTGTCCGAAGTGCTCGACCATGCCGAAGGGTTACAGGCAAGTTTCTTTGAAGTCACGACCGCCGCCGCCTTCCTCGCCTTTGCCCGCAATCCCGCTGATGTATGCATATTGGAGGTTGGCCTTGGCGGTAGGTTGGATGCGACCAACATCATCGCTGCGCCAGCCATATGCGGTATTGCCTCGCTTGGCATCGACCATGAAGGGTTTTTACTCGCGGACGAAGACGGCGTGCCGGACATGCCCCCGATGGACCGGATCGCGTTTGAAAAATCCGGCATCGCCAAAATGGATGTGCCTTTGGTGTGCCAAAAATATGCGCCCTCGATGTTGACCGAAATCGCAAAACAGGCGATGCGCGCAGGGGCAAAGCTGCTGGACCGCGGCGAGACTTGGGATGCTGTGGTCTATGAAGGCGGCCTGCATTACCGCGACGCAAAGGGCAAACTCACTTTGCCCCTCCCCCGCATGGCCGGAGCGCATCAGGCCGAGAATGCTGCGCTGGCAGTGGCCATGCTGCGCCATCAGAATGCGATCAGCGTCCCCGAAAGCGCGCTTGCCGCTGCGATGGAATGGACCCGCTGGCCCGCGCGGATGCAGCGGCTGGCGGATGGGCCGCTGACCAACTTGCTGCCCGATGGCACAGAGGTCTGGCTCGATGGTGGCCATAATGTCGATGCAGGGCTGGCCGTCGCCGCGCATTTTGCCGCCGACGACCAGCGTATTCACTTGGTCATGGGGATGCTGTCTAACAAAGACCCGTCGGCAATTATTGCGCCACTAAGTGACAAGCTCGCGAGCATCACAGTCTTGCCAGTGTCGGGGCATGACCATCATAGCATTGAGGGGTTTCGGAATGCCGTTACCCCCCTTTCACTTCGTCACCCCCACGAGCCGCAGGCGACCGAAGGTCAACGCGGGGGTCTATCACCCGATCTGTCGGTTCCTTCTGACCGTTTGGAAACAACTAAAGGAAAGGTGTTGGATTCCCGCGTTGACCTTCGGTCGCCTGCGGCTCGCGGGAATGACGAAGAGTTTAAACTAAAAGAAGCTGAAAACATCACAACAGCCTTTGTGTCGCTCTTGATCGATCCGGAACGTGAAATCGTTCTGATCGCAGGCTCGCTCTACCTTGCGGGTGAGGTTTTGAGAGCAAACAATCAAATCCCTGAATAACCTTATTGCGATTGACTTGCATTAACAAATATGGTGTTTTGCTCCCTCAATAGGAGACAAAATATGCGCCCGAATCAGCCTGCCCTTGCCAATCCCCTACCCTTTGCCGCACCGATGGTCGGGACAAATCAGCTGTTGCTTTATGCAATCCGCCGGATGGGCGCGCATGGTCTGCACGATGCCGCTGCGACAAATGCGTTGCTCGGCGTGTTCGGCATAAACTATCGCCGCCCGATGATCATGCTGCGCGCTTTCATGGCGGAAACAGCACGCGGGGCGGACAAGAAAATCCTGATCGCCGCCTGTTGCTGCGCGCGGATGACTATGGACGAAGCGCGACTGATTGAGGCGATAACAACATCGCTAGACGACCCACGCGGAGCAAGCTTGCTGTTGCGCCAGACAATGGGCTGCGACCAAGACGTCGGAGCATTATCCGCC
>JANMGR010000092.1:0-7668 GCA_031374785.1 Sphingomonadales bacterium | reverse complement strand
GCGGCCACACGCTCGCGGTCGCCCTCGCCGGTGAGTTTGAGTTTCAGTAAAGCAAAGCCCCGCGCCGCTGCTTTTGCTGCATCCGCTTCCATCGTCCTTGGATCACCCAGCGAGATAGTGAAGGCTGTCTGGAGCGGCTTCGGCGCTTCGCTCAGCCCCGCCAATTGCCACAAAGGCAACCCCGCTGCCTTCGCCGCCAAATCCCACAATGCGCAATCCAGAGCATTGCGAGCAGCCCCCGGTGGCAGTACGGTCTGCGCCGCTTCTCTCGCCGCTTGAACGGTCAAACCAGCCAACGCATCGATTACTGCCTCGACTTGCGCCAAACAGCTTTCGGCGCTTTCACCGTGATAATAAATCGCCGTGCCCTCACCCATGCCAATATGCGCGCCGTCGCTAACCGCTACGACCAGCACATCGACATAGGTTTTCGCACCGCGCGCGATGATAAACTGACCAGCAACGGGCCAGCGTTCGACTATAGCGGTGATCCCCAATCCCATGTATGTGACATGCCATGAAATTTCTGCGCGCAATAGTGCATAATATCAAAGTGCAAGCGCATGCGATCTGGCTGTGCGCGCGCGATCCGCAGTTGGGCTGGGGGCCACGGCTGTTAGCTTTTGCAATTGCTGGCTATGCGCTGTCGCCAATCGACCTCATTCCCGATTTCATTCCCGTTCTGGGTTTGCTGGACGATGCAATCCTGATCCCGGTTGGCATCTGGCTGTTCGTCAAGATGACGCCGCCTGAGATATTCGCAAAAAATCTTGCAATAGCAAAGACGGCAGGCAACCGCCCAGTCAGCCGAATTGCCGCCACTGTCATCATAGCAATGTGGCTGCTACTGGCGCTTTCCACAGCCTATTTTCTCGGCGGTGAAAACTGGCTCTAGCCGTTATGCGCCAGCATCCAGTCCTCAACCACCGGCGCAATTTTATCCCGCCATTTGCTGCCGTTAAAAATGCCGTAATGGCCGACCTCTGGGGCAAGGTGGTATTTCTTCATCGCGTCGGGTAGACCCGTTGAAATCTTCAGCGCCGCTTTGGTCTGGCCGATGCCGCTGATGTCATCACGCTCACCTTCAATCGCTAGAATCGCAATGTCATGGATTGCGCCGGGATCGACCAGCTTGCCACGATAGTTGAACTCACCCTTGGGCAGCAAATGCCGTTGGAACACAACATCGATGGTTTGCAGATAAAACTCGGCGGTCATGTCGCAGACGCTGCGATACTCGTCGTAGAATTCTTTGTTGCGATCCGCGCTTTCGCCGTCGCCTTTGACCAGATCCTGAAACATCGTCCAATGGCTGACCATGTGGTTGCCAAGGTTCATCGTCATAAAGCCCGATAGCTGCAAAAAGCCGGGATAGACGCGGCGACCCGCGCCTTTGTAGTAACGCGGGACCGTTGCGATGACGTTCTGGATGAACCATTCATGCGGGCGCTGGGTCGCGGTGTCGTTGACCGCCGTTGGTGCTTCGCGCGTATCAATCGGACCGCCCATCATCGTCAGCGTGCGCGGGCGCAGCGGATGGTCCGTCGCGCTCATCACCGCAGCTGCGGCATAGGCCGGAACCGATGGCTGGCATACCGCGAGCATATGCGCGCCGCGACCACCGGCATCCGGTCCGATAAATTCCAGCCATTCGATGATGTAATCCATATAGGATTCAAGGTCGAAACCGCCGCCCGTTAACGGCACATCGCGCGCGTCTTTCCAGTCGGTGATGTAAACATCATAGCTGGGCAACATGCGCTCGACTGTGCCGCGCAATAGGGTAGCGTAATGGCCCGACATCGGGGCGACGATCAGCAAGCGCGGCTTGGCTTGGCTACCTTCATAGGTAAAATGCTTCAGCTGGCCGAATGGTTTACGTGCGACGTTAAGCTCAGCAACGGGCAATTTTTTGCCGTCGATCTCGACCAAATTCAGACCAAATTCCGGCTTTCCGCGCGGCTGGACGCTGTGCGCGAACACATCAAGCGCAGATCCCGCAATTGAGGTTAGCCCACCCATGCTGAACGGTCCGGCAAAGTTCTTCAAAAAATCAGCCTGAACCTGCGCAATTTTGCCCATGCCCGCCATCATGTTCCGCTGAATTTCGTAACCGGTGTAAAGCATATGCGATCCCTATTAGCTTATTTCCGGCAGGCATAAGCGTTTATTGTGCATTGCACCATAGGAAAAGCGCTGACGCGAACTATGCCGCATTGTTACCGCTTTAGCGCACTGCTAAGCGGGCGGGATGAGCAACGACATCCTCGAAATTTCTCCAGCACCCTTAGCTGACACCGCGCAATCGATTGAAGCCAAACCCAAAGCAAATTTCGGCAGCTTGCGGATGATCGGGCATTTCACGGTCAACTATCCGCGCCAGATTGCGTTTGCGTTACTGGCGTTGATCGCCGCAGCCTCCTCGACGCTCGCTATCCCTTATGGCCTGCGTCTGATAATCGACGAAGGTTTTGTCAAAAATGGCGGCGACCCCGCGCCCTATTTCTATCTGCTACTCGGTATCGTCGTCATCATTGGCATTTCGACCGCATTCCGCTTTTACTTCGTCAGCTGGCTAGGCGAGCGCGTGGTTGGCGACATTCGTGTTGCAGTGCAGAGCAACCTACTTCGCCTCGCTCCGCGTTTCTTTGAGGAAAATCGGCCAGCGGAAATCGCCAGCCGGATGACAGCGGACACCGCGATTATCGAACAGATAGTCGGCACAACGGTCTCGGTTGCTTTGCGCAATATCTTCATCGGGATTGGCGGGGTAATCTTGTTGTTCGGATTGGCCCCGACACTTACAATCTGGTTGCTTGTAGGCATTCCCATTGTCGTTCTGCCTATCGTGTTTCTCGGGCGGCGGCTGGAGAAGGCATCGCGCACCAGCCAGGATAATGTTGCGGGCGTTGGCACAATCATTTCGGAAGCTTTAGGGGCAATCAAGATTGTGCAAGCCTTTGGCCAAGAAACGCGCGAAGGCACGCGCTTTGCCGATGCGGTTGAGGACACATTTACAGCGGCGAAAAAGCGCATCCGGATCAGAGCGTTTCTGACGGCATTGGTGATGGCGTTGATCTTCGGCGGGATCACAATGCTGGTTTGGGAAGGAACCGATCAGGTCAAAGAAAATGTGATTTCGTCGGGCACACTGTTTGCAGTTGTGCTCTATGGCGCGCTGGTCGCTGGCTCCTTTGGTGCTTTGACTGAAGTCTATGGAGACCTTGTTCGCGCATCGGGTGCATCGTCGCGGCTGGCCGAGTTGCTGAACGAAGTTCCGGAAATTGCGCCACCCGCAAACGCTGTGGCAATGCCGCCAGCGCGCGGGCAGCTGGAGTTTCAAAACGTCCATTTCCGCTATCCAACACGGCCAGAGATCGCAGCGCTGGAGGATTTCAGCCTGAAAGTATCGCCCGGCGAGACGGTGGCGGTTGTTGGGCCATCAGGCGCGGGTAAATCAACCTTGTTTCAACTGGCCGAACGGTTTTATGATCCTGAAAGCGGCACTGTGCGCATCGATGGCGTTGCATTGACCAGCGCGGATCCGGCGGAGTTCCGGCAGCGGATTGCGCTTGTGCCGCAAGATACCGTGCTGTTCGCCGCGTCTGCGCGCGACAACCTGCGTTACGGCCGCTGGCAGGCGGATGATGCCGCGATCTGGGCGGCGGCAGAACAGGCCAATGCTGCCGATTTTCTGCAAGCTTTGCCACAAGGGCTCGATACGTTTTTGGGCGAAAGCGGTGCGCGGCTTTCGGGCGGGCAGCGGCAACGCATCGCCATCGCCCGCGCCTTGTTGCGCGATGCGCCGATCCTATTGCTCGATGAAGCCACCAGCGCGCTGGATGCCGAAAGCGAGCGGCTGGTGCAGGATGCGCTCGAACGGCTGATGGAGGGCCGCACGACAGTCGTCATCGCGCACCGCCTCGCTACGGTGCGCAAAGCCGACCGCATCATCGTGATGGATCAGGGCCGCATCGTCGAACAGGGCGATCACGACAGCCTGTCAAAAGCAGGCGGGTTGTATGCAAGGCTGGCGAGTTTGCAGTTTGACGTTTGATGGGATCGGGGACTGTCCCCATAGGGACTGTCCCTAATGGGACAGTCCTTGCACCTTAACCCATTGGTTTCCCCAACGGCCGCCCCGTTTTGAGATGCAATTCGACAAGTTCGCCTGCCTCTAACCCGTCAACCAGCATCGCCCGCCAATTCGGCACATGTTGGCCGATTGCATCCCAGTCCGTCAATCCGTCGTCCCGCTGGTCAATATGAGCGCGCGCGCTTGACCACCTCCAATCCTCTGCCGACTTGACGAGCCCTGCAGAAACCGGATTGTTTTCGATATAGCGGGCCGCAACCATCATGTGACGGTCATCCATAGCGAAGCTGGCATAGCGCCCCTGAAACACATGGCCCGTCATTTGCTCGCGTTGATTGATGCGTTGGGCATAGGTTGTGTGGGTGCTCGACATTGATGCGCGGAGGCCGTCAGAATGTTCGGGAACAAGCATCAAATGGATGTGATTGTCCATCAAACACCACGCCAAACAGCGCGTGTCGGACCGTTTTAGCGCAGCAGCCAATATCTCAATATAGGCCCGCCGATCATCGTCGCTGAAGAATATCTTCTGCTGCCGATTTCCACGCTGAGTCACATGGTGGGCAACGCTAGGTATGATGATTCGAGCAGCGCGTGGCATAGCCTAACTTAGCAAACGAAACGGGCATGGCAAGGACTGTCCCATTAGGGACAGTCCCTAGGGGGACAGTCCCCGAACACCGTTTGTGATACCCACGCCAAACAAAAAAAGGCGGCCCCGTAGGACCGCCCTTTTCAATGTCGATTGTGTCTGCGCTTAACGACCAGAGCCGGAAACCGCTGACTTACCAAACACCCGATAGTTTTCGTTACCCACGAAACCGAACTTGTTGATCTTGCTGCGTTTTACCACAGCCAGAACTTCATCAACGATCACATAAGGCGCATTTTCCGTTGGTTGGAACTGAAGCTCTGGCTCTACCGCCATTGCCTTGGTCTGCTTAAGATAATCCGCGATCTGCTGTTGCGAAACTGCTGAACCGTTCCATTGTATTGCACCACCATCATCAATGAAAATCTTATTGACGACAGGATCAATGATCTTTTCGTTCTCCGGCGGATCTTGCGCAATCGGAAGATCGATATCGACCATGTGCGTTACCGGGGGGATGGTGATCATCAACATGATGAGGAGAACGAGCATAACGTCGATTAACGGCGTTGTGTTCATTTCCATCATCGGCGAGCCATCATCGCTACCGCCACTCATTGCCATGATTTATTCTCCTAAACTTGAGTGTCGGATCAACGAGCCGAGCTTAACAATTCCATGGGTGACGAAACAAAACCGATCCGCAAGAAGCCGGCGATCTGCATATTGAAGATCGCGCCTCCGATACAGCGATAGGGTGTGTTCACATCACCGCGAATATGCGCTTCTGGCAAGTCTTCCGGTTTCACTTCGCCCGATTGCAACGCTTCCATACCACCAAGGAGTTCAATCTGATCTTCCATGTGCTTTTTGGCAAATGACTCAAGCTCATCGGATGAAATCGGCGTTGTCCCCGCATAGATACGGCATTCACCGCCCGGGTTGGCCCCGGCAAAACCTTCAGTACCCGGCTCACGCCCAGCAGCATCAGTCGTAGTGACTGACAACAGAATGTTTTCCCGTTTTGCCTTTACCGGTTCATATTTAACAACCGGCAGATCCATTTTCACAGACTGCAAAGTCACTGGAATAGCGATAAGAAAAACGATCAGGAGCACCAACATAACGTCCACTAGGGGCGTTGTATTAATGTCTGACATTGGCTTCTCTTCGACGCCTCCGTCTCCGCCCATACTCATTGCCATTGGCTATACCTCTCTAAATCGTAAGACGTGCTTCACGAAACCCGTTGGTTCCGGTGCGTTGGCCGGGAACGTTGCGCCCCCGGCCAACTCGTCCTTATTTCTTTACAGGTGCAGCGGCAGGAGCAGCAGCAGGACGTGCAGCAGGTGCAGCGACAGCAGCAGGTTTCAAACGACCGCCCGAGGAGATGTAGCCAAGCACATCGTTCGAGAAACCAGCAAGGTTACGAGCAATTGCTTTGTTACGAGCCTGAAGCCAGTTGTATGCAAGCACCGCAGGAACCGCAACCATCAGACCAATGGCGGTCATGATCAAGGCTTCACCAACGGGACCCGCGATCTTGCCAATGTCAGCCTGACCCGCGATGCCGATTTCGATCAGCGCGCGGTAAATACCGATAACCGTGCCGAGCAGACCGATAAAGGGAGCTGTTGCACCCACGGTTGCGAGGAAGGACAGACCACCGGTCAGCTTGTTGTTGATCGCGCCTTCTGAACGCTGCATCGCGCCGTGGAGCCAATCATGTGCCTCAACCGGATCGGTCAACAAGCTGTGCTGTTTCGATGCCGACACACCATCGTCAACCAGCTGGCGATAGGCATTGTTCTTATCAAGCTTTGCAGCACCTTCTTCAAGGCTATTTGCTTTCCAGAAACCTGCTCGGACAGCGTCATACTGTTTCATGACCTTGTTCTGATCAATCAGTTTTGTGAACAGAATGTAGAACGAAAAGATCGACATAACGACCATGATAATAAAGATGGTCCAGCTAAGCGCGCCACCGTGGTTAAGTGCTTGCCACAGACCGAAGTTTACCGGAGCGGCTGCGCCTTTTGCGGCGCCTGCTGCAGTGAGAATTGCAATCGACATTTTTACTTCCTCTCAAATAATTCAAATAGGTGCGTTGGATGTGCTCGGAACCGAAGTCCCCTGAACCGAGCGGTTATTCTTTTGGTATGCGCCACGTCACGCGGTTGCTGTATGAACCAGTGGTTGGGTTGCCAGAGGCATCCTTAGCCGCCTCAAACCGGGCACGACGTTTCACATTGCTGCATGTGGCGGCATCAAGATCACCATGACCACTTGAGCCTGTCACTGAACAATCCGCCACTTTACCATCCGCACCAACAGTGACGCGGAACGTAGTGGTGCCTTCGCGTTCTTGCGAAAGCGCCCGTGAGGGATAGTCATTGGTTGTTGCCCAGCTGCCAGGATTGTTTTTAGGCTTTGCTGGTGCCGCTAGGTTCTTGACCGGAGGGCAAGAGGAACGCTGCGAGGCTTTGACGACAGTTTTACCGTCGGGGCAGGTAATATCTTGGTCCACCTGCGCGCAAGTTGCGGCCTCAAGAACGCGACTACCATCAGGGCAAGACTTAAACGCCTCTCTGGTTTCTTCTTTTTTGGTCGTATCCTCTTTCGCCAACTCAGACTGGTTGTTCGATTTCACAGGAATATCGATCGCAAAGCTTGGCGGAGGGGTAATAATCACTTCATCGGGCGGTGGAGGAGGCTCCTCCTCGGGAGGCTTCTCATCCTTAATATCGATGACTTCCATCTTTTCCTTAACCTTTTTGATGGCATCATATGCCAGGCCGGAAACGAGTGCGAAGCCAAGACCCGCGTGTAGAGCTACCACTAGGACAATCGCAATTATCCTATTTGTGCTCATCGGTTGTTGGTCAGCATATGCCATGCGGAAACGACTCTCCTAACTTCCCCATAAAGGCGCGGTTCGTCGGTGATTGGCAAAAACCATTTACATGCCACCCCAACAAGC
>JANMGR010000081.1:0-3516 GCA_031374785.1 Sphingomonadales bacterium | reverse complement strand
CAACAGCCGATTCGTTAAAAGTTGCGTTCAACACAGCAACCGCGTCGGTCTTTTCAGAACGGTTCATGCATTACTCCAATCACAAGGCTGGCTTTCAAGGGCCAGCCCAACACGAATGTGCGCTACGCCCGAAGGCGCAGTGCGTTTAGTCCGTGGGGAAGGTTCTTGGCCGGTGCACAAAGGCAAAGGCCGGGCGCAAAAAGCGCCGGTGAATTTCTATCCCCGCCTAGGCTGGAAATTAAGAGAGGCCAAACCTAATTAAAGGCATCCCCCTCACCAACTGTCTCGGACGGTGACATGAGAGGCAAGCCCCTCGGTCGAGGGTGCGGTTAGCAGGATTGTGGGGGGAGTCAAGCGGGGTGGGCGGGTAAGCAATGCTTCTTATGTTTTATGTTTGAAGAACAAAATAGTTTGATCTTCATATTAAGCCGATTTTGATAATCAAATTTCTGAGAGCAATGCTCACACTGCATCAATGCAACTTACGCTCTTTGCCCACGGCAACTGCGGGGTTTTTGGCATCCTCGTATGCAGACAACAGCTGCTTAGCCAAATACTGGTCTAGCAAAGCTTCCATCGCCCTCAGATCCAAATTGCTTGCCAACCAGTGCTGATCTGCTTCCTCAAGCGCAAGATAATATGGCGGCTTGTCTGCTGCTATCTGCTCTGGCAGCGTTTCTTGTCCGGGCAATCGATACCCGATCTTGGCGCAAAGCACAAAATAGGCGAGTGCCCTCGACGTCCTGCCATTGCCGTCGGTAAATGGGTGTATCCAGTTCAACCGCCACATCACATACGCACAAAGATGCAAAGCCTTGGCGCTTTCAAAATTGTCCATAACGTAATCGCACATCTCGTCGATCAGGCTAGTGACCAGATGCGCCGCTGGCGGTGTGTGCTTACTTTGGCCAATCGAGACATCGGCAGGACGAAAGTTGCCTGCATATAAGGACAAGCCATCAAGGGCCAAACGGTGCAAGTCGAGGATCATTGAAGTGCGGAGCCGAAAAGGCCTGCCACCGCGCGCGACATCATCAATCAGGTCAAGAACGCGGTCAAACTGCGCAATCGCGTTTTCTGACTCGCGTTTCGCTTCTTCGATTGGATCGGTAATGAGCGACGGTTGCGCCGCAATGCTGTGGCGCTCATCGTCGCTCATAACTACTTCGCTTTGCCAAGCTTTTCAGCAGCCTCAGCCACCATTTCACGAGTCACTCGATCATTTTCTATATGTGCGTTGCCATAGGCAAAACTGCGTCTTTGCGCTTCTTTTTCAGCATCCGACATAGATGTGCCGCGAGAAGCGTCGATCAGCTTTTGTAGGTATTCACTCATTTTGGCCTCCCTTCGTTACGATGATAATCGTATAAAACCTGCAAATGGTCAACACATCTGCGGCAAGTCGATGAGTTTAATCCAGCAGTTGTGGATGCCTACCCCAACCCACTCACCACCATCCCAGCGACCGCCGCTATGCTGAGCATCGTAATAATGTTCAGCTTGAACCGGAACAGCAGCACAGCGGCTCCTGCGCCGATCAACGCAGTCCGCCAATCAAAGCTGCTCCATTCGGGCCAATAGATGCGTGCGGGGCCGAGATGGAGTTCGCCGACTTGGGCAAACAGCACGTGTAGCGCGAACCATAAGGACAGGTTGGCGATTACGCCGACGACTGCGGCGGTGATGGTGGAGAGGCTGCCTTGTAACCATGTCAGGCTGCGAAGCCGGTCCATCGTGGGGGCCAGCGCGAAGATCCATAGGAAGCATGGGGCGAAGGTGACCCAGGTGGTGAGCATCGCAGCTAGGATTCCGGCTGTCCATGCGTCAAACGGGGCGGGGCTGCGGAAACCCGCGAGGAAGCCCGTGAATTGCGTGACTAAGATTAGCGGTCCAGGCGTGGTTTCGGCCAGGCCCAGCCCATCGGCCATTTCGCCTGCCGAAAGCCATGCAAAGCCGTTGACCGCTTCCTGCGCCATATAGGCGAGCACGGCGTAGGCGCCGCCAAAGGTGACGATGGCGAGTTGCGAGAAAAACGCGCCGATATCCCACAGCACATGGTGGGGGCCGAGTGTTGCATAGATCAACACCATTGGTGCAGCCCATATGCTGCCCCAGATTAGGGTGGTTTTTAGGATGTGGGTGAGCAAGCGGGGCGGGCCCAACCCCTCCGCCGTTTGTGCTGAGCTTGTCGAAGCACCGTTCTCCTGCACAACCCGTCCTTCGACAGGCTCAGGACTAACGGAGTGATTGGGGAGTCTTATACCTAACAATTCAGTAGACTGACGCGCAATTAAGGCACCCGCCACTCCAGCCCCCAAAATCACCAGCGGAAACGGCGCGTTGAAGAGGAACAGCAACACGAACGAGGCTACCGCTATTGCTTGTTTCGCCCGCGTGTTCAGCGCCCGCCCCGCGATGCGGATTAACGCCTGTGCGACAATCGCCAGCACCGCGGCTTTAATGCCAAGGAACATTCCGGCCAGCCAGCTGACCTCCCACGCCAGCACATACAGCGCCGACAGGCCAAGCATCACCAATGCGCCGGGCAGGACAAACAGCAACCCTGCGATCAATCCGCCAAGCGTTCCGTGCAAGCGCCAGCCGATCCACGCCGCCAATTGCTGAGCCTCTGGCCCGGGGAGCAAATGGCACAGGTTCAGCGCCTGAAGATATTCCTCCTCTGGCACCCATTTGTGTTTATCGACGATTTCTTCGTGCATCAGCGCGATTTGCCCGGCGGGTCCGCCAAAGCTGATCAACCCGATTTTGCCGAAAAGACGGGTGAGATCGCCTAGGGTGACGGGCTGAATACCAGTCACAACCACCCCCCAGCACTCTGTCCGGGCAGATGGAAACGCAACACTTGCGCTAACCGATTAGTTTGCGTGCAAGACTGTATTGGCCGCGGCAACGGCAGCTTTTTCAGCCTCGTTCTTTTCGCGCGCTACGATGACGCCTTCGGCTTTATCGGCCATATCGGCCCACGTGTCGCGGGCGACCAGATGGCGTTCGCGCACATTGGTCAGCGAGGCATTATCGGCGTCGCGTTGCGCCTGATCGGCACGTTCGCGGTAAAATGACGGTGTAGCCATTGGCTATTTCCTTTCGTGAAACGGGTTCACGTTTCAAAAACTCCGTTAGCCCTGAGCCTGTCGAAGGGCGTCCCTCAGTCAAAAACGACAGTTGAAACCTTAAGACGTGCTTCGACAGGCTCAGCACTAACGGTATTATTAACCGACTGCGCCGGCTGGTAAACCAGCCTTAACGCCGCCGTGCATTGCGTGGGCCGGGGCCAACGCCGGGCGTGCGTTCGCGGAAAACGATACGGCCCTTTGACAAGTCATAGGGCGTCATTTCCACATGGACGCGGTCGCCCACGACGGAGCGGATACGGAATTTCCGCATCTTCCCCGCCGTGTAAGCGATTATCCGGTGATCATTTTCCAGCATGACGCCAAAGCGGCCATCAGGATAGATTTCGTCGATCACGCCTTCGAGCGTAAGAAGCTCTTCTTT
>JANMGR010000038.1:0-16970 GCA_031374785.1 Sphingomonadales bacterium | reverse complement strand
TTTCAATTTCTTGTCCGACGGGATGCCGTGGCAGATGACATGGTTGATGCTGGTGCAGCAGCTGTGCGTATAGCCGCGATAGCCCAAAGTCGCCGGAACCGCGCCGCCGCGCAACGTCATTTCGCGGACGATGTCGTCAATTTCGCCGGTGGTAACGCCGGGGACGACATGCTTGGTCAGCTCGTCCAATATCTCCGCCGCCAACCGCCCTGCAGCGCGCATCCCTGCAAAGCCATCGGCCCCATGCAATTTGATAACCCCGTCGCGGGATTGAAAAGCCTCATCGGCGGTAACGACTGCATATTGGTTCATGGATTTGATATAGGGGATTTATACACGCTTTGCCAGACGGCACTTTACCGCTAAGTGCCCAGCATGACCAACACCCGCATCTATACCGCAGCCCTTGTTATCATCGGCGATGAAATCTTGTCTGGCCGCACGCAGGATAAGAATATCGCACAGATTGCCCTCTGGCTGAACGTGCAGGGCATTCGCCTGCGCGAGGTGCGTGTGGTAGCGGACGTTGAAGAATCGATTGTTGAGGCGGTCAATACGCTGCGTGCGCGCAACGACTATTTGTTCACAACAGGCGGCATCGGACCGACGCATGATGACATTACCGTCGATGCGATTGCGGCGGCGTTGGGCGTGCCGGTGGTGCTGCATCCGGTGGCGAAGGAAATTCTGGAACGCTATTACGAAACGCGCGGCGGCGTGAACGAGGGCCGGTTGCGGATGGCGCGCGTACCAGAGGGCGCGGATTTGATCGCCAATAAGATGTCGGGTGCACCGGGAATAAAGGTCGAGAATATCTTCATCATGGCGGGCGTGCCGCATATTACGGCGGGGATGCTGGATGCCTTGACCGGCACTTTAGAGGGCGGCGCGCCGTTGCTCTCGCATCAGCTGGGCTGTTGGGTCGCGGAAAGCGAGATTGCTGCACTGCTCTGCGATACCGAAAAGTCGCATGAAGGGTGCCAGATCGGCAGCTATCCATTTTTCCGCGAAGGACGCGTTGGCGCTAATTTTGTGGTGCGGTCCATCGATGCGCATATTTTGGCAACGTGTGTTGCTGCGTTGAAGGTGGGGTTGGAGGCCATTGGGCGTGATGTCGTGGATGGGGGCATCTAATAACTAAACCGTTAGTGCTGAGCCTGTCGAAGGACGTCTCTAAGGTTAGCGCTACGCTGTGGGACGTTGTTGACCTGCGGTCGCCTGCGGCCCCGACAGGCTCAGCACTAACGGTTTTAGGATAGCAAAGTTTGTCTCCGTTCATCCGCCAGCAAGGCGAAAGCCACCAGTGAAAGCCGCAATGAAAACACTTTCCAATCTCAAGATCGTTCTGTTGGCGTCCAGCCTGTTGTTGTCTCCTGCTGCATGGGCGGAGGAGACCGCACCCGTCACCATTTCGACGGAGGCACAAACCGGCGCTGAAGTGCCCTGGTTGTACGAAGGCAGCGATGTTCCTGTTGATACCAGCTGGACCTTTGGCAAGCTCGACAACGGTCTGCGCTATGCTGTCAAACGAAATGAAGTCCCGGCGGGCCAAGTCTCGATCCGCGTGCGCATCGACGCAGGTGCGCTGCACGAGGAAGATGACGAGCAAGGCTTTGCGCATTTGCTAGAGCATCTTGCTTTTCGCGGCTCCGAATTTGTCCCCGACGGCGAATCCAAACGGGTTTGGCAGCGGCTGGGCGTGAGTTTTGGCAGCGATAGCAATGCGCAAACTACACCGACGCAAACGACCTATAAGCTTGATTTGCCCGCATCCGACCCGGCGAAGCTCGAAGAGTCGATGAAGATCGTCGCGGGTATGATGCGTGCGCCCGCGATTACAGCAACGGCGCTGAATGCCGAACGCGCGATTGTGCTGGCGGAATTGCGCGAAAATAGTGGTGCACAATTGGAGTTTGGGAACCGGCTCCGTGAGCATCTGTTTCAGGGGCAGCGCCTCGCTAAACGCTCCACGATCGGCACGCCCGAGACGGTGCTGGCGGCTAGCGCGGACAAAGTCGGCGCATTTCATAAGCGTTGGTATCGGCCCGAAAATGCAGTTGTCGTGATCGCGGGTGATGCCGAGCCAGCGGCGCTAGAAGCGCTGGTCAAAAAGCATTTTGCCGATTGGAAGGCGGTGGGTGCCTCAACGCAGCAGCCTGATTTTGGCAAGCCGACGGCAGATGGCAAGCTATCCGCAACCATCATCGACCCGACTTTACCCTTCGTCGCCAGCATCGCTTATGTGCGGCCCTGGCATCAGGTGAATGACACGATTCTGTATAACGAACAGCTATTGGTCGATGCCGTGGCGCAGCGGATTATCAACCGGCGGCTAGAGGGCCAAGCGCGGGCAGGGGCGGCATTCACCTATGCGGGCGTTGAACAACGCGATGAAGCGCGTAGCGGCGACATCACTTTTGTGTCGGTGCGTCCTTTAGGAACAGACTGGGAGGCCGCTATAACGGCTGTGCGCGCTGTCATTTCCGATGCAACGACAACGGCACCTTCGCAAGGTGATATTGAGCGCGAATTGGCATTATTCTCTGACGTTATACGCACGCAATTGGACAGCTATCCGTTTGAGGGTGGGTCGGAGCAAGCCGAGAATATCGTCCGCGCTGTCGATATCCGCGAGACGGTTGCAGCGCCCGACACGGTCGTCAAAGTGTTCGACGCGATGCGCGCCAAGTTCACGCCGCAACGTTTGCTCGAATCAACGCGGTCTTTGTTCAGCGCAGAGGCGCAGCGGATCTTTTTGTCTGCTCCAGCCCCGATTGCGGACGTCGATTCAAGACTCGCAAAGGCGCTGACCAGTCAAGTCGTCGCCAGCAAAACCGCGCGGTTGGATACCAAGGCCGTCAGCTTTGATAAATTACCAAAGCTTGGCAGCGCTGGAAAAGTGGTCGCAAGTCGCATCCACGAACGGTTCGACATGGAAAGCCTGGAGTTCTCCAATGGCGCGCGTGCATTGCTTTGGCCCAATGCCGCGGAAGCCGGACAAGTGCGTGTTTTGGTCCGCTTTGGCCGCGGTTATCAGTCTGTAGCGCCTGACAAGGGCGGATTGCTGTGGTCCGGCTCGATGGTGCTCGGCGAAAATGGCATTGGCAAGCTTAACCGCAACCAGCTTGATCAGATGATGAATGGTCGCCGGTTGGAACTTAGTTTCAGTGTCGATAATGATGCGTTTGAGTGGACCGCAGTCACGCGACCAGAGGATTTGGCGGATCAATTAACGCTGATTGCAACAAAGATGCAAAACCCCGGATGGCAGCCCGCACCAGTCGAGCGCGCCAAAGCGATTGCCTCGGCAGACTATGACAGTTTTGAAATGTCGGCTGTTGCCATGATGCAGCGCGATTTGCAGTATCTGACCACATCAAAAGATGGACGCTGGAAAGTGCCAACGCCCACTGACGTGAAGACTCTGAACCCAAAATCTTTCCAAGCCTTTTGGCAACCTTTGCTCGCCAGTGGTCCGGTTGAGATTCTGCTCTTTGGCGATTTCAAACGCGATGCAGCAGTCGCAGCATTAGGCAAAAGCTTTGGCGCGATGAAGAAACGTGTTCCTGCCGCAATTCCGGCTGGCGCGGACACAACGACTTTCCCGCCAGCTTCTGCGGAACCAATGCGTTTGACGCACAAAGGCCCGAAGGACCAGACATCGGCTATCGTCGCCTGGCCGACAGGCGGCGGTTTAGCGGGAATCAGCGAGGGACGCGAGCTGGAGATATTGGCGGCCGTCTTCCGCGACCGGTTGTTTGAAAAATTCCGGTCTGAACAGGCGGCAAGCTATAGCCCTGATATGCAGAATTTTTGGCCTGATGAATTTAAATCAGGTGGTTATTTAATGGCCTATAGCCAAGTCCAACCAAAGGATGTTGAGCGCTTTTACGCCTTTGCCGCCGATGTTGCGGCGGATCTGAAAACTAATGCCGTCAGTGCAGATGAACTGCAGCGCGCGGTCGAACCGCTTAAACAATATGTCGATCGGGTGATGACCGGAAACCAGTTCTGGATGAACCAGTTGGAGGGCGCGACTTATGCGCCGCAGCGCTTTACGGCATTGACCCGATTATATGGCGACTATGCAGGGATCACGCCCGCGCGCGTGCAAGAACTGGCGCGGAAGTATTTTCGCGATGACAAGGCTTGGAAGTTGTTAATTGAGCCCGCCGAGTAATCACATACCCGGATAACGCTGAAATTCCGGTAGGTTATGCGCCTCAGACATCCAGCCGATCCGTTCAGAGACTTGAATATGCGCGCCAACGGGTAGGGCATCGGGATTGTCGAGCGTCACTGACTGGATATCGACAATGCCCGGCAGATATTCCTCGTTGCGATAGGCAATGCCTGTGCCGCATTTGGGGCAAAAACTGCGCAAAGCTGTGCCCGATGAGTTATAGGTCGTCAGCACGCCTTGCAGTAACGTGAATTCGCTTTCCGCAAACGCGGCCCATGCAACCATCGGCGCGCCTGCCGATTTACGACAATCAGCGCAATGGCAAAGCGCAACATGCTGAGGTGTTCCGTCGACTTCATACCGAACCGCACCGCATTGGCATCCGCCTTGTAACGACATGACTGTTCTCCTTCCGCTGAGATGATATCAGCGAAGTGAAAGCTGTCAAAGAACGTATTTCGACAGATCCGTGTCCTTGGCGATACCTGCCAATTGCTGACTGACATAGGCTGCGTCGATTTTGAAGGTCTGGCCCTTTTGGTCTTCGGCATCAAAACTGATGTCCTCCAACAGCTTTTCCATCACCGTTTGCAACCGCCGCGCGCCGATATTTTCAACACTGTCGTTCACGTCCGCTGCGATTTTGGCCAGTGCCTCAATCGCGTCGTCGGTGAAGTCCAAAGTGACCTCCTCGGTCGCCAGTAACGCTGCATATTGTTGTGGCAGATTGGCTTTGGTCTGCGAAAGGATGCGGACGAAATCTTCCTGCGTCAGCGCCCGCAATTCGACGCGAATGGGCAGACGGCCTTGCAATTCGGGCAGCATATCGCTGGGCTTGGAAATGTGGAACGCACCGCTGGCAATGAATAAGACATGGTCGGTTTTCATCGGGCCGTATTTGGTGGAAACCGTTGTGCCTTCGATCAAGGGTAGCAGATCGCGCTGGACACCTTCACGGCTGATCGATCCCCCACCGCGTGTATCGGACACCGCAATTTTGTCGATCTCGTCCAGGAATACGATGCCATTGGCCTCTGCATCGGCAATAGCGGTGCGCGCTACATCATCCTGATCAAGCCGACGTTCAACCTCTTCGTCAACCAGCTTGGTCCATGCCTCGGGCACTTTCATCTTGCGCTTTTTGGTTTTTCCCTGACCAAAGGCTTTACCCATCATTTCGGAGATATTGATCATCGCGCCGCCGCCCATTCCTGGGCCAAGGTCCGATAATCCCATCGGCATAGAGGGGGCATCGGACACTTCGATTTCGATCTCTACATCGTCCATGTGGCGATCAATTATGCGTTGGCGGAATGCTTCGCGCGTTGCTTCACTGGCGGTGTCCCCGGCGAGCGGCTTTAGAATACGCTCCATCGCGGCGGCCTCGGCGGTCTCACGTACCAGCTCCCGCCTGCGGTCTTTTTCCAGCCGAACCGCTTCCTCGACCAGATCGCGAGCGATTTGTTCGACATCACGCCCAACATAGCCCACTTCGGTAAACTTGGTCGCCTCAATCTTGATAAACGGCGCGTCTGCAAGCTTTGCCAGGCGGCGGCTAATCTCGGTTTTGCCGCAGCCCGTGGGGCCAATCATCAGGATGTTTTTCGGCGTCACTTCATCGCGCAGATCAGCATCAAGCCGCTGGCGTCGCCAACGGTTGCGCAGGGCAACGGCGACAGCACGTTTGGCATCTGCCTGTCCGATGATGTGTTCATCAAGGGCAGCAACAATGGCTTTGGGAGTTAGGTTTTGAGACATTTTCTGGACTTTCCGGATCAGCTTGCGCTGTCCATAACCTCAAGAGTCAGTTGGTCGTTTGTGTAAACGCAGATTTCGGCGGCAATCTTCATCGCGTGCCGTGCAAGCTTCTCGGGGTCCGATTCATAGTCCATCAGCGCGCGGGCGGCGGACAGGGCATAGTTGCCGCCAGATCCAATCGCTGCAATCCCGTCATTGGGTTCCAGAACATCGCCATTGCCCGTCAGGATCAAAGTGATGTCCTTGTCAGCGACGATCATTAATGCCTCTAGGTTGCGCAGATATTTATCGGTGCGCCAGTCCTTGGCCAATTCGACCGCTGCACGCATCAGTTGCCCACGATGCGCCTCCAACTTTTTCTCCAGCCGCTCAAACAAGGTGAAGGCATCGGCAGTGGCTCCCGCAAAACCGCCAATGACGCTGCCATCATGCAGCCGCCGCACCTTTTTGGCATTGGGCTTCATGACAGTTTGCCCCATCGAGACTTGGCCATCGCCGACGATCACAACTTTGCCGTTTTTGCGGACCGACAGGATTGTAGTGCCGTACCAAGTGGTCGGGTTGTTATGTGCTTGATTGTCCATGCCACTGGATATGGGGGGCATGAGCAACGAGTGCAAGACGGCCTAGGGCTGATCGCCCAATTTCCGTTCCCATTGCAGAGCGTGGCTGACGATCACGTCGAGATTGTCATGTTTGGGTTGCCAGCCAAAACGCGCTTTAATCTCTCGATTATCGGAAATCAGAGTATCGGGATCGCCGGCTCGGCGTCCCTCAAATTGGCGCTCAATCTGTGAATTCGTAACGCGGTCAACCGCATCAAGAACCTGCAAAACTGAATAGCCATGACCATAGCCGCAATTCAGCGTGTGGCTGAGCGTTGGATCTGTGAATAGGTTTTCAAGCGCAATAACATGCGCTGTCGCAAGGTCGCTAACGTGGATATAATCGCGTACTCCTGTGCCATCCGCAGTGTCGAAATCCGTTCCGAAAACACTGACATGGCTGCGCTTGCCCAGCGCCGTTTCGACGGCCACTTTGATCAGATGCGTTGCACCTGCGGTGGATTGGCCGGTGCGTCCTTGGGGATCGGCACCTGCCACGTTGAAATAACGCAGAGTGCAGTAATTGAAATCATGCGCCGCCGCGACATCGCGCAACATATATTCCGTCATCAATTTCGACAGACCATAGGGGTTAATCGGCAAAGTGGGCGCATCTTCGTGCACTGGGCTAACCTCGGGAATGCCGTAAGTTGCGGCAGTAGACGAGAAGATAAAGTGCTTCACGCCGCCGGTGATTGCCGATTCGATCACGCTCCGGCTGTTGGCTGTATTGTTGCGATAATATTTGAGTGGGTTCTCGACCGACTCGGGAACGATGATCGATCCAGCAAAGTGCATGATGGCTTCGATTTGGTGCTCGGCAATGATTTTGGGGACCAGAGTTTCGTCCGCGATATCCCCTTCATGGAACGGAACATCGTCCGGCAGCGCCCAGCGGAAACCGGTTGTAAGATTGTCGATCACGACGGGATGATGTCCGGCATCTTTTAGTGCGAGGACAGCGTGGCTGCCGATATATCCGGCACCGCCAGTTACGAGAACATTGTGGCTTTTCGTCATGTTATTTCCATAAAACACGCACTCTGACTATCCGGTTAAGACAGCCAATTCCCGGTCTCCACTGAGTACATAGGTCAAAAAAAAGGCGACCAATGGCCGCCTTTTTTCAAAACTGATCTACCGGCGATTATGGGCTGGTTGGGGAATCATCGTTATTGCCAGCAGCAATTACGATACCCGCAATGATAGCAGCCGCAGCGAGTACAGCGACGATTACGCCGCTACCGCCGCCAAGCTTGCTTTCTTCCTTCGATGCCGCACCCACACGCTTCGATTTAGCTGCCGAAACAGACTTTGAAGCGGTAGCTGCCGAGGCAACAACCGGGGCGCTGATCAGGGACGCAGCTGCGATTGCAGCGAGCGAAACTTTACCGAGACGCATTTTGTAGCTCCTTTTTTTATATGTGGTTTCAAACACACAAGAAGCTCACTGCCATAAGGAGGCGCAAATGGCAAGTGCGGATTCACCAAATCTGTCAAATTCTCGTTCCTATTTCATAAGTTGCGGCAAAGTGACGTGCTGATCGCGACGATCAGAAACGGACAAATGGCTTTCATACAAAAAACAAACTCCTTGCAGACCGCGTCCCTCAGGGCAAAGTGGCGCTCGTAGCGATTTTTAGTGGTTACCGAGCGGTGTGCTGAAGCAAGACTCTAACTGATGCTATTTTTGGTTTGAGAGGACGGAAATTATGAAAATTGCAGTCCATCAAATATGTAGCGGAATACAAGTGCCTATAAATATACAAAAAATTACAAAAGCGATACAAGTCTCTGCAGCAGAAAATGCTATAGTGTATTTCGCACCGGAGATGTCTTTCATGCTGGATCGTAACCGCGAGCGCGCGGCGCGGTTTGTTGTGGCGGAGCGGGCGAATGAGGGGTTGCAGCAGATTTGCACGGTCGCTGCTGCGGAAAAAATCTGGGTGCATCTTGGTTCCATCCCTATTTTACACGAAGATGGCAGCGGACGTTACGGCAACCGAACGATTGTAATCGACAGCGATGGCATCATCCGCGCGCGCTATGATAAGATGCATTTGTTCGATGTTGACCTGGCAACTGGCGAGAGCTGGCGCGAGTCGTCGGCCTATCGCGGTGGTGATGGACCGGTGTTGGTTGATACGCCCCTAGGGAAGATGGGCCTGACGATTTGCTATGATATGCGCTTTGCAGATTTGTATAGCCAGTTAGCGCAGGCCGGTGCGCAGATTTTTGCAATTCCCGCTGCTTTTACTGTCCCGACCGGCAAAGCACATTGGCATGTTCTGCTGCGTGCACGCGCAATCGAATCGGCTTGCTTTGTCGTGGCCGCGGCGCAATCGGGCCAGCACGAAGATGGCAGAGCAACGTTTGGCCACTCTCTGGTGGTCGATCCTTGGGGGGAAATCTTGCTCGACATGGGTGAAGGCGAGGGGTTGGGTTTTGTCGAAATCGATCTTGCACAGGTGGATGCAGTCAGAGCGCAAATCCCGGTTCACCTCAATCGGCGAGAGATATCTGCGCCATAGTTGCTCGTTTGCGCGCCAGATACTGTTCGCGCCATGCAATCACCAATCCGGCCCCGATGATCAGCGGCGCGCCTTGCAATACCGAAATGCTAGGGACGTTAGCAAAAACGATAAAGCCGAGCAGCGCGGTCCATAATAGCGAACTATAATCAATCGTCATGATGGTCGCCACAGAGGCATAACGTAGCGATGCTGTCAGCAATATCTGCCCCACAGCGCCAGCCAGCGAAAGCCCGCCAATCACCGCCCAAGTTTGCGCATCGTGACTGCGCGCAAAGAAAAGCTGTGCGATGCCGAGCGGCACAATCGAGGTCAGGCTGAACCAGAAAACAATCGCGCCGGGGGTTTCTGTGCGGTTCAGACGACGAAGCTGGATGAAGGTGCAACTGGTCAACAACGCACCAAACAGTGCAACGATAATACCGGTAGTGTTGACGGTGTCTTGTCCCGGCCGCAACGCAATTAAGATACCGGTAAAGCCCATGATAACCGCGCCCCAACGGTATTTGCCTGTCGGTTCTGCCAAAAACAGCGCCGCCAATATCGTCGCAAAAATCTGGGCGGCAAAACCGAATGTCGTCGCGTCGGCCATCGGCAGCAATATCATCGCAGTGAAATTGAGGCCCATCGCGCAGACACCAAGGATCATGCGCAATGCATGACCGGCTGGTTGCTGTGTCCGGATCGACGCGAGATCATTGCTATACCACAACCAGGTGACTGCCACCGGAAGCCCGGCCAACTGCCGCCAAAACAGGCTTTCGGTGACATGGACGCCGCGATTGCCCGCCAGTTTCACAAGCAAAAACATGATGCCGATGACTATCACCGCCCCGATACGCAAAACGATGCCGAGCATCGGCCGCGGCTCGGGTGCAATGGCTGTGGCGGCGATGGGTTGTTCAGCGGGGTGGGACATTGCCGCATTGCCATAAGCGTATCAAAGTCGCGTGCAACCCTTGCGCTGACCAAATTCATCCACCATTTGCTGCCGATGCTAGACTATCTTACCAAACTTTGGGACTTTCATACCTGGACCGTGATCGCGGCTGTTGCTGCTATCGTTTCGGTTGTCAGCATCTTTGCTGATCGCCGCCGCCATCGCCGCACACGGATAGAGCAGGTCGGTTTTATGCCGTGGACGGGGATTAGCGTTTTTGCCATAATGGTGACGTTGATGGCAACCGCTCTCGCAATAAAGGCGGGCTAGCACTTCCCTTTATCACCGCTTCCCGATACTCCGTTGCAAACGAAAACCGATTCCCTGTTGATGGGAACGCATCCGGAGAGCCATGATGACTGATTTGTCCGCTACCAACCTGACCATGCTGACAGAGGTGAAAGCCGATGGCGTTATGGAAATGTATCTTGCTCCGTTGCCAATGCCGCAACCAAAGGATCACGAGGTTTTGGTTAAGGTGCTGGCGACGCCGATCAACCCGTCCGACCTTGGCCTGATGGTCGGAGCCGCCGATGTCGCTAGCGCACGTAGCATCGACCGCGACGGTCAGCCTGGCGTGGCAATGGATGTGTCGGATGCGGGAATGCGCTTTATGGCGTCGCGTGTGGGGCAAGCGATGCCGATTGGTAACGAAGGCAGTGGCCTTGTGGTCGCCGCAGGCGCATCGGATGCAGCGCAGGCGTTACTCGGCAAAACAGTCGCGTTGATTGGCGGGGAAATTTATGCCGAATATCGTTGCCTCGCTGCGATGGCGTGCATGCCGCTGCCAGAGGGTACTGAGCCGGAGGACGGCGCGTCGTGTTTCGTCAATCCGCTGACGTCGCTTGGATTTACCGAGACTATGAAGATGGAGGGCTATAAGGGCATCGTCCATGCCGCCGCTGCCTCTAATCTGGGACAGATGCTGGTCAAAATTTGCAAGGCAGACGGCATTCCTTTGGTCAACATTGTGCGCAGCCAGGCGCAGGTAGATTTGCTGAAAAGCATTGGTGCAGAGATTGTGCTCGATTCGACGGCAGAGAATTTCACCGAAGATTTGGTACAGGCAATTTATGAGACCGAAGCGTTTCTAGGCTTTGATCCCATAGGCGGTGGCAAGATTTCGGGGCAAATATTGGCGGCGATGGAGGCTGCGGCTGTGAAGCGGATGACGGCCTATAGCCGCTATGGTTCCGACCAGATGAAACAAGTCTATATTTACGGCGCGCTCGACGTTGGCCCGACGGTTTTGAACCGCAGCTTTGGCCTGACTTGGGCGCTGGGCGGCTGGTTGTTGACGCCGTTTATGGCAAAGGCAGGGGCAGAGATTGTGGGACGGATGCGCGCGCGCGTGGTGGCAGAACTGACAACGACATTCAAAAGCCATTATAGCCACCGGATTTCGCTTGCCGAGGCAGTCGATCCAGCGACTTTGCAAGCGTATAATGCGAAGCGGACCGGCGAAAAATACCTCATTAAGCCTTGATATCGGAAAAGCGGGTGTAATTGGCTCTTGACGTATTTCAGTCATTGCAAACGATTGCAATTTGACTATTACGCTAGGGCTGTTCATTTTTAGCCCTATGGATATTGTTGGTTTCGCTTATGCTGTCGCTTCAAACTGTCGGGCAGGGCGTGCCTCGCGATACCCCTCAATATCGCCCCGCGTTTCATTTCAGCCCGAAGCGAAATTGGCTGAATGATCCCAATGGGCTGGTTTATGCCGATGGCGTCTATCACCTGTTTTTCCAATATCACCCTGATGGGATGACATGGGGACCAATGCATTGGGGCCACGCGACCAGTCGCGATCTGATGCATTGGGAGGAACAACCGATTGCGCTGTTCCCCGATGCGCTGGGGATGATTTTTTCGGGTAGTGTTGTGATCGATACGGACAACACATCGGGGCTGGGCCGAAATGGCAAAGCGCCGTGGGTCGCGATCTTTACGCATCATGATCCAGTAGCTGAAAAGACGAGTGGCGACCTTCACCAATATCAAAGCATCGCGTTTAGTTTGGACGACGGGACCAGCTGGACCAAATATGCGGGAAATCCGGTTCTGCCAAATCCTGGCATCAAGAACTTTCGCGATCCAAAAGTGTTCTGGCACGCCGCGACCGCGCGCTGGGTCATGAGCATTGCCGCTGGTGACCGCATAGCATTTTATGCGTCGCCAGATTTGAAAAATTGGTCGCAGGAAAGCGAACAGGCGGGCTTTGGCCTTGCCGATGACAACGTCGTTGAATGCCCCGATCTGGTAACGCTGGACTTGGATGGTCGAAAGCGCTGGGTGTTGATTTTCAGCGTGGTGACGGATGCGCCCAATAGCGGTTCTGGAACACGTTATATAGTCGGCGATTTCGATGGTCATTGCTTTGTGCCAGAGCATCAAGACGTCCGCTGGTTGGACTATGGCCCCGACAATTATGCGGGTGTTACTTTTCACAATACCGGCGAACAAGTGCTGCTAATGGGCTGGATGAGCAACTGGGCCTATGCGCAGGCCGTACCGACCTTCCCGTGGCGCAGCGCGATGACTTTGCCGCGTGAATTGGGGCTGGTGAATGTGGACGGGAAGGCGATGGTGTCGCAAAGTGTGCTGCCCGTTTTTGATGGCCAACCGTCGCTTGATGGCGATTGGTCTTCGGACCTATCGGCGGCGTTGTGTCAGGCGGGAGGCGCATTGAAACTAAACCTAAAAGCAGAAAACCAGCCCTCGTTCGAACTGACCCTCAGCAACGAAATCGGCGACCGGTTGGCCGTCGGTTTCGATGCAGCAGAGCAGCATTATTACATCGACCGCCGTCATGCTGGGCAGAGCAGTTTCAGCCCTGAATTCCCCATACACGCAACTGCCCCACGGGTTAGTGTGGGGCAGGGAACCGATATCCAAATTTATTTCGACAACGGTTCAGTCGAGCTGTTCGCCGATGATGGCATAACAGCAATGACCAGCCTGTATTTCCCCCGCGCCGCCTATAACAGCGCGCGGTTAGAGGTTAGTGAGCAGGCACAAAATGGCCGCCTCACACTGTCCAAAATCAACCGATAGCGCGCAGTTTTGGCTCGACCTCATCCAGCGATTTGCGGATGATCCCGACCAAATCGTCGATTTGCGCGGTGCTTATAATCAGCGGCGGACACATGACAATGCTGTCGCGAATGCCGCGCACCATCAGGCCGTTACGGATGCACGCATCGCGCACCATTGGGCCTGCGGTGCCTTCTTTGCCGCCAAAGCGCGCGCCGGTGGCTTTGTCGGCGACGATTTCGACTGCGCCGATAAGGCCAACCGAGCGGGCTTCACCGACTAATGGATGATCGCTGAGTGCAGCCAGTGCCTTGGCTAAATAAGGCCCGGTTTCGCTGCGAACTTTTTCGACGAGCCCTTCACGTTCGATGATCTCAATATTGCGCAATGCGACAGCGGACGCCACCGGATGCCCCGAATACGTATAGCCGTGGACAAAATCGCCGCCGGTTTTCATGACTTTGACGATCTCTGCGCTGACAGCGACGGCGGAGATCGGCAAATATCCTGACGACAATCCCTTTGCCATCGCGATGATATCGGGTTGCACGCCCACTGTTTCATGACCCCACATATTGCCGGTGCGGCCAAATCCGCAGATGACTTCGTCGCAGACCAATAAGATACCATATTTGCGGCAGATTGCCTCAACCTGTGGCCAGTAGTTTGCGGGCGGTATGATAACACCGCCTGCGCCTTGGATAGGCTCGCCGATGAACGCAGCCACATTTTCAGGGCCAACCTCAAGGATTTTGGACTCGATCGCCTCGGCACACGCCGTGCCGAAGTTTTCAGGGGTCATGCCGCGACCTTCGTTATACTGATAGGGTTGGCGAACATGTTCGATGCCCGCCATCGGCAACACACCGGGGGCAGGGAAGCCCTGTGCGTGCATACCCTTCATTCCGCCCATTGAAACGCCAGCGACGGTCGATCCGTGATAGGCGTTGTGGCGGCTGATAAACACCGTGCGGCTATGCTCGCCCTTTACCTGCCAATAATGGCGGACGAGGCGCAGGATTGTGTCATTGGCCTCGGAACCGCTGCTGTTGAAAAACACATGCGGCAGGCGGTTTCCTGTCAGGCTAGCGATCTTGTCGGCAAGCATGACGGCAGGCGGGTTCGCGGTTTTGAAAAAGCTGTTATAGTACGGCAGCTCAAGCATTTGCTCCTTTGCCACCTCGGCCAACTCGTCGCGGCCATAGCCGACATTGACGCACCAAAGCCCCGCCATGCCATCAAGGATGCGGTTGCCGTCGCCGTCATGGATATAACAGCCATCGGCATGGGTGATGATGCGGCTGCCGCCCAAATCTTCGATTTCCTGCCAGTCGGCTTGGGCGGGAAGATGGTGCGCGATGTCAAGGCGGCGGAGTTCTGCGATGTCGTAATTGCGGGGCATATGAAAATCCTTTTGATTGGTTCACGCGAAGACGCGAAGACGCGAAGGGTGCCGAAGCACAGGAGCTAAAGAATCTTCGCGTTCTTCGCGCCCTCGCGTGAATCAAAAAGGAGTTTAAGGCGAAAAGCCTATGCGCGCTTGATAGCGGTCATAACGGGTGATGCACCGGTTCATAACTTGCCTCTTAGCGCTTTTCCGAGCAGACGGAAATAGGTTTGCGCATCGGGGTCGTTTTCGGTGTTCCATTCGGGGTGCCACTGCACCGCCAACAACGGTGCGCCGTTGGGGCGGGCTGAGTAAGCCTCGACTAAGCCATCGGGCGCGCGGGCCTCAACCGACAGACCGTCGGCAAGTGTGCCGATGCCTTGATAATGCACCGAGTTCACGTCCAGCGCGGATTTCGCATAGGCATTTGCCAGCATACCCCCGTCGGACAGTTCCACCGGATGGCGATGGTCAAACATCGCATCAAAGCTGACGCGATCGGGCGCGTGGTGGCGGATAAGGTCGTCGCTAGCGCTGGTATCGCGGCGAAGGGTCCCGCCAAGTGCAACATTGATTTCCTGAAAGCCCCGGCAGATGCCAAACACCGGTTTCTGCGCGTCAATCATTCGGCTCACCATCGACAAAGCAATTTCGTCACGGGCTTCGTCAAACGGGCCGTCACCGCCGTCGTCACCATAGCGCGCAGTAGCTACATTAGACGGGCTACCGGTCAGCAATATCCCGTCGAGACGCGGTGCGACCTCTGCGGCTGTCATCAGGTCGGGCAGCGAGGGAATGATCAACGCCGCCACATCAGCATAAGTCATCGCCGCGCGGATATACCGCTCCATCACCGCCTGCGCAGTCTCAGTGCCGACAATGCGGTTGCACGCGATAATACCAAGGACCGGGCGAGTCATGCAGCCCCGATCAATTCTCGCCCGATCAGCATCCGGCGAATTTCGTTTGTGCCTGCGCCAATATCGAGCAGCTTTGCATCGCGGAACAGGCGTTCGACGGGCCAGTCTTTGGTATAGCCAGCGCCGCCCAGTGCCTGAATGGCTTCGCCCGCAACTTTGACGGCGTTTTCCGATGCTAGCAGGATCACGCCTGCCGCATCAAACCGCGTTGTCTGCCCTGCATCACACGCCCGCGCGACAGCATAGGTATAGGCCCGCGCCGAATTCAGCGCGACATACATGTCGGCGATTTTTCCCTGCATCAGCTGGAACGAACCGATGGCTTTTCCGAACTGTTTGCGCTCGCGGACAAAGGGCAGCACCACATCGAGGCAGGCCTGCATGATGCCCAGCTGCAATCCCGCCAATACCACGCGTTCATAATCAAGGCCCGACATCAAAACACCAACGCCGCCGTGCAGTGGGCCGATAATTTGTTCTTCGCTGACGAAACAATCGTTGAACACCAATTCCGCCGTTGGCGATCCGCGCATGCCCATCTTGTCGATTTTCTGCCCGATGGAAAAACCGTCCATTTCCTTTTCGATCAGGAAAGCGGTGATGCCGCGTGATCCTTCATCGGGCGCGGTTTTGGCATAGACGACTAATGTATCGGCATAAGGCGCATTGGTGATCCAGAATTTTGTGCCGTTCAGCACATAGCCGCCTTGGACGGCATCGGCTCTCAGCTTCATCGATACGACGTCGCTGCCTGCGCCCGCCTCTGACATCGCAAGGCTGCCAACATGTTCGCCGGAAATAAGCTTGGGCAGATACTTCGCCTTTTGCTCGGCATTGGCCCAGCGGCTGATCTGGTTGATGCATAGGTTGCTGTGCGCGCCATAGGACAGGCCAATGGAGGCCGACGCCCGGCTGACTTCTTCGACTGCGACCACATGGTCCAGATAGCCAAGGCCAAGCCCGCCATCCTCTTCATCCACCGTAATGCCGTGCAGGCCTAGGTCGCCCATTGCGGTCCATAGTTCGTCACGCGGAAACCAATCATCGGCGTCGATTTTGGCGGCCAATGGCGCGATTTGCTCGCTGGAAAAACGTTGCGTCGTATCGCGGATCATGTCCGCCGTTTCGCCAAGCGCGAAATCAAGATTGGGGAAATTGCTCATATGCGTCGAAATGCCTTGAGAAGGTTACAGTTGCAACTGATTTGGCATCACTACCAGCAACAACCCTACTTCGTCATTCCCGCGAAGGCGGGAATCCATCACCGGACATATAAATTTGAAGTGCCGGTGATGGACCCCCGCCTTCGCGAGGGTGACGAAACGATGGGATATGGATTTGTTGCAATGCGACTGTTAGGCCGACCGCGCAATGTCTCTCCCCAAAAATCCAGTCAAAGCGATTCTCGGTCCGACCAATACCGGCAAGACGCATCTCGCGGTGGAGCGGCTGTGCGCGCATAGCAGCGGGGTGATGGGCTTTCCTTTGCGGTTGCTGGCGCGGGAAATTTATGACCGCGTTGTCGCGATCAAAGGACCGAAAGAGGTTGCTTTGATCACTGGCGAGGAGCGAATCGAGCCAGTCGGCGCGCGCTGGTATCTCTGCACGGC
>JANMGR010000029.1:0-29048 GCA_031374785.1 Sphingomonadales bacterium | reverse complement strand
GCTAAAATAAAGCCGTGACCGAAAATTTGTTTTGGAAGCGGCAGTCCCGCAGACATCAAAAATGCTGGCCAATACACCGCATGAAAGCGCACAATATCTTTGCCGATAATGTGCACATTGGCGGGCCAGAACCTGCTGAATTCGCCGTCGGTGTTGGGATATCCGATGCCTGATAAATACGTCGTCAGCGCATCGACCCAGACATACATCACATGCCCGGGCGATCCCGGCACAGGCACGCCCCAGTCAAAGCTGGTGCGCGATACGCTAAGGTCCCGCAATCCGCCTTCAACAAAGCGCAACACTTCATTCTTGCGGCTGTCCGGGCGGATAAAGTCGGAATTGTCGCGGTAATGCGCCAGAAGTTGGTCCTGATATTTCGATAGCCTGAAGAACCAGCTCTCTTCAACAGTCCATTCAACAGGCGTTCCCTGTGGAGACAGCTTTTGCTCCCCCTCGCCGCCGGTAACTTCATCATCGGCGTAATACGCTTCGTCACGGACCGAATACCAACCTTCATAGCGGTCAAGGTAGAGGTCACCACTTTCCTCCATCGCTTTCCACAATGCGATACTGGCGGCGTGATGTTGCGCATCGGTTGTTCGCATGAAACTATCATAAGATACATTCAGTTTAGCGCACATATCCTTGAAATATGACGACATTTCATCCGCGAATTCTAAAGTCTCACGCCCCGCATTCCGCGCCGTTTGCGCCATTTTCAGGCCATGTTCGTCAGTGCCGGTAATCAACCGCACATCGCGGCCCATCAACCGTTGAAACCGCGCAATGGAGTCGGTGGCAATCGCTTCATAGGCATGGCCGATATGTGGAAGGCCATTTGGGTAAGCGATGGCGGTGGTGATGTAATAGGGTTCTGACATGCTGCTTCGTTTTTAGGAACTAATTGATGGGTGGCTTAGGGTTTTGGAGCGATGCCAGCAAGCTTCCCATTTGAAAAACGACTGCCTGTTTATCTAGCGATATGCCGATGGCCCGCGCAGCTAGCGTTTCCGCGGCGTGAAAGGCTTCGATCGCTGGCATAACAGTTGCAGGCGGCTGTGTGCGGGCGAAGGCAGCTATGCGTGCGGGAACGCGGCGCAGAAATGCTTCATAGCGCGGCTGTGCAGCTTTCAGCGATAGCTTTTCAGCAAGACTGTGCCGTATCGCGTTGCTCGCGTCGCCTTTGCTAACCAGCGCGTCCATTGCCGCTTCAATTTCGCCCAAATCGAGTCCCGCAAATTCCAGTGCTTGCCCCGGTAAACCTCTGCCAGAACGCACCAACAGTTCACGTTCTTCGCTGGAGATGTCGGGAGCAACATCGGCCAAAACCCGCCGCATCCCATCATCATCTAAAGGATCGAAACGCAACAACTGACAGCGTGACCGTATAGTAGGCAGCAATCGGTCGCTCGCATGGCTGATAAGGATGAAATAGGTCCCTACGGGCGGCTCTTCGAGCGACTTCAGCAAAGCATTGGCCCCTCCCCGCTCTAAATCGTCCGCTGCATCAATGATAACGGCGCGTTTTGGTCCCATCGAAGGACGCTTCGTCAGAACCTGCTGGATGTCGCGAATCTGCTCGATAGTGATTGATCGTTTCAGCTCGGCATCGGGGTCGGCTGTCTCGCCCTCTTTGGGCGGCTCTTTGGCCAATCGCTGAACCCAAAGGATATCGGGGTGCGAACGTTGTTCGATCAATCGGCTTTGCCGTCCATCAGGGTCAACTAAAGTTGCCGCTGCGCGCGCTGCAAACCCCGCTTTACCGATGCCGCGTGGCCCCGCCAATATCCAGCCATGATGGAGCTTTCCGGCTTCTAGACCCGCAGAAAACTGGGCCCAGTTTGTATCATGGCCGATCCATACTGACGTCATGACGGCAACAAATCGGCGATGGCCGTCATCAACCGCGCGGTGACATCGGTAGCAGCACCAGCTGCGTCAATAAGGCGAACGCGGTCTGGTTCGGCAGCAGCGAAACTTTGAAATGCGCGGCGCACGTTGAAGTGGAAATCCGCATCACGTCCGCCAATACGGTCGGGCAGACCATTGTCGCGCTTGGTGGCCCGGAGCGCCGCCTCTGCGTCGTTTAGATCGAGCACTAGAGTGCGGTGCGGCAGAAAGCCTCCGCTGCCGATGCGGTGCAGCTCCATGATATCTGCGTCGCCAAGGCCAAGGCTGACACCCTGATAGGCGCGGCTACTATCGACAAACCGATCCGATATCACCCATTTTCCAGCGGCGATTGAGGGCTTGATTAACTTTTCGACATGATCTCCGCGCGCAGCGGCAAACAGCAACGCCTCGGGCCTTGCCCCCCACCGATCATCACTGCCGCCGAGCAGTAATTGCCTAATCGCTTCAGCTCCTTCGGTGCCGCCCGGTTCGCGCGTCAACACAACCTGCAGGCCGCGACTTTCAATCGCGTCCTTCAAAGCAGCAATCTGCGTCGATTTACCTACGCCCTCTCCGCCTTCAATGGATAGAAATACGCCCTCGGTCATTATGCGCCCACCATCGATTTAGCGCCGTTCCAAGCACGACCGAAAAAGCTTGCTGTGCCAACTCCTTCGGCAGCGACCAACGGCATCACTTGTTTGCTACCATCGGGCAGTTTGGCAACCAATTGCGCGAGTTCTGCTCCTTCGGCAAAGGGCGCGCGTACCGGTCCTTTGTAACGGATCGTCAGGCTGACCGGCTTAACCGAGCCTTTCGGCAAAGTCGCGGCCAGATCACGAGGCGCGATCAGTCTAATTCTACTTTTATCACCCAATTGCACGGGGATTTCCGCTACGGCCTTTCCACGGGCAAACAGCGGTTTTGACTGCCAAGCATTAAAGCCCCATTGCATCATATTGCGTGCCTCGCTGATACGCGCAGTCTGGCTCGGCAACCCTGCAATCACCAGCAAAAGCCGCCTTTTACCCTGAAGAACAGTGCCGACAAGGCAATAGCCCGCCTCATCACTATGCCCCGTTTTCATGCCGTCAGCTCCAGAAATCGCGCCCAGTAACGGATTGCGATTGGCCTGTGTAACGCCGTTCCAAGTAAAGTTCCGCTGTCCAAAATATTGACGAAACAACACAGGATGGTCGGTAACAATCCGGTTGGCCAATAATGCCAGATCATGCGCAGTGGAATAGGTAACGCCTTCATCCGGCCAGCCATTAGCTGTTCCAAAGCGACTGTTTTTCATGCCAAGCCGCTTGGCCTCAGCGGTCATCCGCTTTGCAAATTCGGCTTCTGTCCCTGCCATTCCCTCAGCAAGCACCACCGAAGCGTCATTGCCAGAAACGGTCAAGATGCCGTGCAACAGGTTTTCGACCGAGACATCCTCTTTAACTTTGAGGAACATGCTCGAACCTGTGTTGTTCCATTTTGTCCATGTCTCATCGCGGACTGGAAAGGATTGTTTTGACTTCAACTTGCCAGCTTTGATCGCCTCAAACGCAACCCAGGCTGTCATCATTTTTGCCATAGAGGCTGTTGGTATTCGCCGTTCGGCATCGCGTGAATACAAAACCGCTCCTGACGAAAAATCAATCAGATAGGCGACCGGCGCAGTGCTTTCATAGGCAACAGGCGCAGTCGGTGCAGCAACGGCTAACAGAAGCGGAGAAAACATCATCACCGCCTGTTAGCGAGCATCGCAAAGCTGCGCTAGTTTTAGCTATTCCCTAAACAATCTAGCTTGCGGATAACCGCGTTTTTGCGCGTCAGAAAGAGCGCGTTGCCCCTCTGCCTCGGTTGTAAAAGGCCCAAAGCGAACGCGGAACAGGCGGCCATCGGCGCTAGCAGCCACCATCGCTCCCATTTTGCGGGCAAGGTCATCCGCACGCGCCCGCGAGGAGAATGCGGCGATTTGAACCACATAGCCCGCTGCTGCAGCTTGCACTGGCGCGGGTTTTGCAGCCGGTTTTGAGGAGGGCTTTGCGGCAGGCCTCGATCCGGAAGCCCCTTCGCGCACAAAACGGCCATCCGAAGTGGTTTCAGTATTGGGTCGTACCGGTGCATCAGCCACAGTTTTAACAGGCACTGGCTTTGCCGAGCCAGTTATGCCTGAAGGCCGCGGCATTTTGCCAAGCTTTTCTCGCAACACTTTGAGCAGCGATTCGGGTGTATCGATCCGCGACGATGCCGACTGACCATTGCGCAACATCGCACGTTCTTGTTCAGGCGGATTGATCTTGCGCACTCTGACGCCAGCAACACCTTGTGCAGTGATACCCAGCTGCCTCGCCGCGCCTTCGGACAAATCAATCAAACGGTCATTGGCAAATGGCCCGCGATCATTGATCCGTGCCAAAATTGTGCGGCCAGTATCCAGCAAAGTTACCTCAACATAGCTTGGCATAGGCAAGGTTTTGTGCGCGGCAGTGATGAATGCAGGAAGAAACACCTCTCCATTCGCCGTATTGCGCCCTTGAAGTTCCGGGCCATAGTAACTGGCATAACCAACTTCGTCATAGGCGGTTGCATCGGCGGGTGTGTATGTCACAGTGCCAACCTGAAATGGTGAACCCAAACGCACAGGATAATCCGAAACGCCTTTTGTGGGCATTTCAGCAGCCGCTGGCAATTCGTTCAGCTGTTTATCGCCTCCGCCGCAGGACGCCAATAATGCGATGGCTGCGGTGCAACCTGAAAGCTTAACTATGTATCGCATCGGCCAGTAACCCCACAGAAAGTGCGTAAAAATTCGAACAATTATAATCCAATATCGCCCGATAGTTGCTACCGAGTAAATAGGCAGTCTTTCCCTCACCATCGGGCTCGATCAAGGTTGCGAGCATATCGCCCTCCGGCCAGCCAGCTTGAGGTGCAAAACCCAAAGCGCGCCATTCGGACAATCGCATCCATTTGCTATGCCGGGCAAAGACGCGCGGGCAACGGGGGGCGGCAAGGCCGCTTTTGATCGCATTTCTGTTCAAGTCAGCAGGTGTATTGACGGCAAAGCCCCAAGGCTCGTCACGCCGCCATCCGGCATTGACTAAATAATTGGCAATCGACGTCATCGCATCGACTTCACTGCCCCAGATATCGGCATAGCCATCGCCGTCACCATCGCGCGCGAGTTTCAGATAGACCGAGGGCAAGAATTGCGGCTTACCCAGTGCCCCTGCCCAGCTGCCAGTAATCGCCGATTGCGGCACGCCTTTGTCGATCATCTTCAGAACAGCGATTAATTCGCCTTCAAACAAAGGACGGCGACGGCCTTCAAATGCAAGCGAGGCCAGCACATCGGGCGCGTGGAAATTGCCCGTCACAGTGCCATAATTGGTTTCATGCCCATAAATCGCGAGCATGACTTCCTCCGGCACTCCAGTCTGCGTTTCGATCCTTTGAAGCAGCGGTCGTAACTCGGTATATTTTGTGCGGCCGCGACCGATGCGAGAGGCATCGACATGCTTAACCTTATAGGGTGCAAACATCGGCACCGGCGCGTCGCTTGCCCCTTCTGGCTGCTGGCGATCAAGCGCGACGGCGCGGGCACTGTATTTTAGAGTGGGGATCACGCGGTTCAGCGTTGCTGCGGTTACGCCTTCATTGGCGGCTCTGATCCGCACCGTTTCCAGATATTCGCGGTAGCCAGAGGGAACGTCGCTTGCATCCTGCGCCTGCACGGACGCCGAGCTTGTCAACATTGGCAAGGCCATCGTCGCGGCCAGTATTGGCAGCATTACTGAATGCAATTTACGCAACTATAGTCCCCTCAACATCCGGTCTAACCAATGCCTTACCATAGATGCTGCGCAGTTTCTCAATCAATTAACCATCCTGCCGCTTCAACGCATCGGTTTAGCGCACACCGAGCACCAATCCTGACTTGCGCCAAAAGCATTCAAACGATATGCGCGCCCATAGTGCGGACAGGTGGCCGAGTGGTTTAAGGCAACGGTCTTGAAAACCGTCGTGGGTGGAAGCTCACCGTGGGTTCGAATCCCACCCTGTCCGCCAATTATTTTTCCGGCTGCAACTTTGCCCCAGTGGAGACATTGTCGCCAAATTGGGCGGTAACGGAATCAACCACCGCCTGAATTTCTTCCTTGGCAAATTCTTCGGCATCTTTCGGTTTCGATTTGAAACCGAGCTCGGCTCGCACGATCAGATCGTGATAGGTTTTGCGCGTTTCGGTACACGCTGCAGCAATCTGCTCGTTAAATTCAGAGGCGGATTTTTTGGCCTCGACCGCTTCATTGTGTTCTTTGACAAGACAATTGTTAAAGGCTTTGCGCGCATCATCCTGCGGATCACCCTTCATCGCGGCCATATTTAGCGTCATGGCCAGTGCTAGACCTGTTAAAATCATCATGTTGCTCCCCAGCATTTTGCGAACGGTTATAGTTTTGGAAATATATCACATTCCAACTCAATATCGCAATGTTTGCACTTCGCCGCTGAATTGATTCTGAATTTACGGCGCTACCGTATCTGTTTACCACCTTTTACAACAGCATCGACAGTTTCAAGTTCGCGGACATCCTTTAACGGATCACCATCGACTGCGATGATATCGGCGAACCGTCCGACCTCGATTGCCCCCACATCCTTTGTTCGATCAAGCGCTTGCGCGGCATTGCGAGTGGCGGCCTGAATGGCTTCCAAGGGCGTCATACCATAGTCAACCATCGTCTTGAATTGCTTGCCTACATCGCCGTGCGGCATCACACCAGCGTCGGAACCAAACACCATTTTCACGCCTGCCTTGTGTGCCTTGCGGAAATTATCGCGTTGGATTTGCGCAATTTCACGGTCTTTGCGCAGATTATCCTCAAGCACGCCGTTCTTCGCGCCCTCTGCTTGGGTGTAGTCGGTATTATAGATATCCATAGAGAACCACACCGGGCGTGCGCGTGCTGCGGCCAGCTTGATCCCTTCATCATCAACCAAAGACGCATGTTCGATGGTGTCGATGCCTGCCTTAATCGCAGCTTTGATGCCGTCGCCGCCATGCGCGTGCGCCGCAACGCGGATGCCCCATTGGTGGGCTTCATCAGCAATCACGCGCATATGCTCTTCGGATAATTGCTGCTGCCCGGGTTCGGTGTTGCGAGAGAACACGCCGCCAGTTGCACAAATTTTGATCACCTCCGCGCCATATTTGCGTTGCCGGCGGACCTGATAGCGCAGTTCGTCCGTGCTGTCGGCAATCCCCTCAACTTTTGCGTCCTTTTCCATACTCGGCGGCAAAAATGTGGAGTCGCAATGCCCGCCTGTCGCGCCTATCGCATAGCCCGCAGGCACAATACGCGGGCCAGCTGCATAGCCATTGTCGATCGCCTGTTTCAGCCCGATGTCGTTGCGGTTTCCGGAACCGACATTGCGAATTGTTGTAAAACCAGCGTCCAGCATCGCTTTGGCATTGCCAACTGCGGCCATTCCCCAGAAACTGTCGGTAAACTCCAATCCGCGATAGCCGCCGATATCCGCTGGGCTGTCCAAATGAACATGCATGTCGATCAGGCCGGGAAGCAAAGTGCGGTCACCAAGGTCTATATGTTTTGTATCGCTGCTCCAACGGACCACGCGCGAATCCGCGATGCTGGTTATCCGGCCATCGGCATCGACAAAGATCGCGGGATATTCGACCATTTTGCCGGTCAGCACATCGAGCATTCGTGCGCCTGTGATGACGGTATTTTCCGCATAAACAGGGGCCGAAGCTGCCACCAAAATGGCGGCGGAACTAAAGCCGATTCGCCTCAGATTTCTGCCCAAGTTCATAGTAAAACGCATTTCATCAACTCCAACAAAATTACTCTCGCGTTAGATGGCAAAATAGCGGGGCATAGGACAGCGTTTTATTCCAAAAACTCTTCGCGGTCAGGAATGCGGGTAAAGGCGATTTTGGTGCCGGAAAATTCGCGCCCTGTGGATGGCAATACACCGATCAGTGCGCTATCGCGGCCAAATCGGCTGTTGATGCGGTCCATTGCTAGCGATAGGCGCAACATACGGGCCTTATCCGCCTTTGCCTTTGGAGGATTGCCAGGCGGTGTATAGATAGGTGGATCAAACAAATCGCCCTGCACCGCGCTTTCATGCACCAAGCTATACAGGACAACTGAGGCTTTTTTTACCTCGATACGCGGGTCTTTGGGCAAATCATTGTCCCAAAAATCCTGCAACAGATCGAGAAATGTCATACTATCCTGCGCAGGGCGGCAGCGCATTTCCCGAAAATAGCGCCGCCCGTCCTCCAGCCGAATGGAAATGGCAAAGCGCCGAGCGTAATAGCCCATGCGGCGCAGACGGGTTGCGGCCTTTAACGTCAAGCGGCGGGCGACATTGATCGCTTGCCCACGCGGACGCATTTTGGGCGCAAGGACATGGCTGTGTCCGATGCTGCGCCGCTGCGTCTCCTGTTCGGGCAGGTCATAGCCGCGCAAATAATAATACATCCGCTCACCCCAAACACTGCCCCACACGGTGCGCATTTGCCGCCGGTCCAGCGCAAAAATATCGGCAACGGTATGAACTCCCTTTTGAGAAAGTCGCCGCTCCATGTTGCGCCCGATCCCGGGCAAGTCCGATGGTTTCAACTCCCGCGTCAGTATTTCCTCGACCTCGTCAGGCATTAAAATGGTTAGACCGTCAGGTTTTTGCAGGTCAGTTGCGATTTTTGCCAGATAGCGATTGGCGGCGATGCCAATCGAGCAGCGCACCCACGGCCCCAAATTGGCGGCAAGCCCCTGTTTGATTGACAGCGCGATTCGGGTTGCTGCCTCTGGCTGAGCCTCATTACGCAACAGCTGCGATGCCATTTCATCAATCGAACAAACATCGGTGACCGGAATATGGCGGTTTATCTCGTCAATTGCGCGGTGGTGGTATTCGACATAGGCCTCATGTTTGGCAAGAACGCAGATCAGCCCCGGGCATTTTTGCCGTGCTTCCCAAATCGGCGTTCCGGTTTTGACGCCAAAGGCCTTTGCCTCATAGCTCGCCGCAATCGCGCAGGTGCTGTCGGTATCGACTGGCACGACGGCGACGGGTTTCCCGCGCAAATGCGGCTGCAACTGCTGTTCCACACTGGCGAAATAGCTATTGAAATCGACATAAAGCCATTTGAGCGGCGACGGAGCAAACATGAAAACGGACTACCAAGAGTGATTCGAGTCGGTCAGTGTATGTTCTTAATTTGTTCCATTCTAGTGCGTATCTTTATGGGGAGGAGAATTACACCCCCTCGCGCATAAATTAGTCGGCTGAACGTTTGTTGCGGATATTGCCGAGCAACAGAGGTAGGAAACCCAATGCCAAGCCGCCAACTCCAACCAGCATCGTCAACTGGTCGAACTCCAACGCGCCATAAATGCCGATAAAGATCATAAACGCCGTCGCTAACCCCGGCCAAACCACATGCGTCAGCGCGTCCGTTACGCTGCCTTTCAGCATCCCGCGATAATACCAGATGCTCGCAAGCCCCGCGAGGCTCATGTAAAAGCAAATCTGCAGTCCAATGGCGAGGATCGAGCTTTCAAGGATTTTGCTGACCGTCGGCAAATACGACGACATAAACAGTAAGGCCAAACCCATAACCCAGATGCCAAGCGTTGCAAACCACGGGGTTTGCCACTCGGGGTGAATCTTTGCCCAATTGGGATGAAACATCTTGGCCCGCGACATCGAAAACATGCTGCGTGTGAAGCACAAAATCTGCGTCTCTATGGTGCCAATGGTGCTGAGGATAGTTGAGAGAACAGCCAGATAACCCCAAGGATGTGGGAACAATTTCTCCGCAATCGCATAGAGGACGTTCGTATTCGCCGCCTCAATCTCTGCATCGGTCAGCACGATCAAGACAACGATCAGCATGATGATGAAAAACAAGATCAGATTGACCATCGCCCAAAACGCACCGCGTCCTGCGGGTTGCGGTTTACCGTCGACAGTTTCCTCACCCAAATTCATCGTGACGTCCCAGCCCCAATAGAAAAACACCGCGATCAATGCGCCGGTGGCAAAGGTTGCAGGCGTAAACGAGAAAGGCGAAATCCATTCCCAGCTGGGAACATGCGCAGGTTTGCCGCCATATTCGATAAACGCCGCGATAATCAGCGCAAAAATGATAACCGTTTCGATGACCGTGAAGATCATCTGTGCATAGCTGGCCTGTTTGATCCCTTTCATCACAACCGCGGTGATTAGGGTCAGCCAGACAGCAGCGGTAAAGGTAACCCAACCAGTGCTTTCCACTTTATCGGGCGAAAGTATCAAAAGCGTAGAAGTCGCCGCCGGGATCGTCGCTGACACCATGAACACGACCGAGGCCACAATCAGCCCCCAGCCAGCAAAAAAGCCCCAAGTCGGGCCGAACACTTGCTTAACCCAAGCAAAGCTGGCCCCTGCATCTGGCGACATTTTGTTGAGATTAACAAAGGCGAGCATCAACCCGAACATGATCAGGCCGCAATATAATATGCTGCCAACCGACAAGACGCCAACCGCCGCGACAATGGCAGCGGTGGTTACCGCAATGCTGTATGCAGGCGCTGTGCCCGCAATCCCCATAATGGCCGATTCAAAAACGCCGATTGCGCCTTTTGCTAGTCCCTTATCATGCGACATTTGTCTGCTCCCTCATCTCCCGAGTCGTCAGAGTGGGCTTTGAGGGGAAAGATGCAAGCCTAAACGGCGCAAGAAGTCGTGAGTTTACAGCGGCGAGATTAGTCCAGCCAGCTTCACTCTATCTAAGACCGATGTCGGCAAACAAATTTCCCAGTGCTGACTGCAGGGTTTTTTGGTCAGTCTCACTCAATCGGCCAATCTTTTTTTCCATCAGCTTATAATCGATAGAGTTCAACTTGCATCGAACCACGCAAGCGTGAGCCAAACCAGTACTATCAAGATCAACTATCGGAAAATCAAACGGCCATGCGGATCGTTTGCCCGTTGTTATCATAGCGACAAGCGCAACGCCGCTTTGCTGTCCAAAGTTGTCGAAACCTGTGAGGATGACAGCTGGGCGGACAGACGCAACCGCACGGTCAGCATAGGGGAACGGCATTGTGACCACATCGAAGGGTTTAAAGGTCACGAAAAGCTTCTTCGTCTTCCGGACTTAGCCATTCATCAGCGAAACTGAGCCACACTAACGGGTCCCAGCCCTTTAGATCCTTTGGCATTAGCCGAACCGTCGCAACACCATCCTGCACTGACCACGCCAAGGCGTCGCCTGCTTTAACGCCCAAAGCTGCGCGCACATCAGCTGGAACGGTCGCCTGAAATTTGGACGTGACTTTACTGATTTCCATACGTGCAACGTAATACTGTATTACCTTGCCGTCAATTACATATGGATCATCTTGCCGTAAGCACCCAGAACACTCTCGTGCATCATCTCGCTGAGTGTTGGATGCGGGAATACGGTATTCATAAAGTCGATCTCGACCAGCTCCGCCGTTTTACCGATTGTGTAACCTTGGATCAACTCGGTAACCTCTGCGCCAACCATATGTGCGCCGAGCAGTTCGCCGGTTTTGGCATCGAACACAGTTTTGATGAAGCCTTCCGCCTCGCCCAACGCAATTGCTTTACCGTTGCCGATGAAAGGGAAGTTGCCGACTTTAACGTCGTAACCAGCGTCTTTGGCCTTGGCCTCTGTCAGGCCGACGCTGGCGACTTGCGGGTGGCAATAGGTGCAGCCCGGGATGTTTAGCGGGTCCATCGCGTGCGGATGGCCGCCGTTTATGGCCTCGACTGCGATCACGCCTTCATGGCTCGCCTTATGCGCTAACCAAGGTGGCGCGGTGACATCGCCGATCGCCCAGATGCCCGGCACGTTGGTGCGGCACATCGGGTCGGTGTCGATATGGCCCTTGGTCGTTTTGATACCGAGTTCTTCCAGCCCGATATTCTCGGTGTTCGGCACGATACCGATGGCGACGATGCAATGGCTGAATTCTGACGTGACGACTTTGCCATCCTTACCCTTGATCGCAGCAGATACGCCGGTCGCGCTGGCTTTCAGGCTTTCGACCCCTGCCCCGGTCATGATCGTCATACCCTGTTTTTTCAGCGCCTTTTCAAGGAAAGCCGAAACATCGGCGTCCTCCACCGGCACAACGCGGTCGAGCATTTCAACGACGGTCACTTCCGCGCCCAAATCGTTATAAAAGCTGGCAAATTCGATGCCGATTGCACCGCTGCCGATGACCAGCAGCTTCGTAGGCATTTCAGTGGGAACCATCGCGTGGCGATAGGTCAAGATACGTTTGCCGTCGGCAGGCGCAAACGGCAGATCGCGGGCGCGGGCGCCGGTGGCGATGATGATGTTCTTTGCGGTCAGCTCTTCGGTTTTGCCCGCATTGGTGACGGTCAGCTTTCCGGGCGCAGTAATTTTGCCATCGCCCATATGGACGGTGATCTTGTTCTTCTTCATCAGATGCGTGACGCCCTGATTCAGCTGCTTGGCGATACCGCGTGATCGTTTGACCACCGCATCGATATCCGCGCTGATATTGGATGCCACAAGCCCATAATCGCCCGCATGCTGCATATAATGGAAAATCTCCGCCGAACGCAGCAACGCCTTGGTCGGAATGCACCCCCAGTTGAGGCAGATGCCGCCGAGATTTTCCCGCTCGACAATGGCGACGTTCAGGCCAAGCTGCGCGGCACGGATGGCGGCAACATAGCCTCCGGGACCGGAGCCGAGGACGATTAGGTCATAGTCAGACATGTGGTGCACTTTCTAAAGCCCCCTCCCCTTGCGGGAGAGGGGTTGGGGTGTGGGGTCGCCGCACGTCTGTGCGGCTTTATTTTTTATGGCATCAAGGAGCGCCTCACCGACACCGTCGATGTTGGTCAAAATGTCGCTGTTCCAGAAACGAAGAACATTGAAACCCCGATCTTTCAAATAGGAGTCGCGGGTTTCGTCCGCCTTATTATCGCTATGCTGGCTACCATCGGCTTCAATGATCAAACGATATTCGAAACAGATAAAATCAACGATGTAGAGATCATCGATAATTTCTTGCCTGCGCCAGCGTTCACCTAATCGCCTGTGTCGCAGCAAATACCAAATCTTGCGCTCTGCATCAGTTGGATTGGCACGCATAAATCTGGCGCGCTGCACCAGCCATTTCCTGCGTGCCTGAACTTCCGCCAAAGTCATAAAGCAACCTCAAAGCCCCTCTCCCCTTGCGGGAGAGGGGTTGGGGTGAGGGGACCGGCGGCGTCTGCCGCCGAATTAACTTCAACGTTGCAGAACAAAAGCGCCGCTAACCGCGACGCGCCCCCACACCCTCCCACCGCTACGCGGCGGGCCCCTCTCTCTCCCGCAAGGGGAGAGGGGGTAGTTGAAAGTTTCATATCAGGGTCCATCACACCAAATCAGCCCATTTTTTAGAAGGACAATCTGAGTTAAGTTACCAACCAGCATAATCGAACAGAATATTACAGCGACGAATGTTGCTTTACGGAATGCAACTCCGATAGCAATCATGACGAGATTTAAAACCAAGCCAACAGCATATACTGCCATTGGAATATCTAGAGGATGCGATTCAAAAGGACTACCTGCGACTGTACAGAATAACGGCATGATAAAAAATTCATCAGTGCTTATAGTGCTACAAGCTCCTATTTGAGCAATTACCACAACAAGCAAAGCCAGCAGAATTTTGCTATTTCTTGGTTCGACTGGCTCGTCGGTATAGCTCAAGCCACCAACCCCAAAGGCTTCTCCACCAGTTCCTTGAACATTTTCATCAACATAGCACCATCTGCGCCGTCAATCGCGCGGTGGTCGAACGAGCCTGTCGCCGACATTACTGTAGCAATCGCCAGCGCATCATCGACAACATAGGGCCGCTTTTCCCCGGCGCCGATGGCCAGGATCATCGCTTGGGGCGGGTTGATGACGGCGTCGAATTGTTTGATGCCCATCATGCCCATGTTGGACAGCGAAGCGGTGCCGCCCTGGAATTCATGCGGTTGCAGCTTGCCGTCCTTGGCCTTGGCCGCCAACGCCGCCATTTCGGTGGAGATCGCAGAGATGCTTTTGTTGCCCGCATCGGTGATGATCGGGGTGATCAAGCCGTTCGGAATGCTGACCGCGACGCTGATGTCGCTGCGGCTGTATTGCAGCATAGTGTCGCCCGCAAAGCTGACATTGCACGCCGGTACTTCGCGCAGCGCAACGCCGAGAGCTTTGATCAGCATATCGTTGACCGACAGCTTGATGCCGCGGCCCTCCAGCGACGCGTTCAATTCGCCACGCAGTTTGAGCAGCGCATCGAGGCGGATATCGACCGTTAGGTAGATGTGCGGCACCTGTTGCTTGCTCTCGGTCAAGCGGCGCGCAATCGTTTTGCGCATGCCGGAGAGTTTGATGGCTTCGTGCGGGATGCCGGTGTCGACCACACCAACCGTTTGGCCTGAGCTTGTCGAAGGGTCGGGTTGGACCGCTGGACGTGGTTCACCTACGGTGGCCTTCGGCTCGACAGGTTCAGCACTAACGGTTTTAGTAACGGAAGGAGCGGCTTGGGTTCCGCTCGCAGCAGCCTCAACGTCTTCCTTCACAATTCGGCCATTAGGGCCAGTTCCGGTCAAGGTGGATAGATCAACGCCCAGTTCAGCGGCGATCCGTTTGGCCAAGGGACTGGCTTTGACGCGGTCTCCTGTATCCGCTTTCGCTTCCACCGTTAGTGCTGAGCCTGTCGAAGCACGTTTCTCAGTTTCAACCGGTGGTGTTGGTTCCGCAACCCGTGGTTGTTGCTCCGCAACGCCTACGGCCCCGACAGGCTCAGCACTAACGGTTTTGGAAGGAGTCGGCGCGACATCATCATCCTCGCCCTGAATCAGCGCAATAACAGTACCGACCTTCACACCCTCGGCGCCCTCTGCGACCAGCAACTGCGTCACAACGCCGTCGTCAATCGCTTCGAACTCCATCGTCGCTTTGTCAGTTTCGATCTCGGCAAGCAAATCGCCCGAGGAAACCGTATCGCCAACCTTCACCAACCAACGGGCTAATGTGCCCTCCTCCATCGTCGGGGAAAGCGCTGGCATTTTTAACTCGGTTGGCATGGATGTTCCTGTCTGAATATGTGCCCGTAGATTGTCGCATAAGGGCTACGTTTCCCCAGCGTCAAGCCGCTAATGCTTGCGCTTTGCACCTTATTGCCACAAGACATCGCCATTCACGCCATTTGGCCATTGGGGGACGGCGGGACATGCGCACATATCTGGTAGTTATCGACGAAAGTGCCGAGGCGCGGCTAGCGTTGCGTTTTGCCGCGCGCCGTGCCGCGAAAACCGGTGGTGCGCTGCATATCTTGTCATTAGTTGAGCAATCCGATTTCGTCGCATGGGGCGGTGTTCAGGCGACTATGGAGGCCGAAGCGCGCGAAAAAGCTGAGGAGCTTGTCGCCGCCGCCGCTGGCACGATATTTGACGAATTGGGGCTGCAACCTTTGATTACCGTTAAAAAGGGTGATGGCGGAGAGATTGTCAAAGAGATGCTCGACGAACATCCCGAGATCGCAGCGTTGGTGCTTGGCGCGGCTGCGCAAGGCGCTCCGGGGCCGTTGGTGGCGCATTTCACTGGCAATAACGCGGGTGCGTTGCCCTGCCCAGTCATGATTATTCCGGGGTCGCTGGGCGAAGATGCGCTGGATTTGTTGAGTTAGCGTTTTCGGCCTTGATGCCGAATGTTCGACGGTCGTCCGCGTTGCCCTCCCAGAAACTTCCCTTTGTGACGCGGGCGTTCTTTGCGGTCGGGCGTGAAACTCGCGCCATCGGGCAGTTCAAAACGTAGCGCGCCCGACACCGGATTGGCCTCCGCCAATCGGAGGTTTAGCCGCATTCCGCGCCGATAGGTTTCGCCGCTATCCTCGCCCATCAACGTCTGGCTGGCCTCATCATAATGAAACCGCTCCGCCCCCAAAGTTGAGACAGGAACTAAACCATCGCCGCCAATCGATTCAACTGTCGCGAAAAACCCGAAATTTTGTACGCCAGTAATACGCGTCTCAACAACTTCACCGACCACGGTGGATAGATAGGCAGCAACATAGCGGTCCACAGTCTCACGCTCCGCCTCCATCGCACGGCGCTCGGCTTTGCTGATCATTTCGGACGATACATCAAGCCGTTCAAAATCCCGCGTTGTAAGCCCGGTGGTCGGCTTAATGTCATTGTCCTTTGGCGCAGGCATTTCCAGCCCGTGCGACGCGACCAACGCGCGGTGGACGATCAAATCAGCATAGCGGCGGATCGGCGAGGTGAAATGCGCATAGCTGCCCAAAGCCAGCCCGAAATGCCCCAAGTTCTGGGGAGTGTAAAACGCCTGTGTCTGGCTGCGTAGCACCGATTCCATGACTTGTGGCCGTAATTCAGGGTCGTCAACTTTCGCAAGAATAGCGTTAAACGTTGCTGGACGAACCACCTGCCCCAGCGCAAATTCGATATCAAACGTTTTGAGGTAATCCTTCAACGCGACAAGCTTTTCACGGCTCGGTGTTTCATGGACGCGGTAGATCAGCGCAGACTTCTTCTCCTCCAGTGCCTTTGCAGCCGCGACGTTGGCAGCGATCATGAAATCTTCGATCACCTGATGCGCATCCAGATGTTCGCGCACTGCAACGCCAGTGACTTTGCCTTGCTCGTCAAGCGTGATCCGTCGCTCTGGCATATCGAGCGCCAAAGGAGCGCGCTTGTCTCGTGCTTTTTTCAGCAACGCCCAGCACGCCCATAATGGTTTTAAAGCAGGTTCCAGCATAGGATGGTCAAGCGTGCCGTCGATGGCTTTCTGCGCATCTTCATACGGGATATTGGCGGAAATCCGTGCGATGGCGCGTGTGAAACGCCATGACGTCACATTGCCAGACTTGTCGATAACAAGATGGCAAGCGAGCACGGCGCGATCCTCACCCGCGCGCAGCGAGCATTTATCCGACGACAAAGCATGCGGAAGCATCGGCACGACCAGATCAGGAAAATACACGCTATTCCCGCGCTTTGATGCTTCGCGGTCTAGCGCGCTACTGGGACGAACATAGTAGCTGACATCAGCAATGACGACTAACGCCTTATATCCATTTAGATTTTTGGAATCATCGTCGGGTGTTGCCCAAACAGCATCATCGAAATCACGCGCGTCTCGAGGATCGATGGCCACAATTGGCAACTGGCGCAGATCTTCGCGGTTTTCCGGCGTTACCGGCAGCTTGCTGACACGGGCCGCTTCGTCTTCGGCCTCTTGCGGCATTTCGAACGGAATGCCGAATTTGTGGATGGCAATCAGGCTGAAGCTGCGCGGCGCAAACGGATCGCCGAGAACCTGTGTCACCCGCGCCTTCTTCTGCCCCACGCGCCCACCGAGTTCCGCCAGCACCAAATCGCCCGCCTTGGCATCTCCCAGTTCAGACAACGGCGTGTCAAAACGCATCTTTTTGTCGGTCGATTTCAGCCAGAACCGGTTGTTTCCGCCATCCTCCACTACGCCGAGAATCTGATTGCTGACTTTCGGCAGCTTCTTCATCGGGTGGGCGACAAAGCTGTTCCCGGCTTCTTCGGTGCGCGCAAGAATGCGGTCGCCAAGGCCCAAAGCGCCTTTGCGGCCTCGCTCAATCACGCGCAGCTTAGGCAATGGAATGCCCTCCGCCTCCCATTGTTCGGGAACGGCAATCAACGTGTTACCGTTGACTTCAACGATTTTCAGGACGGTAACCTTAGGTATTCCGCCCATTTTGTTAAACGCCCTGCCCGGTGCCAGATCGACCAACCCTTCGTCAGTCATATCTCGCAGCAAAGCTTTCAACGCGATCTTCTCGCTGCCCTTCAGTCCGAAAGCACGCGCAATATCGCGTTTACCTGCCGGTTCCTTGGATTGCTCGATAAACGCCAAGATTTGCTTGCGGGTGGGAAGTCCGGGTTGATGCGGTTGCGGCTTGTATGCCAAATTAATATGTCCGTCCGATAAGGATGCGTTCGACCGCAGGCGCTCCGGTGAAGAAGCATGTTCCGTCCACGGCGGCCGCCTCATTCGGTGTGTTCCGCATCGTTAGTTTCAGTGCTTTCAATTGATCGACGATTTGCTGCAAATCAGCGCCGGTTGGCCGCGCCCATTGCACCTCGACCCAGCCTGCAAATTTGGCGTCATCGCCTTTGAAATGCGCATCCAAATCGGTCACGTCGCGCGTGATGTTGCTGTCCAGACGAGCTTTTGCTTCGCCGTAAAGATTAGCCTGAATTTCTTGCAGCATTGCTGATGCAGCCGCCACAAACTCGGAACGCGGGGTAAATGCCGTCGCAAGCTTGCCGTCGTCTTTATACAAACGGTCACGGCGCAACACCGCTGCCTTGCCGTCGGCAACATCGCGCGGGCCAACTTCAACAATGATTGGCGCACCCTTTTTCACCCAACCCCAGCGCTTGTTTGAAGCTTTTGCAGCTTTGGCATCCAACAGAACACGCAAAGGTTCCCCGAACACGCTGTGCGCCAGCAATTCCAACCGCAAGCTGCGGCAATAATCGAGCACAGCGGCATCGCCGTCGTCGTCACGCAGCATCGGCACAATCACAATCTGCCAAGGCGCAATCTCTGGCGGGCAACGTAGGCCATCATCGTCACCATGCGTCATGATCACGCCGCCAATGAGCCGCGTTGACACGCCCCAGCTGGTGGTGTGCGCAAATTGCTGACCGCCGTCTTTGTCCTGATACTTAATCCCCGACGCCTCGGCAAAACCAGTGCCTAGGTAATGCGAGGTTCCTGCCTGTAAGGCCTTTCCGTCCTGCATCATCGCTTCGATCGAATAAGTCGCAACTGCTCCGGGGAAGCGTTCGTTCTCAGGCTTTTCGCCCGCGACCACCGGCATCGCCAGCGGACCTTCGGCAAAGGCGCGGTACATTTCCAATGCGCGCATGGTTTCGGCCATCGCATCGGCTTTGTCGGCATGCGCGGTATGGCCCTCTTGCCACAGAAACTCGCTGGTACGCAGAAACATCCGCGTGCGCATTTCCCAGCGGACAACATTCGCCCATTGGTTGACCAGCAAAGGCAGATCGCGCCAGCTTTGCACCCAGCGAGACATGGCTGCGCCAATGACGGTCTCAGAAGTCGGTCGAACAACCAGAGGCTCTTCAAGCTTAGACTCAGGGTCAGGGATCAGCCCGCCCTTTGGCCCTTTAACGAGCCGGTGATGCGTAACAACCGCCATTTCCTTGGCAAAACCATCGACATGGTCCGCCTCTTTTTCAAAGAACGATAAGGGGATAAACAGCGGAAAATAGCAGTTTTCAACACCTGCCTTTTTAATTTCAGCATCCATCAGCTTTTGGATACGTTCCCAAATGCCATAGCCCCAAGGGCGGATGACCATACAGCCACGCACGCCAGATTCCTCGGCTAGGTCAGCTTCGGAAATGACTTCTTGATACCAAGCGGCAAAATTCTGCTGGCGAGTGATAGAGAGCGCGTGTTTCATGCGCCAAGCCCCTAACGACTAAGCATCAGCCCCGCAACTGGTGCGAAAGCTATTTGCTATTCAGTGCATCAATCCGCGTTTGCAGATCTGCCATCTGGCGATTCAGCTCGTCAAGATCGTCCGTTGGCACATCGGCATTTTTGCCACCCGTCAGGTTCGGCATAAACGCCTTACGCGCCGCCCGCATCATTTCAATATTCTGCTTGGCGATATGACCAAAGGGACCAGAGGTAATCGCGCTTTCAATAACGTCCTGAACCTGTTTCTGGTTCTTGCGAAAGTTATCCATCGAGTTTTCAAGGAATTGCGGCACCAAACCTTGCATCGAATCGCCATACAGCGAGATGATCTGGCGCAAAAAATTCACCGGAAGCATCCCCTTGCCGGTGTTTTCTTCCTCCATAATGATCTGTGTGAGCACGCCATGCGTAATGTCTTCGCCAGATTTGGCATCAAGCACCTGAAACTCGACATCTTTACGTGTCAGTTCGGCAAGATAATCCAGCGTAATATATTTCGATGAACGGGTGTTATAGAGCCGCCGGTTGGCGTATTTTTTGATGATCACAGGGCCATCCGCATTTTTTTCGGCCTTTTTCGCCATCGCACACCCTTTTCTTTCACCAATTGACGGTGCCTAGCACCGGATTATCCTGCACCGCAACAATTGATATGCATTCAGGATCGCGAGAGACGCGAACGCTGTCTGGATTTTCTATGCATTTTTCGCGCATTCCTTTCGCGGCGCGAATTTTATCCACGCAATCGATATCTGCTTTCATTTGAAACTATATTTCGTGGTTGGCTTACCAACGCACAGAAAATTACACACTTTTTGCCCCGCTGTTTCGTTTCTTTCGCAGAGGTCATTTTGCCCCAACTGCCATCGTGTTGCGCATAAGCAACAGCCCGCAAAAAAGGCTGTATTCCACGACCTGCCTACTTGAACATATATGCGTGTTCGGCTTAGGCGTCGCGTTAACCGAAAATGAACACTTAACACTGGGGAGTCTTCCATGAAAAAATCACGGCTTTTGGTTACCGGCTCGATGCTTGGACTCGCGATGTTTGTTGCTCTGCCTGCTTATGCGCAGACCACCAATACAACCGCGCAAGCAAACGAAGACGAAGAAGAAGATGAAACTGAGGAAGCTACCACTGGTAAGCCTATCCTTGTTACCGGATCGCGCATTTCGCGTCCTACATTGGAATCTGCGGTTCCGCTGACATCCGTAACAGTTGATGACCTTACCGGAACTGGTGAAGTCTCACTTGGTGATGCGCTGAACGATCTTCCTTCGCTTCGCTCAACTTTCTCGGGTGGTAACTCCAGCCGTTTCATCGGCACCGCTGGCCTTAGCTTCCTTGACCTTCGCGGTCTTGGAACGGCGCGTACGCTCGTTTTGATTAACGGACGTCGCCACGTTACGGCCTCGCCGGGAACTAGCCAGTTCGACATCAATACTATCCCAGTCGATCTGGTTGACCGCGTTGACATCGTCACCGGCGGCAACTCAGCGATTTATGGTTCGGATGCTGTTGCAGGTGTTGTCAACTTCATCATGAAGAAAGATTTCGACGGAATTTTGGTCAAAGGTCAGGGCGGCGTATCGTCGCGCGGTGATCGCGGAACATACTTCCTTAGCGCAACCGCCGGCACAAACTTTGCCGATGGTCGCGGCAACATCACGGGTGCGGCTGAATATGTGCGTCAACAGCCATTGTTCTTCCGGCAACGCGATGCCCTTACCGGTGCATTCAGCGGTCGTTGTCAGTTCAACTTGTCGGAACCAACTGCGGGTGAGCCTGCAGCAGGTGATGGCATTCCCGATAGCACATTCTTCTGCGGTGTGAACAACGCCACAATCAGCAATGGTGGCACATTCGGGGCAATCGACGCATCAACGAATCCCACACGCCGTTATCTGCGCTTTGACAGTTCGGGCAATGTGATTATCGACACACCAACCCAGTCGTTTTCACCTTTCGGCAGCGGTAACCAGCTTGGCGGTAATGGTGCGACACTGCGTGACACAGGCAGCCTGTTGGCAGCCGTAGACCGCTATGCGTTTAACGTACTGGGTCACTTTGACGTTTCGGAAGCATTCCGTCCGTTCATCGAAGCCAAATATGTTCGCGTTGATGCAAGCGGTGAGGGTCAGCCAAGCTTTCAACAGGGATCATTGAAGGGCTTCTTCGCTGACAATGCAGCGCAATTTGCTGCCATCAACGAACTGCGTTGCAACAACCCGTTCTTGTCAGCATCTTCTGTAACGACGCTGCAAGGTTTTGGTATCTGCTCGGTCCCTGCTACTGGAACATTCAACATATCACGTTTCAACGTCGATTTTGGCGGACGTAAAGGGCAAAGCAAACGTGAAACCTATCGCGCAGTTGCTGGCATCGAAGGCACGTTCAACGAAGATTGGAAATACGAAGTTGCGTTGAACTACGGTCGTTTCGAAGCGACTACCAAGAACCAGCGTAACCTGTATCTGTATGACGTGAACCTCAATCCTGATGGCTATCTGCTTGCTCTTGACGCCGTTTTGGCCCCCGTTGGTTACACGGGCACTAACGTAGTCCGTAATGCCGCAGGTCAGAATGTTGTTTGCCGCGTCAATGGCGTGACGAATACACGTCCAGATTGTGTGCCAATCAACATTTTCGGCATCGGTCAGGCAACGCCAGAAGCTATTGCTTTCTCGCATCGTGACAGCGTCAACACCGAATTTGCCAGCCAAATGGTTGTTTCGGCATTCGTCGGTGGTGATTTGTCGCAACTGTTTGAGCTTCCCGGTGGTCCAATCTCATTCGCCATTGGCAGTGAATATCGCAAAGAAAAAGCGAATGTCGACTATGACGATATCACATCAAACGGCCGCACATTCCTGAACTCGCTGCAAGACTTCCGTCCACCAGCATTGAAGGTGAAGGAAGCTTACGGTGAATTGTTCTTCCCAATTTTGAAGGATCTGCCATTTGCACAAGAACTGTCAGTTAACGTCGCAGGTCGTGTGTCGGATTATGGCGGTGCCTCGAAACTGACCGGAACGGTTTATGCTTATAACATTCAGGGCATTTTCGCACCCGTCGAAGACATCCGTTTCCGTGCAGCATATGCGACTTCGGTTCGTGCGCCTACACAGTCGGATTTGTTCTCGCCGCAATCGCAAAGCTTCAACTTCTTGGCTGACCCTTGCGATCAGAACAACATTGGAACCGGCGTTCGCGTAGCAAACTGTGCCGCAGCGGCTGTTCCGGTTTTGCACAATGCTGCTTCATCGGCAGCTTGCGTTGGTTCGGCATTCCCGGGCGCTGTCGGCACTCCTTGGCGGAATTGCACGGCATTGACGCAAAGCATCGGCATTTCGCAGGGCGGTAATCAGTTCCTTAAGGAAGAGCGCGGCAAGAGCTTGACCGTCGGTGCAGTTGTTAAACCACGGTTTATCCCCGGCCTGACGCTGACTGTTGATTACTACAAGATCACAGTGAAGGATCAGATTGCACTTTTGGGTGCTCAGACGATTATCAATCTTTGCTATGACAACGCTGCTGGTATCAATAATCCGTTCTGCGCACTTGTATCACGCAATCCGACAACCGGACTGTTTGCTGTTCCAGCTGCAATCTCTTCAGGCGTAAACTTCGCCTCGCAGAAAACAAGGGGTCTGGACTTTGACATCGATTATCGTCGGACGTTCGACAATGGTGATCGTCTGCGTCTGAGTGCGATCGCTACCAAGGTGCTTACATTGAATGACTTCCCAGATCCGACTACTCCAAACGTTCCTAACCGTCGTTTGAGCGAATTGGGCGATCCACAATGGGCCGCGAGTGCGTTCTTCGATTATGACTTCGGTGATTTCGATTTCCGTTACACTGCACGCTACATCGGCAAGCAAGTGAACAATGGTTTGGCTTATGAAACATTGAACGCATACACTGGTTTGTGCCCAACAACTGGCGTTACGCCAAATACGGGCGGCATCAACGGAGCGGCTGTGCCTTGCACCGCCGGTGCTTTGACGACCATTCCTGCGAACAATGCTGATGCGGTTGCGAACAAATGGTATCCGGATATCCTGTATCATGACATCCGTATCGGCATCGATGTGGGCAACGATTTCCGCTTCTATGGCGGTGTGTCGAACATACTTGATCGTCAGCCACCAAATGGTGAACTGGGAACAGTTGGTGGTTCGCCATTTGACAGCTTTGGCCGGAACTTCTTCTTCGGTGTTAACGCTGAATTCTAAACGCTTTTCGTCAAGCTGAAATGGAAAGGGCGCCTGCGGGCGCCCTTTTTATTGCGTATCATCTGATTGCATTTCGAAATCTCAGTCAGCATAGTTTGATGACGTTTCACGCAAAGCGCGCAAAGATTATGAAGACGTTGGATCGATACCCAACGCTCATTTCTTCCATCAACCTCTTGAAAATCTTTGCGCGCTTTGCGTGAAACGGATGTCTAAACCCAGATCCGCTCCGACCTGTGTCCAATCCCGGTCAGCAATTCATATTGCGACATGCCCGACACTACCGACGCAGTTGGCAGATCAAATCCGATATCAACCCAGTCACCCTCGGCCAACTGTGGTGTAGTGTTTGCATCGACCAGCAACAGGTCCATTGAAACACGGCCGATCACCGGCAGCCGTTGTCCCTCAAAATCGACATGCCCGTTGTTCGAAAATCCGCGCCAATAGCCATCGGCGTAACCTATCGCCAACGTCGCAACCCGCGTTGGCACTGTCGTTTCATACGTCGCATTATAGCCAACAAGTGATCCCTCCGGCAGATCACGAACCTGCAAAACCAGCGCCTGAGGCTGCACAACCGGCCGAATATAACCTTCCATTTCGGCTCGCGCCATCCCGCCATAAAGCGACAGGCCGGGGCGCGTTAGGTCAAAATGATAATTCGGTCCCAGCATGATTCCGGCACTGTTTGCCAGGCTCATTCGTCTTGGCTGAATACCCTCTGCCATGCCGATAAATTGCGCGAGTTGTGCGGTATTTTGCAGCACGTCTTCGTCCGCCGACGCGAGATGTGACAGCAGAATATCAATGTTTAATCCGTCGAATAGACCTTCATTCAATTGCTCTGGCCCGATGCCAAGCCGGTTTATGCCGCTATCGAGCATAATATGGCAAATGCCGCCCCCTGCGGCTTTCCAACGGGCAACCTGCATCGGTGTATTCAACACTGGAACAGCACCAAGAGCTAAAACGCTGGATGGATCATCCGCATCAAAGCCGTTCAGCACAGCAATCTGGCTGGGCGGGACAACGTCCGCAATCGCCGCAGCCTCTTTCCAATGCGCAACGAAAAACTGCTGACAGCCCGCAGATGCCAATCGTGCCACAACTTCGCGCGCACCTAGACCATAGCCATCTGCCTTCACCGCAGCACCGCATTGGGCGCTACCCTGACCTTTTAGAAACCGCCAGTTGGCAATTAAGGCGCCACCATCCAGTTGCAGACGTATAGGCGAGGCAAAGTCAATCATGGCTGTGTTATGCTCGCACCGCGTTTTGCGTCAATCCAGTTTCGTTTTACCGGATGTTTCAGGCAGCCATATCAGTGCAACAATAAACGCCATCGCTGTAACTCCGACGGTGTACCAAAGCCCGGAAAACGGCTGCCCTGTCTGCGCAACGATATATTGCGAGATGTAAGGCAAAAACCCGCCAAAATAGCCAGCTCCGATATGATAAGGGATCGACATCGATGTATAGCGAATTTTCGCTGGAAACATCTCAACCAAAATCGCGGCGACTTGACCATAGGTCATGCCGGATAAGGCCACCATCAGGAACACTGCAAGAATGATCTTCCACGGCTGCCGCTGTGCCGGATCCGATTTGTCGGGATAGCCTGCCTTTTCCAATGCTGCGACATAGGCCTTTTCATCAAAGCCCTGCACTTGCGCTTCGCCGACCTTCAACGACACACTCGCCGCCTCTTGCTTACTATAAGCAATGCCGCGCTTCGTCAGGAAGTTGAGTGCATTCGCACATTCGGTATCATGCACGCGGTTCAGCGCGTTGAAATTACATGTCGGCATGGAAAGCGTGACGGGATTATTGACCGTGGCCTTTGCCAGCGCCGGGTTGGCCGCATCGGCCATCATCCAGAAAATCGGGAACACGCCAACAATCGCCAATGCATAGCCGAGCAGCAACAATCGTTTACGCCCCCATTTATCCGACAGCCAACCACACGCTACATAAGTAGGGGCTGCGAGAGCGGCTCCAACCGCCATATACAACAGCGCATCGGCCTCTGGCACACGCGCGGTCCCGGTCAGGAAATAGAGTGTGCCAAATTGCGAGGTATAATAAATAACAGTCAGGCCGGCAGCGACGCCGAACAACGCGACAAAAATGCGCCCGACATTTCCAGGATAAGTAAAGCTTTCTACAAACGGGTTTTTGGATGTTTGCCCAGCCTCTTTCATCGCTTTAAATACGGGGCTTTCAGACAGTTTAAGCCGCATATAAAGCGATATTGCCAGTAGCAAAATCGAGGTCAAAAACGGGACGCGCCATCCCCATGCTTCAAACGCCTCGGTACTCATTGAATAGCGTGTGATCAGCACAACGATTACGGCAAGTAGAAAGCCTCCTGCCACTGACGCTTGAATCCAACTGGTATACTGGCCGCGTTTTCCATCTGGCGCATGTTCGGCAACGTAAATCGCCGCACCGCCATATTCACCGCCAAGCGCGAGGCCCTGCAGACAGCGCATCAATAAAAGCAAAGCTGCGGCCCAAACGCCGGCCGTTGCAAAGGTTGGCAATAATCCGATGGCTGCTGTCGCCACCCCCATCAGCGTTATCGTGACCAGAAAAGTGTATTTCCGTCCAATCTTGTCCCCAAAATAGCCAAATAAAATCGCACCAAATGGCCGGACACCAAAGCCTGCACCAAAGATCGCAAGCGATGCCAAAGTCGCGGCCGTCGGACTGTCTGCGGGAAAAAATAGCTTGCCGATTAGCGCCGCCAGAATACCATAGACAAAGAAATCATACCATTCGAACACAGTGCCCAGCGACGAAGCGGTGATTACCAGCCTGTCGCGCTTTGCATCGATTGCTGCCGTGTCGGCCATGCGAATTCCCTTCCCCGCTCTTTCCACTCTCTTAAATGCTACACCGCGCCATTCAAGCGGCATGTTGTGCTTATCCACCGTTCGGATTAGCTATGCATGATGAGGAGAGTTTCGTGACGCGCTTTATTGATCTGTCGATCCCAATCACCAATGATGTGATTTCTGACCCGCCGGTGATGCGACCGCAAATCACCTATATGACGCATGAGAATACATGGGAGCAGATTGCGATGTTCTTCCCGGGGTTGACCCGCGAAGATCTGCCCGATGGTGAAGGTTGGGCGGTCGAGAGCCTGATATTATCCACGCACAATGGCACACATATGGACGCGCCGTGGCATTTTCATTCGACCACCGACAGGGGCGCAACCCCTGCCCCGTCGATTGATGAAGCGCCGCTCGATTTGTTTTTCCGCCCCGGGGTAAAGCTTGATTTTTCGGCTATGCAAGCCGGTCATGTGGTGAGTGCGGCGGAACTGGCGGCAGAATTCGAGCGGATTGGCTACACGCTGCAACCACTCGATATCGTGCTGGTGCAATCAGGCGCGATTTACGGCACAGACAATTTCACCGACCAAGGCTGCGGCATGGGCGCAGAGGCGACGCTGTACCTTACCGAACGCGGCGTTCAGGTGGTAGGCACCGACGCATGGAGTTGGGATGCACCGTTTAGTCACACGGCAAAACGCTGGGCCGAAAACCGCGATCCAAGCATTATTTGGGACGGGCATAAAGCGGGGCGGATTATACCTTATTACCAGATCGAGAAGCTGACTAACTTGGCAGCGTTGCCCGCGTTTGGGTTTACGGTGTCATGCTTTCCGGTGAAAATCGAACGCGCAAGTGCAGGTTGGATCAGGGCGGTGGCGATTTTGGAGGGTTAATTGCGGGTGGCGAGAAAAAAGATTGTCCAGCCACTCAGAAGCAAAAGCGTCAGCCATGTAACAACCACACCAATCTGCCGTGGCACAGGGGGCTTACCTGGATCTGATGCTGTATAGAGGCCGACGATATGCGCGGCGCGGCCAAACAAGAACAGTGCGCCGACGGCCATCAACGCAATATGGTTCGCTTGTGCCATTTCCAGCATACCGATCAGAAGGATCACGATCGGCGCATGTTCGGAAAGGTTGCCGTGGCTGCGGCTCGCGCTAATCAGCTTTGCGTCCCCTGCATCTCCGAAAGCAGCCTTTAGACGGATACGCTGACGGACGGTATCAACGCCGGTAATCAGCAACATAATCGCGCAGACCGCCGCGACAAAGGCGGTAATGGGTAATGGCATTTTGGTTCTCCTCCCAAATGTTTCATCTTTTTATGACAAGATGAGTAGCTACTCCATCTCTAAAATAATCGCATCCACCGCCAGACTATCTCCCGCCTTGGCGTTCACGACCTTCACTGTCCCCGATTTTTCGGCGCGGAGGATGTTTTCCATCTTCATTGCCTCGACAATTGCTAACGGCTGACCCGCTTCAACCTTGTCGCCCACTTCGACATTCACCGCTGTGATCAACCCGGGCATCGGGCAGATCAGGTAGCGCGAGAGATCGGGCGGGATTTTCTCGATCATATGCTGCGCCAGTGGCGCCACATGCGCGGGCAAGCAGCGGACTTTGTGTGTCGCCCCGCGTGTGGTCATAGCGAAACCGGTGGCGGTCTTGGCAACTTTGATGGCCAAATCGCTGTCGTCTATTTCCGCGACCACCATCCGGTCGCCGGGGGTATATTCAAGGAACAGGTTGATGGACTCGCCATCAACCAAAATCTCGTCCGCGCCGATTTCTACATCATGCGCCACGCCATCGACAGTGATTTGCCAATCGCCCGGCGGGTCAAGATCATCGCCCAGCTGTCCATCGACTTGCCGTGCACGGTCGGCATTGGCGCAGGCCATAAAACCAGCGACGGCTGCGATTTCGCGTAACAACTCAGGCGACGCAGGCGCGCCGTGGAATCCATCGGGATATTCCTCGGCAATGAAGCCTGTGGTCAGTTCGCCTGAACGGAAACGCGGATGTTGCATGATAGCGGAGACGAAATCGATGTTGTGGCCAAGCCCTTCGATCTCGAATTGGTCGAGCGCAGCGATTTGCAGGTCGGCGGCTTCGTCACGGGTTTTGCCCCATGTGATCAGCTTTGCGATCATCGGGTCATAGAACATCGACACTTCGCCGCCTTCTTCAACGCCGTCATCCACGCGCACGCCGTCAACGCCCCTAATCTCACTCAACAACTCACCGTCGCCCCGCACTTGATGCGGGGCTTGGCTTTTTACCCCAGCGTCCGAAGAAAAGCCTAACCCCGTGTCAAGCACGGGGTGACTAGTGGAGTTTGATGGAACGGGTGGACGGTATCTTGTGAGCCTACCCGTGCTTGGCAGAAACCCACGGTACGGATCTTCGGCATAGACGCGGTTTTCAATGGCCCAACCGTCGATCTTGATGTCATCCTGCGTCATGGCGAGCTTCTCGCCAGCGGCAACGCGGATC
>JANMGR010000005.1:0-12914 GCA_031374785.1 Sphingomonadales bacterium | reverse complement strand
GAAGTGAAATCGACCAATGGCGATACCTTCCTTGGTGGTGAAGATTTCGACAGCGTGCTCGTCGAATATCTGGCGGCTGAGTTCCAAAAAGCCGAAGGTATTGACCTGACCAAGGACAAGCTGGCGTTGCAGCGTTTGAAGGAAGCGTCTGAAAAGGCGAAGATCGAGCTTAGCTCGGCGCAAACAACCGAAGTCAACCTGCCGTTCATCACTGCTGACCAAAATGGTCCGAAGCATCTGGTTAAGAATATTGGCCGTGCCGACCTTGAGAAGCTGGTCGATGCGTTGATCAAGCGCACGCTGGAACCTTGCAAAAAGGCGCTTGCCGATGCGGGGCTGAAAGCTGACGCGATCGACGAAGTTGTGATGGTTGGCGGTATGACGCGTATGCCCAAAGTACGCGACGTTGTGAAAGCGTTCTTTGGCAAAGAACCGCATACCGGCGTGAACCCTGACGAAGTGGTTGCGATGGGTGCTGCCATTCAGGCGGGCGTGTTGCAGGGCGACGTCAAGGACGTGTTGCTGCTCGACGTGACACCCTTGTCGCTGGGCATCGAGACATTGGGCGGCGTATTTACCCGCATGATTGATCGCAACACGACGATCCCGACCAAGAAGTCGCAGACATTTTCGACCGCTGACGACAACCAGAACGCAGTGACGATCCGCGTGTTTCAAGGCGAGCGCGAGATGGCGTCTGACAACAAGGTGCTGGGCAATTTTGACCTGGTCGGCATTCCCCCAGCACCGCGCGGCGTTCCGCAGATTGAAGTGACGTTTGACATTGACGCCAATGGTTTGGTCAGCGTGACTGCCAAGGACAAAGGCACCGGCAAAGAACAGCAGATCAAGATCCAAGCATCGGGCGGCCTGTCCGACAGCGATATCGATCAAATGGTCCGCGACGCCGAAGCCTTTGCCGAGGAAGACAAAAAGCGACGCGAAGCTGCCGAAGCGCGGAACAACGCCGAAAGCCTTGTCCACACAACGGAAAAGCAGATCGAGGAGCATAAGGATAAGGTCGATGCTGGCCTGATCAGCGAGATTGAAGCCGCGATTGCCGAAACCAAAACCGCCATCGAAGGCGGCGAGCCCGAAGCGATGAAGGAAAAGGCAAACGCCTTGGCCCAAGTTGCGATGAAAATGGGTCAGGCGATTTACGAGCAAGAGCAAGCGGCGGGCGGTTCCGCCTCCGGTGACGCTCCGGCAGAAGAAGCTGCAGCGGATGACAGCATTGTCGATGCCGAGTTCTCCGAAGTTGATGAAGACAAGAAAGACTAAGGTAAGCCCAATGTTCGTCACCCCCGCGAAGGCGGGGGGCCATCACCGGCACTGTAAATTTTACAATTGGGTGATGGATTCCCGCCTTCGCGGGAATGACGAAGCGGGGTCATGGGGAGTGTGAGCCTTGAGTCTCGACATAGACTATTACGAACTACTAGAAGTTGAGCGGACAGCCGATGAAAAGACGCTGAAGTCCGCATATCGCCGGATCGCGATGGAATGCCATCCTGACCGCAACCCCGGCTGCGATAAATCCGAGGCGAAGTTTAAGGCAATTTCTGTTGCTTATGATTGCCTGAAAGACCCGCAAAAGCGCGCGGCGTATGACCGCTTCGGCAAAGCGGCGTTTGAAAATGGCGGCATGGGTAGTGCTGGCGGTGGCCAATCGCAGGGCTTTGGCGATTTCAGCGACATTTTTGAAAGCTTTTTCGGCGATGCCTTTGCCGGCGGTCGTCAGCGCGGGCCTGCGCGCGGGGCCGATCTGCGTTATGATCTTGAGATCAGTCTAGACGAAGCATTTCACGGCAAATCGACTGAGATCAAAATCGATGTCGCCGATCAATGTGATGATTGCGACGGCTCTGGCGCGAAACCCGGCACTGGGTCACGGCAATGCAATCTATGTGGCGGCCACGGCAAAGTGCGCGCGCAGCAGGGCTTTTTTGTGGTCGAGCGCACATGCCCGACCTGCCACGGACGCGGCGAAGTCATCGAAAGCCCGTGCCGCAAATGCGGCGGTGATGGGCGGGTCGAGGCACGCAAATCGATCACAGTCGATATCCCGCCGGGCGTCGATGAAGGCACGCGCATCCGCGTGGCTGGCAAAGGTGAGGCGGGGCCAAATGGCGCAGCCGCTGGCGACCTGTATATCTTTATCCATGTCGCGCGGCACACCGTGTTTCAGCGCGAAGGCACAACCCTGTTTTGCCAAGCACCGATCAGTTTCACGACAGCGGCCTTGGGCGGCGAGATCGTCATCCCGGGCATGGATGGCAAGCGGCATGTCATTAACATCCCCGAAGGCATCCAGTCGGGCAAGCAGCTGCGCCAACGCGGTGCGGGTATGCCGGTGCTGCAAGGGCGCGGACATGGCGACCTTGTCATCCAGATCGATGTCGAAACGCCCAGCCGCCTGACCGCGCGGCAAAAAGAGATATTGTGCGAATTCCGCGAGACCGAAACCGGCGAAGAATGCCCGCAATCGCGCGGCTTTTTTGACCGCATCAAAAACATCTGGGATGATCTGACCGATTAGATTGCAGACTTTGGCGATGACCAATGATAGTTTTCCGCACAGGAGAGCAACATGGGTCGATTCGGTTTCACCAAGCGGGAATTGCTACGTGGCGCGGTGGCGGTGCCGTTGGCGGGACTCAGCGCGAGGGCTTTTGCGCAGGACGGTAATCTTTTGGGTCTGCCAGTGCCCAAAGAAATCCTGGATATCATCCCGCGAAAGCCTTTGAGCTATATTCGCTTGGCGGACGGCGTGCTCCGCTTGGAGCGCGAAGCGGACAATAAGAAAATCCCGGATTCTATTCTATCGCGGAACAAAGGGCAGCGGATTACCTCTGTCGATGACGCTTTGTATCAGCTTGTTTTACCTCGACTTGTTGCTCTGATCGACCGCGCCGAAACGGTTGACATAGGACTCGCGGATAAGGCGGGCGAGCTGCTTGCTGATATCCACCAGACGCAGCATGAATTGCCAGAGGCGCTGCGGCTTGCTCCACCAAGTTTTGAGCAGCTTTCCTTTGCGGGTTCAGAACCGGCGTTCATTGTGCCAGCGCAACCGGTAATTGGTCTGCCGCCGGTTGATGCGATACCAGTTCCCGATATAGCGACTGAACTTCCTACCGAGGAACCCGGTCCTTTGCCTGTGCCAGAGGTTAAGCTGCCCGATCCTGTCGTAATCGATACGCCAGAAGAACCCGACAAGCCGATGAGCAAAGCGAAAGACTATGCGTCCCTGCACGCGGAATATGGCCGTCTCTATCGCAAGCTATCCGTGCGCGAAACGCGTTCGGAATCGGTTGACTGGCATCTGGCGATGATCCGCAAGTCAAAGGCGCGTTATGAAAGCGTTGGGCAGCAAACTGGCGTGCCGTGGTATTTTATCGCGGTGACGCATGGGTTGGAGGCAAGCTTTAACTTTCGCGCGCATCTGCATAACGGAGATTTCCCGTTGTCGTCACGCACGCGCCAAGTCCCCGCTGGTCGCCCGACCAAATGGTTGCCGCCATCCGATTGGGAATCGAGCGCGAAAGATGCGCTGCGTCTTCTCGGCTTTACCGGGCAAAAGGATTGGAGTCTGGAGCGCACGCTCTACCGGCTGGAGGCCTATAACGGTTTCGGCTATCGCGGCTATGGCGTCCCAACGCCGTATTTGTGGAGCTTTTCCAACCATTACGATCGCGGCAAATATGTCGCTGATGGAAAATTTAGTTATACTGCGCGTTCGCAACAATGCGGCGCTGCGGTGATGCTAAAAATGCTGGCGGATGCTGGTGAGTTGGTGTGGCCTTCCACGCCTGAATGAAAAGGAAAAGTGAAATGAAAATGCGGCCCGTAATTTTGGCATTGTGTGCACTGTCTGCTGTTCCTGCGGTCGCGCAACAGGATTTTTCTAAAGTCGAGGTGACAACGCAGCAGCTCGCCCCCGGCGTTGCGGTGCTGTTTGGTGCTGGCGGCAATATCGGCATTTCCTATGGTGCAGACGGCACTACATTGATTGACGATCAATACGCCCCAATGACCGAGAAAATTCAGGCGGCCGTGGCGGCCTTGGGGGCAACGCCCACCAAGTTTTTGATCAACACCCATTGGCATGGCGACCATAGCGGCGGGAACGAGAATATGGGTAAGGCAGGCGCGGTCATTATGGCGCATGACAATGTTCGTGTGCGTCTGGCCGCAGGGGCCGTATCGGGGGCTGGCACGTCCGGCGCTCGAACCATTCCGCCAGCGCCGACTGTTGCGCTTCCCGTTATCACTTATGCCGAGGGGTTAAAGCTGCATCTAAACGGGGAAGAAATCCGCGTCATCCATATGCCTGCTGCGCACACCGATGGCGATTCGATCATTCACTGGACCAAATCAAACGTCATTCATATGGGCGATTTGTTCATGCTGCAGGTTAGTTTCCCCTATGTCGATCGGGATAGCGGCGGCGATGTGCGCGGGTTTGTGGCGGCGGCGGATAAGGTGCTGGCGCTTGCCAATGACCAGACCAAGATCATTCCCGGGCATGGCGCGATGGCGACCAAGGCTGATTTGCAAAACCACCGTAACATGATCGCAACGGTCATCGCCAAAGTGGAGGCAGGGATCAAAGCGGGCCTGACGCTGGATCAGATCAAAGCGACCAATCCCACTGATGGTTTTGGCGTAAACCCAAAAGGCTTCATCAGCGCCGACCGCTTTGTCGAGACGGTGTATAACAATCTTAAGGGTTAATCGCTGCGATCTCTGCACGCAAATCGGCAATCAGCGGCTGAATACGCTTCAACCTCGGCGCTTCGGCGTCGAGGACAGCGATGAATGCCTTTGTCTTGATCGCCAGCACTTCGGATTGCTGTGCAGAAACTGTGCCGGGCATCGATGACAGCACAATGTCTACCAGTCGGTCGATGCCGTGCAGTCGTCCCCACAGATAGTCATTCTCGCGGTAAGCGCGGCTGAAAAATGCGCCGAAATTGTTGAACTCGATCCCCTTTAGCGTTTCTGCCGCGCCGCCTTTGCGGATCGTGTTAGCATCGTCTGGGGCAATGCGGTCGACTTTGATCGGGTCAAATTCGTCGAGTCCTTCGCCTTGCAACAATGGCAACGTGGCAATGTCGTAAAGGATATAGCCCAAATAGCCGAGCAAAGTAGCGCGGGTTGCGGCGTCGGGGACATCGGCAAGTGCAGTGTTTAGCGCCACATCGGTCGCCGCGTCGCCCGCCTCCAGATTGCGGCGGCTGGCAAGCAGGTCGAGCAATGCCGCCGGGTTCCCAACGCCGTGCCGCACAGCTTCGGCGACATCAGCGCCTAAAAACTCTGCGGTCTCCACCTGCAAAAAATGCGCGAGCGAGGCATAGATTGATTGGCGTAACCGGTCGGCCACGGCATCCTCTATGGTGACAGCGACTTCGACATCTTCGGTAAGCCGCCGTGCTAGAAAGCGCAGACGGCGAATACGAAAGCGGACATCATGGTCGCGGAAGAATGCGATTGATGACGCAGCGGCGACTTTGCCTTTTGGCCCGGTCATCCGGTCAAGGCCGCGACTGCAAATCTCGGCCCATAATGCGCCGCGCAATTGGCGGAAATGATCCTGCCCGCCATCTGGCCATACCCTGCGTGCGGTTGCGACCAGTTCGTCAAGCACACCCATCAACCGCAAATGCGCATAGGCCGGATAGCTGTAGCCAGTGGCGTCGGCAGATTTCTCCAGCATCGTCAGCCGCCATTTGCGCAACCGCTCGGGCGTGGGTTTGGATAGGAACCAAGTTTTGCCCAGCATCGTCTCGATCATCTGTTCGACCTCGACCTCCAGATGCTCGGTAATCTCGCGCATCCGGGCGATGCGCCCAGACCGGCCCTCGATAGCGTTTAGGCTATCGCGGATCGGCTGTTCACGCGGAATGTCGGACGTTGCGCCGAAAATCGTGGCAAAAAAGCCTGGGGGCTTGCGCGGCCCGACGCCCTGTTTGCCGCCTCGTATGCGAAAGCTGGGCATTCCCGGTTTCGGATCGATATAGACAAAGCGTCGGTCCACCTCGCGGCGCGCAGGGCGGTTGCGCAGCGCATCAATGGCTTGCGCAAAGGGCGCATTGGCAAGCACTGATCCGTCGATCAGGAATGTGTCCTCGGCGGTTCCCATCGCAAACTGTTCCGGCAGTATCCGCTTTAGAAAAGCGTCGCGTCCGCTCCATTCGACTGCGCGGCTTTGAAGCAACCCGTCAAGTTCGCGCACGTTAAAGGGTGGGAAAGCACCCGGAAAGCTGGCCGTGGAACGTGCCGCAAAGGTCAATTCGGCGGCATTTGCAAAGCCTTCACCGAATTGGCTGCGCGTGGAAAAACCGATGGTCAGTCGGTGTTCGGTCTCGCTAATGTCTGACGGGCTATTCAGCGTCAGCCGTTCTTGATGCCCATGAAAGTCTGTGACAGTGACGAACAGATCAAGCGGCTGTCCAGCTGGCAAGAGCGCACTGTCGGCCCCCCGCTTCTCCATCGCGGCAAAGGCGTTCAGCAATAGATTGGAGAACACCCGGCCCCCAAAGGGCGGCTGGAACCAGCGCGCACGGACAAAGCTGGATAGCTTCGTCGCTACCTCGTCGCGGGCTTCTTTGGCGACCGTCATCTGCACTGGCCCACCACGCCTGCGCAAAATCGCCCAAGCAATCGGTGCCGCCCAGAATTTGGAAAACCGCGATAGTGGTCGCGCATCGGGATCGAGCAGCACCTCGACGTCAGCATTTTTCAGCCACATATCGGTCAGCGGCTCCAGCGATTGGCCTGTCACAATGGCTTGCGACAGGAATACGCCGTTGATGCCGCCTGCGCTTGCCCCCGAAATGATATCGGTCAAAACCCGCATCCGTGTGCCAGATTTGGCCTCGATCAACTCCAGCAATTCACGGTAAGCAATTTCGCTGCCAGACCCTGCAGGGCCATGCTCAAGATGGGCTTTGCTGGCGCGGATCAAATGCCAAATTTCGCGCGTAATGCCGTGCATGTACACAGCCAGACTGACCCCGCCATAGCAGATCAAAGCCAGCCTAAGTTCCTTTTCGCGCATACCGCCGATGTGGCAGGGCAGTGAAAAAGACGCAAGCGGAACGGGGATTTGCGACCAACGTTGGTCTAAAATTCTGCCGTAGAACTTTGAAAGCAAGTTTCGGGACGCTTCGTTTTGCTGTGCAGACTATCGCTAGGGTATCCACACTAAAGGAAACAGACATGACCTATCGCATTGCCGGACTATCCCCTGACCCTTTCGCCCATTTGATTGGAGCGTCTGGGGAGGTTTTGAAGGAAGCGGGCGCTGTCCGCGTTACCGCTGGTGCTGACAAAGGCTGGCCGTGCCGGATCAGTCTGGAGGACGCAAAGGCGGGGGAGAGCCTGATCCTGCTGAACTATGTCAGCCATGATGTAGCAACGCCCTATCGCTCGGCATATGCGATCTATGTGCGGGAGGGTGCAGCGGAGCCTGCCGAATATCGGGACCAAATCCCGCCGGTGTTCGAAGGCCGCCCTATTGCCTTGCGCGGCTTTGATACGGGCGGCATGTTGCGCGATGCGGCGCTTGCTTTGCCGGGGCAAGCCGATGCCAAGATTCGGGAATTGTTCGAAAGCGATGACATCGCCTATATCCACGCCCATAATGCGGCGCATGGCTGTTTTTCAGCAAAGGTAGAACGGAACTGAAATGATCGACGCCGATTTCGCCTGGGATGCTTTTCTACGGCGCGACCGTAGCTTTGACGGGCAGTTTATCGGCGCGGTGAAAACGACCCGTATTTATTGCAAGCCGAGCTGCCCGGTCCGGCATCCGCTGCGCAAAAATGTGGTGTTTTATCGCCATGTCACCGAGGCAAAAGCGGCCGGCTTTCGAGCCTGTCTGCGCTGTCGCCCCGATGATATTGCCCGTGACGAAGTGGCGATAAAAAAGGCGCTCGACTTGCTTGCAGTAGAAATGCCGCCGCCTTTGAAACAGCTGGCTGCGGCGGTTGGCTATGCACCCCATCATTTCCACCGGTTGTTCAAACGGGCAACGGGCGTAACCCCTGCACAATATGCGCGCGGGAAAAGGGTGGAACGCGCAGAAACAGCACTTGCCGAAAATGGCCGGATAACCGATGCGATATACGATGCGGGCTATTCTGGACCCAGCCGCTTTTATGCGGAAACAAAGGGACGATTGGGGATGACGCCAAGTGCTTGGAAAAATGGCGGGGCAGGGGCGGTCATTCGCTGGGCCTTGGTCCCTACCTCGCTGGGCGATATGCTGGTTGCGGCGACTGAAAAAGGGATTTGCCGATTATCGTTTGACGAGGATGAAGGCGCATTGGCAAGCCGTTTTCCAAAGGCAGAAATCCTGCCCGCCGATGCTGCGATGGAGCAGCTGGCCAAAGGTGCAGTCGCCGCAGTCGAGAATCCTGATCGAATGCCCGATCTCCCGTTGGATGTAGCGGGCACAGCCTTTCAAGAGGCCGTGTGGCAGGAACTGCGCCGTATTCCCGCAGGTGAGACTCGCAGCTATGCTGATATCGCCGCCGCTGTTGGTAAACCCAAAGCGGTGCGCGCGGCGGGTTCGGCCAATGGCGCGAATAATGTTGCGGTGCTGATCCCCTGCCACCGCGTTGTCCGCACCGACGGAACGCTTGGCGGCTATGCGTATGGGCTGGAACGCAAAGCCAAATTGTTGGAACGTGAAGGAGTAGCATGATGAGCAAGATTGATGCATTCGCAAGCCTGCATGTCGCGGGCAACCCGCTGATCCTTTACAACATCTGGGACCCGGGCAGCGCAAAGGCAGTGGCGGGTGCTGGCGCGAAAGCAATTGCGACCGGCAGCTGGGGCGTGGCCTGCGCCGCCGGATTTGCCGATGGCGAGAAACTACCATTGGATTTTGCGATTGATAATCTGACTCGCATCCAGATGGTTACCGACCTGCCGGTCACGATTGATATGGAGGCGGGCTATGGCGCTACTGAGAGCGAAGTCGAGCAATCGGTTGCCCGTGCGGCAAAGGCCGGTGCGGTCGGCATCAATTTGGAAGATAAAGACCCGGTAACGCGTCAGTTGTTTGCGGTTGAACAGGCCGCAGCCCGCATAGCCGCAGCGGCGGCGAGCGGGGTTTTCGTCAATGCACGCACCGATGTTTTCATACTGACACCCCGTACACGGCATGATGCGGCGCTTGTCGATTCTGTGATCGAAAGGACCAAAGCCTATGCCGATGCTGGCGCGCGCGGTTTGTTTGCGCCATTTCTGCGCGATGAAGCTTTGATCGCGCGCCTATGCGAAAAATCGCCTTTGCCGGTTAATATCCTGATCGGCGAAGGCGTGCCTGACCATAAACGGCTGGCCGAGCTTGGTGTAGCGCGGATCAGCCACGGGCATGGGCCTTGGGCGGCGGCGATGGACTGGCTAGCCGATGAAGCGCGAAAGATTTATACGTCCTGAATTCATCCTTAATACAGTCAGCGTATCGTTAACTCTGCACCGTTCATCGTGTCAAAACGGCGCATCGCGTAGTTTTACAAGTCTGACTGTTCAATACTAACGGTCTGTTCACCCTTTTTCGGCATAGCAAATGGGAAGCTGCGAGAATTATCGCGGCACTCATGTGTGGAGTGGCGTCTTGTCGCTGCTGGCTGAAAGGGATTGAAGATGAAAGCATCGTTGAAAAACAAGGCAATTTTGGCTTTGGGCGCAAGCAGCATGGCGATCAGCGGTTGTTCGTCAATGGGCGGATCAAACCTGCCTGCTGCTCCTTCAATTCCCTATCAGCAACAGGCAAGCGACGAATATCTGATCGGTCCGCTGGACAAAATCCGCATTTTCGTTTGGCGTAATGAGGAACTTGGCGGAACGGTGCAGGTGCGCCCCGATGGCCGCGTCACGACGCCGCTGATTACCGATATGCCCGCTGCGGGCAAAACCGCGACGATGCTGGCGCAGGATATCAAGCTGCAATTATCTCAATATATCAATGATCCGATTGTCTCGGTGATCGTGATGGAGTTTGCCGCGACCAATAACCAGCAAATCCGCATCGCCGGCGCTGGCGTCGGCAAGCCTGCATCGGTTCCTTACCGTGCGAACATGACTTTGCTTGATGCGATTACGGCTGTTGGCGGCATTTCCGAATATGCAGCAGGCAACAAGGCCCGGTTGCAACGCGTCGACCGCGAAACGGGCCGCATGCAGGAATATTCGCTGCGTATCAACGATCTGCTGCGACGCGGCGATACCAAAGCCAACGTTATGCTGCAGCCCGGCGACGTCATCATTATCCCTGAAAGCATGTTTTGATTGGCGCACCGCCAAACCGAACTGAACCTGCACGGACAAGAGAACAGAAAACGATATGAACGGCCTTTACGACGAATTGCGATTGGCGATCCACAGCATCTGGAACCGGCGCTGGCTGGCGCTCGCGATTGCGTGGGGCATCTGCCTGCTCGGCTGGCTGGTCGTCGCGTTGATCCCCAACAGTTATGAATCCTCGGCGCGGGTTGAAATCCGTATGGCGGGTTTGTTGAACGAAAAAGTCGGCATTACGGCGGGCGAACAACGCAAAGTCATCGAGCGATTAAAGCAAACGCTCAGCTCGTCTGATAATCTGGCGAAGGTTATTCGTGGCACCGATCTGGGCCGCAGCGTTGTGTCTGATCAAGAAGTGGCGGGCAAAATTTCGGGACTGCGTAAAAATATTGACGTCAAATCCGATATCAACAATGACAATATCCTGACTATTACAGCCCTTCAATCATCGCCCAAAGATGCACGCGATGTGGTGCAGAAACTGATCGATGTTGCTGAGGAAGATAGCATTGCAGGCGACCGTAAGGAAACCAGTACGTCGATCCGCTTCCTGGATAAGCAGCTGGAAGATTTGCAGAAAAAGCTGGCCGATGCCGAGGCAAAGCGTGTTGCATTTGAAACTAACAATCTGGGCATGTTGCCGGGTGTCGGTTCGGCCTCGACGCGCATGGAAGCAGCGCGGGCAGAACTGGGGCAGATTGACTCGCAACTGATCCAGGCACGCAGTGCGCTTGGCGCGTTGAACAGCCAACTGGCAGGCACGCCGCAATCGTTGAGCACGCCCGGAATGGGTGGCGGCGGTGGTGGCGGCAATCCGGCACTGGCGCAAGCACAGGGCGATTTGGCGGCAATGCGGGCAAAGGGTCTTACAGATAATCACCCCGATGTGATTTCCACACGTAACCAGATTGCGATACTGAAAACGCAAGGTGGCGGCAGCGCACCCAGCGGTGGCGGCAGTTATAAAACGCCCAACCCCGCTTATTCATCCTTGCAGATGATGCGCGCGGAGCGGGAAGCTTCGGTCTCCGCGCTCAGCGCGCGTAAGGCAGCGTTGCAATCGGATATGGCAGGCTTTGCTGCGAAGCAATCGGCTGAACCCGGTGTTTCGGCTGAATATGGCCGAATCAACCGCGATTACGAAGTGCTGAAAGTGCAATATGACAAATTGTTGACCGACCGCGAAGAGATTCGCTTGCGCGGTCAGGTCGGTGCGCAAACCGATGCGGTGCAGTTCGTCGTCAACGTGCCACCAACGCTGTCGAAGGCTCCAGTCTCGCCAAACCGTCCACTGTTTTTGACATTGGTATTGTTCGCAGGGCTTGGCGCTGGCGCGGCAATCGCCTTTGCCTTGGGCCATCTGCAAACCAGCTATCCCACCGCATCCAAGCTGGAACGTGCCAGCGGATTGCCAGTGATCGGGTCGATTTCGCAAATGCTGACCGGCGAACAACGCGTCGAGCGGAAACGTAAATTGCGGCTGTTCTTTGGCGGCGCGGCGGCTTTGGTCGCGGTCTTTGTGCTGCTGCAAGTCGTCGAAGTAATCCAGCGCGGTTTGGCATGACGGGAAAGAAGAAAATGAACAAGCACACCCCCATCAAGCTTCCCGCATCATTGTTGGAACGCGCGTCAGAAAAATATGATTTTGGTGCAGCATTGCGCGTGGGCGCGCCTGTGCCACCCGCTGCGCCAGCGCCGGTTATAGCGCCGATTGCTGATCCTGTGCCTGTGCCTGCTGTTGTTGTCGCTCAGCCCGTAGTTGTTGCACCTTCGGCTGCGCCAACTAGCTTCCGCACTGCTGCTGCTCCACCAGCACCGGCCCCGCAAAGCGCGCGATTTGCAAAGATCGATCGTGAACGCCTAACCGCTGCAAATATGATTGACCCTGACGGTCCAGTCACGGGCCTGTCCGAAGAATTCCGCATTGTAAAACGCCAGCTGTTGCTCGCAGCACGCGGCGGCAAAGGGCTTGATCCGGTGGATCGCGGCGAGCGCATTCTGATTTGTTCGGCGCATCCGAATGAAGGCAAAACATTTTGCGCGATCAATCTGGCGCTGTCGATGGCGTCGGAAAAGGACAACCGCGTCCTTTTGGTTGATGCCGATTTTGCCAAGCCCAGCGTGCTTGCGCGGCTCGGCATCCCAAGCAGCCCCGGGCTGATGGACGCGCTCGCCAATCCGGCGGTCGATGTTGAGGATTATGTCATTGCAACGGACATTCCCAACCTGTCGGTTCTGCCAGCGGGCGCACAGACTAATCAAGACACCGAATATCTGGCCGCATCGCGCGCAGGCGCTGTGCTCGACCAGCTGACCGCGCACGATCCGGCGCGGATCATCATCTTTGACTCCCCGCCTGCGCTTGCTGCCTCGCCCGCCTCTGTGCTGGCTTTGCAAGTCGGGCAGACCGTGGTTGTCGTCCATGCCGATGTCACCACAGACAGCGCGTTACGCGATGCCCTTAGCCTGTTGAGCGGCTGTGAGCATATCCAGTTGATGCTCAACAAAACCAAATTTTCCCCCACTGGACGCAAGTTCGGCAGCTACTACGGATATGGAGCATGATCATGCACAACCGCAATTTTCTCCCCCTGAAA
>JANMGR010000212.1:0-4800 GCA_031374785.1 Sphingomonadales bacterium | reverse complement strand
GCCGCTGGTTGCGGCGTCGGCTGCTAGTCGTGCCGCGGTAGATGCGGCGCTGGAGCTGGCTGGCCTAATCTAATGGCACGCCCAAAACCCGAAGCTTTCGATAAGGCCAAAACCGTCGCCGAAAACCGGCGCGCGCGGTATGATTTTTATATCGAGGATAAGTTTGAGGCAGGCATTGCCTTAACCGGAACCGAAGTTAAATCTTTGCGGTTTGGTGAAGGCTCTATCGCCGAGAGCTATGCCGAGGTCAAAGACGGCGGACAAATCTGGCTGATTAACGCCAATATTCCGGAATTCAGCCACGGCAACCGCAATAATCATGAACCAAAGCGTCCTCGTAAATTGCTCCTTAATGCGCGAGAGATAAACAAAATGCATGGCGCCGTGATGCGCCAAGGGATGACGATTGTTCCGTTGTCGATTTATTTCAACGCGCGCGGGCGGGCGAAAGTCGAAATCGCCCTCGCCAAAGGCAAGAAAGCGCCTGATAAAAGGGCGACTGAGAAGGAACGCGATTGGAAGCGCGATCAGGGACGTATCATGCGGGAAAAGGGATGAGCGGTTTTACGCGCTGGCTGCATGATCAGGCACCGACTCGGGATAGTTTCGAGCGGAACCGTTTCTTGCGGCCCTTTACTGCGCGTGTGTTTCACCCAGCGTTATGGCGTTTTACGAGGCGGTCGGTGCCGCGCGGTGTGGCTCTTGGATTGTTGGTCGGTATATTCCTACTAATTCCTGGAGTGCAGATTGCAGGCGTTGCTTTGCTGGCGCTGCCGATCCGCGCGAATATCCCTATTGGGGCCGCGATGACGTTTCTGTCGATGCCGCTGACAACGCCGTTTATTTTGGTTGCATCGGCCTATGTCGGGGGGGCGGATTCAACGCATCTGATGTCGTTGCTTGAGGCAAAAATGGACTGGTGGCCTAAGCTTGAGGCGTTATCCTATTGGCTGCTTTCAGACGCAGCCCCCGCGATGCTCTTTGGGCTGTTTGCGATTTCGGTGGTGTCAGCGGCGGTTGGCTATGTCTTTTCTGCTTGGTTCTGGCGCTGGCGCATTGTGACCAAATGGCGTCGCCGGTCGAAATCAGTAGATGCTCGTGGATAAGCGCTGACGATTTGACCTGCCTACGCTAACCTCGCCCCATTCCGGATTCGCCGTTGGCTACAATCCACCATTTTTGGGAGTTTATCATGAAGTTCACACAACGCTGGCTTGCTGTTGCAAGTGTTTCGTTAATCGCATTGTCGGTTTCTACCCCTGCCTTTGCGGAAGAAAAGCCTGTTGAAGCAAAGAAAGATGGCCCGCAGCTTGGGACTTACGGCTTTGATACCAGCGGTGTTGATGCGTCCATTGAACCGGGCGATGATTTCTATAGCTACGCCAATGGCGCATGGGAAAAACGCACAGAGATTCCGGCTGACAAATCGAATTACGGTATGTTCACGGCGCTGGATGATCTGTCAAAGGATCGCGTCAAAGGCATATTGGAAGCAGAGCTGAAAAACCCAAAGAGCAAACTCGGCATCGCTTATGCAAGCTATTTGGATGAAGCAGCGATTGAGGCAAAGGGCATCGCGCCGGTTAACGCGATGCTGAATGAAATCCGCGCTGTAAAAACCAAAAAGCAATTTGAAGCTCTGCTGCCGAAAATGGCACCAAAAGGCGTTGGCGCACTGTTTTATGGCTATGTTGGACAAGACGACAAGAATCCGGAAAGCTATATTTTTAGCATGGGACAGGCCGGGACCGGACTTCCTGATCGGGATATGTACTTACTCGATACAGAGAAGTTTGAAGCAATACGAACAGCTTATAAAGGCTTCCTAACAAAGATGCTGACCAACGCCGGTGAGAAAAACGCCGAAGTGCGGGCGAATGCCATTTTTGAAACCGAAAAGAAAATCGCTACGGTGCATTGGACCAGAGAGGATTCCTCTGATGCGACAAAGACCTATAACAAGCTCACTACGGCGCAGCTCGATGCGCTGACGCCCGGTCTGCCGATTTCCAAAATGCTAAAGACAATCAGTCCGAAAATCACCGAAGTGTTAGTTGCGCAACCCACGGCGTTGACGGCTATCGCCAAAATTTACGACGAAACCGACATAGCGGTGTTCAAGGATCAGATGCTTGTTTCGGCAATGACGAGCTATGCCGATGTGCTGCCAAAGGCTGTCGATCAGACGGTATTTGATTTTTTCAGTAAAACATTGTCAGGCACGCCTCAGCAACAGGCCCGCTGGAAACGCGCGATTGGCTTTGTCGAGGGCTCGATTCCCGATGAGATCGGCAAATTATACGCGGCGCAATATTTCCCGCCCGAAACGAAAGCAGCGGTTAATCAGCTTGTTCAAAATGTACTGGGCGCAATGGGGCGGCGGATAGACAATCTGGCTTGGATGCAGCCGCAAACAAAAGTGCGCGCGCGGCAGAAACTCGCAAATTTCACCACCAAAATTGGCTATCCCGATCAATGGCACAGCTATGCTAAGCTATCGATGGTAAAGGGGGATGCCTTTGGCAACAATGTCCGCGCCAACCAATTTGCCTTTGCCGATAATATCAGCAAGCTTGGCAAACCCATCCGCCGCTGGGAATGGGGGATGTTGCCGCAAACGATCAATGCCTATGCCAATTTCGGGATGAACGAAATTGTCTTTCCAGCCGCCATACTGCAGCCGCCATTCTTTGATCCAAAGGCCGATGCTGCGATCAACTATGGCGGTATCGGTGCCGTGATCGGCCATGAAGTAAGCCATCACTTTGACGATCAGGGCGCAAAATATGACGAGAAAGGCCGCTTGTCCGATTGGTGGACCGAAAGCGATGTGAAGGCATTTGAGACCGCAGGCAAAGCCTTGATCGCGCAATATGACGCCTATGAAATTTTCCCCGGAGAATTTGTAAAAGGCGAATTTACGCTGGGTGAAAATATCGGCGATTTGGCTGGCCTGACCATCGCTTATGATGCGTATAAAGCGTCACTAGGCGGCAAAGAAGCACCGGTGATTGACGGAATGACCGGAGATCAACGCTTCTTCCTTGGATGGGCGCAGGTATGGCGGCGCAAATATCGGGAGGCAAATTTGCGCCAGCGTCTGTTGACCGATCCGCACAGCCCATCAAAACAGCGCGTCTGGGTGATACGCAACCTTGACAAATGGTATGAGGCGTTCCAGCCGAAGGCGGACGATAATATGGTCCTCAAGCCCGAGGACCGCGTTCGCATTTGGTAAGGAAATACATTGCCGCCATCGGTTCCAGCACAGATTTTTGGTGGAGACGGTGACGGCGATTTGGCCAGCAATCGCCTAGCCGCTGCCGGGCTGGCGGCGGCGACCGCGTTTTCGGCGCTGATCCTGTGGTTGATGACGCAGAATTTGGTGCTTGTCGGCGGCTTGCTGTCAGGGATGGTCGCGTTTTGGGCCGTCGCCGATTTCCTGCGCCGCAACCGTACGCCCGATGTGGTGGCCGCCGCGTTACCCCCCGATTGGTCGGTCACCCGCGCCGTAGCCGAGCAAGACGAGGCCGCCGTTGCCATTACCGACCGCGCTGGTCGCTTGCTCTGCGCCAATGACCGCTTTACCAAAACGTTCGAAGGCTTGCGCGCGCCGCCGGATCTGGGACTGGATGAGGCATCGCACGAATTGCTGATGCGGGCAGGGCGTGCCGGTTGGCGCGATGGCTCCACGACCGTTGATGGCGTCAAGCACAACGGTGCCGAGTATCAGGTCCGCGTATTGCGGGCAGGGGCGGGCGATGAATATCTGATGTGGCGTTTTGCCGAGGTGGCCGCAGTCAACATCGTCACGCAAGCCAACGACTTGGTATCGGGCCGGATCGGGCGAGCATTGGCCTCGGCTGGCGTCATGGCGGTCACTGTCGGCACCGAAGGCCGCGTGCGAACATCGAATGCCGCCTTTGCTGTGCGCGCCACTGGCGATGAAAACGCCAACATCGCCAACCGCGATTTGGCGTCGTTCTTGCGCCTCGACGATAAAGGCCGCGTGTTTTTCGAACGCGAAGGGCCGCGCGGTATGGCGGTGCGTCTGCTGCATGTGCCGCTTTCCGAGGATACCGCGCAGGGCAACGCTTTGCTGCTCGCCATAGATGACGTCGGCGGGCAAAGCGACCGGACGACGGCGTTGGTGCATGTCGAACAACTGCTGTCGAACCTGCCTTTGGGGCTGGCACTCGTCAACCGCGACGGCCGCTTCCTGTTCGCTAATGACAGCTTTGCGCGCGTCGCTGGCCTCACCCCCGACGCGATGCCGCCTTATCCCGGCGACCTTGTGATTGCCGAGGACAAATCGGCAGTGTCCGACAGCATCCGCCGCTACGCCGCAGGGCAGGCGCATTCGGGCGATATTGCGGTGCGGCTGAAAGATCAGCCGGACGAAGTGATCGCTTTGACGATTGCGGGTGTGCGCGGGCTCGGTGAAGCTGCGGTGCTTATTGGTCTCAAAGACAATAGCGAAGAGACAAAGCTGAAACGTCAAGTCGCGCAAGCCACCAAGATGCAGGCCGTGGGGCAACTCGCGGGCGGTGTCGCGCATGATTTCAACAACATCCTGACCGCGATCATCGGCTATTGCGACCTAATGCTGCTGCGTCATCCGCCGGGCGACAGCGATTATGACGACATCCAGCAGATCCGCCAAAACAGCAACCGCGCCGCCAGCCTGACGCGGCAATTGCTGGCCTTTTCGCGCCAGCAAACTTTGCGGCCACAGATACTGCAACTGCCCGATGTGGTGGCGGAGGTTTCGCATTTGCTCAAACGCTTGTTGGGCGAAAC
>JANMGR010000205.1:0-2953 GCA_031374785.1 Sphingomonadales bacterium | reverse complement strand
TCCCAAGCGCAGCGCAGCGGACTGTCCCAGGCAGGTCGCGCACGGGATTTTAGGGACAGTCCACGGCGCTGCGCTTGGGACAGTCCCCAAAATCCCTAACCCGCCTTCTCCAAAGCCTCACTCGCCTTTACCCAGCGCGCTTCCGCCGCTTCTTGCGCCGCAATAATCTTCCCGCGCCGTTGTGACAGCTCGCCCATCGTCAGACCCTTATACTCATTTGCCGCCGATGCTGGATCGAACATTGCGCGATCAATCTCGGACAGGACAACTTCCAGCTTGGCCAAATCCGCCTCAGCATCGCTAACCGCGCGTTTCAGGCCCGCCTTGGCCTCGCGCGCTGCCGCGGCTGCCTTTTTGTCTTCCTTACGATCGGCTTTGGAAACCTTTTCCTTGGCCGGACCTTTGCCCAGAATGAAGTCGGTGTAGTCCTCAATCGTACCCGAAAACTCGGTCGCGGTGCCGCCGTCCACCAGCACCAGCCTGTCTGCAGTCAACTCCAGCATGTGCCGGTCATGGCTGACCAGAACCACAGTGCCCTCATATTCGTTCAGCGCCTGCACCAACGCTTCACGCGCATCGACATCAAGGTGGTTGGTTGGTTCATCTAGAATCAGCAAATGCGGTGCATCGCGGGTAATCAGCGCCAGCGCCAGCCGCGCCTTTTCGCCGCCCGACAGCTTGCCGACTTGCGTCGTTGCCTTTGGCCCTGAAAAACCAAACCGGCCCAATTGGGCGCGAACAGCACCCGGGGTCGTCCCCTTCATCTGCCGCGTCATATGCTCCAACGGGGTATCGTCGCCGTCGAGTTCCTCAACTTGATATTGGGTGAAATAGCCCACGCGCATTTTGCCCGACGCGTTCATCGCGCCATCCATTGGCGTTAGCTGCGCGGCGAGCAGGCGGGCCAACGTCGTTTTGCCATTGCCGTTGCGGCCCAGCAAAGCGATCCGGTCATCGGGGTCGATCCGCAGGTTCAGCCGTTCCAAAATCGGCTTGCCCGCTGTGTAACCAACGCTCGCCAGATCGAGCGTGATCAGCGGCGGGCGCAGTTCTTCGGGACTGGGAAAGGCAAAGCTTAACGTCGGATCATCGAGCATCGCTTGCACAGGCTGCATTCGAGCCAATGCCTTGGCGCGCGATTGTGCCTGTTTTGCGGTTGAGGCACGGGCCGAGTTGCGTGCGACATAATCCTGCAACTTGGCCCGCTGCACATCCTGCGCGGCCTTTGCCGCTGCCAATTGCGCTGCTCGTTCGGCGCGTTGCCGTTCAAAACTGTCATAGCCACCGGCGTATAGCGTAACGGTGCCGCCTTCGAGGTGCAGGATATGATCGACGACGTTGTTCAGCAAATCGCGTTCATGGCTGATCACCACCATCATCGCCGGATAGCTTTTCAGGAAGTTTTCCAACCACAACGTTGCTTCCAAATCCAGATGGTTCGAAGGTTCGTCAAGCAACAACAAATCGGGTTGCGAAAACAGCAATGCCGCGAGAGCCACACGCATTTTCCACCCGCCTGAGAAACTATCGAGCGGTTGCGCTTGCATCTCTTCGTCAAAGCCAAGGCCAACAAGGATGCGGCTGGCGCGGGCAGGTGCGGTATAGGCGTCAATCGCGATCAGCCGCTCGTGCACTTCGGCCATACGGTCAGCATCAAGACCTTCGACTTCGCTTTCGGACAGCAACTCCGCCCGCTCGGTATCGGCGGCGAGCACAGTGTCAAACGGCGTTGAGTCACCAGCTGGAGCCTCTTGCGCGATATAGCCGATGCGCGTGCCCTTGGGCATATCGAGCGAGCCATCATCGGGGTCCAACTGCCCGATCATCACTTTCATCAGTGTCGATTTGCCAGCACCATTGCGCCCAATCAGGCCAATACGGCCATAGGCAGGAAGCGTGGCGGTGGCGCGGTCAAGGATAACGCGACCGCCTAGGCGCACTGTGATACCGTTTACGTTGAGCATGATGGTGGCGCGCCTAGCAGAGGAGATAGCGGCTGTCATGCTGCGATTGCACACACGCCACACGGCCGCTATGCCCGGCGGTAATATGAGCCCAATCGAAATCGTCGCGGTGCTGCTGGGCATTGCCAACATCTTGCTGATTATCCGCCGTTCGGTGTGGAATTACCCGTTCGGGATCGCGATGGTGACGTTGTATTTCTTCATCTTCCGCGATGCGAAACTCTATAGCGATGCGGGGCTGCAAATCTTCTTTGTCGTCGTGAACCTTTATGGCTGGTGGAGTTGGAGCCGCAACAAGGCCGAGGCTGGCGAGGTCGTTGTCCAGCGTTTGGCGACTGAGGGGCTGCTTGCATGGATTACGGGTTCGGCTATCGCCACGGCAGTTTGGGGATTCATTATGAGCAAATACACTGATGCCAGCTATCCGTTCTGGGACGCTAGCGTCGCGATGCTTTCTGTCGCTGGGCAGATCCTCATGACGCGTCGGTATTTGGAAAACTGGTGGTGGTGGATTGCGGTGAACGCGATTTCGATTCCATTATATATCGTCAAGGACCTTAACCTGACCGCAGGGCTTTACGCGCTGTTCCTTGTGCTTGCTGCCGCAGGCCTCTGGCAATGGCGGAAAGTGCGGCTTTCTCAAGAATTCGTTTAACGCGAAGAGCGCGAAGATTTTTAAGAGGGCAGTGTTAGAGCTTGACCGTCAAGGACGATCTTATGCTGATTTATGTATCGAATTGAACAGAGCAGCCGGTCCTAACATCTTAAAAATCTTAGCGCTCTTCGCGTGAAACAAAAAAGGCGCTAAGCGCGCAATTATGATCAAACGCATCTGCCTGCACGGCCCTGAAAGCACCGGAACGTCCACCATCGCCACGCGCCTTGCCGCGTATTACGGCTGCGAAGTCGTCCCTGAATATGGCCGCGCCTATTGCGAGGGGCACGGCACCGACATCAAAATGGCCGAACTGGTCCACATCGCTGAAACC
>JANMGR010000151.1:0-4635 GCA_031374785.1 Sphingomonadales bacterium | reverse complement strand
TTGGCAGACGGATCGCCGGGGCCGAACTTGGCCTGTGCGGTGATCGTCAAACGCGTCGATGCGCAAACACGGGCGAAGACGGCGATTAATGAGTTGCTGAGGGATTAAAAGGACCACATTCCCCCATCCACAACACTCCGTCGCCCCGCACTTGATGCGGGGTTAGGCTTTTCAGCTAGGCGGCAGAGAAAAAGCCAAGCCCCGTGTCAAGCACGGGGCGACGAAGAGGGAAACAAGCGATAACTGTAGCCCAAATACGCTGAAACCCGCAGAATTGCGTGAAAGGTCACACTAAAGTCTCACCTTAAACAGCTTTTTCGGATTTCGGGATTAAGCGTTGCCGAGTTAGCATTAGCTGATTGCAAACCCGAACAGCGATAGGGCGATTGGCGATGTTGAGAACGGAGGCTGGCAGGCATAATCCAACATTGCAAGGGTGAAGAGAGGGTGCGATAGCTTACTTCTGTTTACGAAAAGATTTCGGTCGTCTAGGCATCCAATCGCATTCCCCAAGACTTGCCGTTGGTTCATTCAGGTCGCCGGACGATGACTTTTATAAACGGCTGAGTCAGCGCGTCGATCGCATCTTCCCATGCGACAATGCGGGTCGTAACCGGACTTGGGTCGAACTTTCCGGACCGGATCAGTTCAAGCGGCTCGTCGAAAATGCTGTGCGTGTGCACCCATCCGGTGTGAAAGCTGATCGACCGGCGATACATTTCATAGACCGGAAACACGATCTCTGCCTTTCGGTACATAACGCCTGCGATCGAGGTGCAAACGCCAGCGCGTCCGGTCTGCGCCAGCAATTGCGGAATGGCATCAGCACGACCGAGGGCGTCGACGGTAATGTCGAAATCGCCTCCAATCTCGGATAAGGGCGTTTCGCGCAGATCGACGACCGAGCAGCCCAAGGCTTTCGCAACGGCATTGAGCGCAGCATCGGGGCTGGCATAGACTACCCGCGACGCGCCGAGCGCAACAGCAATCCCCGCTGCGTACAGACCAATCGATCCCGGTGGCGTGCCTCCGGCAACCAGCACTGTGCCACCAAGGCGTCCGGCGAGATGCGGCGCTACGGCGCGCCAGCCGTCGCTGATATTGTCGGCAACGCCGCATGCCAGCACCGGATCAACGTCGCTAGGCAATGGTGTCAGCATATGGTCGGCCCATGGCACGACAACGGCGTCGGACAGAAACCCTCCCCAATGCGGTGCAGTGGGTCCCCAGCCGAACGCATCCTCCGGTGGCACAGTTACGCATTGCGCGGTATGGCCGCGCCCGCAATGAAGGCAAGAGCCGCATGCGATCTTCCAGGGGATGATAACGCGGTCGCCAACTTTGAAACGGCGTACATTGTCGCCTGCATCGATGATTACGCCTTCGCCTTCGTGGCCGAGCGGGACCGGGCCACGTAGCGGCATGCCACCACCGATCACGATGCCGTCCATGTCACAGGTCGAAACGGTCAGCGGCCTGACGATCACTGCATTCCCGTCGGGCAGGACCGGTTGCGGGACCTCATGCCATTCTAGGACATGGGGTTTGATGAAATTCAGTTGCTGCATTTCCGGCGCCTTTCTCGATTCGAACCCTGATCATGCCAAAACTATATAGACCAGTCACTATATTTATGCGAGAGAGATGGAATGCCAAAGAAGCAAACTTCGCGTGATCGCTTCGTTGCAACAGCAGCGAGGCTTTTCATGCGTCAGGGTTACCACGCCACCGGTCTCTCGCAGATCGTCGCCGAGAGCGGCGCTCCCAAAGGCTCGCTTTATTTTCATTTCCCCCAAGGCAAGGAGCAGCTGGCGGCAGCGTCCGTCGAAAAGGCAGGAACGGTATTTGCAATCCAGCTGGATAGGGTGCTCGCCGATGAACCAGACCCCGCAGTCGCGTTGGGCACGCTTTGCAGTCTGCTGTCCCAATGGATGACGCAGTCGGATTTCAGCGAAGGGTGTCCGATTACCAACGCGTGTCTTGAGCTTGCACCAGGTAATGCAGCAGTAACGGCGGCTTGCGACGCCATCTTTAGCGGGTGGCGCACGGCATGGGAACGTCATCTGATCGCCGCCGGGTGGGCGCCGCATGCAGCTCCGGCGATCGCCACCACAATCGTATCGGCACTAGAAGGGGCATTCATCCTTGCACGAGCGTCGCGCTCGATCTTGCCTTTCACCCATGTTCGCGCGGGCCTGACAGAAGTGTTGAGTGCAAATCTTCATTAAGCGCACACTGTCTGGATCAATGTCTGCTTTGCCCTTGTCTCGCTGAAAGCGGACGTTACGGACTCCCCAACAAAGCTGCCATTCCCCATCCAAACTACAGCCAAAACCCCTATTGCAAATCAGACCGATTCGCTCTAACACCCCCATGCGGACCGGGCCCCTCTGGCGCTCGCTTTCTTTGAAAGCACGTGATGTCGGCCGCATCGGATGTTTCCGGTGCTGGGTCGAGCGGTTCCCTCCCTCCCCCGAAAGCCCACGCTCCAGCACTGGAGCATCCGATTGAACTTCAATTCGTTCAAGAGGAGTATTTTATTATGTCGAACCACAGCTACCGCCTGATGCAATATCATCAGAAGCTGGATGATGAATTGCGCAGTGAAGTGCGCCGTAGCTGGCCGAGCTTTGCCAGAATCCAGCGGCTGAAAAAGCTGAAGCTTGTCGTTAAGGATCGGCTGCAAAGGGTGATGCGCGGCGGCAAGGGGCCGCAAGTGGCTTAATATTGGAATAAACGCCTGGGACTGTCCCCTTGGGGACTGTCCCTTTTTCCAACTGCACACTTAGATTTAGGGGCAGTCCCCAAGGGGACAGTCCCTGAGTGGCGCTGGAATATAAATCAGGGAATACATTATAATGGATTTTTTAATGATGGACTGGCTGGGAACACCGGTCTGGTTCTGGCTCAGTTTTATCGGCCTTGTCGCGGTGCTGACCGCATTTGACCTTGGATTCCTGCATAAGGAAGACAAGGAAATGGGGATCGGTGAATCGCTGAAACTCACCGCCTTTTATATCACCATCGCGCTTGCGTTTGGCGTGTGGGTCTGGATGGCCAAGGGTGCCGATCTGGGGATGAAATACTATACCGGCTTTTTCATCGAAAAGGCGCTGTCGATTGATAACGTTTTTGTTATCAGCCTGATTTTCACCTATTTCGCGATTCCGGCAAAATACCAATATCGCGCTCTGCTTTGGGGCATTATCGCCGTCATCGTGCTGCGCGGTATCATGATCGCATTGGGCGCAGCTTTGGTCGAGCAGTTTTACTGGACGCTCTATCTGTTCGCTGCCTTCTTGATCGCGACGGGCGTGAAGATGCTGTTTTCCAGCGATCAGGAAATGGACGTTTCCAAAAACCCGATCGTCAAGTTCATGAACAAGCATTTCCGGGTGACGCCCGAACTACATGGCGAAAAATTCATCGTCAAAGTGCAGGATGAAAAAACCGGAAAAATGGTCCGCGCGATGACGCCGTTGTTGCTGGCGCTGATCGTTATTAATCTGGCTGATCTGGTGTTTGCGGTGGATTCGGTGCCAGCGATTTTCGCAATCACCACCGATACGTTCATCGTCTACACGTCCAACATCATGGCGATCCTTGGATTGCGTGCGTTGTATTTCGCGCTCGCTGCGATGGTGCATCGTTTTCACTATCTGAAATACGCGCTGGCGCTTGTGCTCGTGTTTATCGGCTCAAAAATCTTCGTCGCGGACTTTGTGCTTGGCGGCGAGAAGTTCCCGCCGGTGCTTAGCCTTGGCGTCACCTTTGCCCTAATTCTTGGCGGGATAGTGTTCTCGCTTTGGAAAACCCGGGGTCAGGATGAACCGGTTCATCCGGCCTGATCCTTTCAAAAATACCCAACTACAAACAGGAGAAGTATAATGAAGAAACTTATCGTAACCGCCGCTCTTGCCACTTTTGCAATCAGCGCGCCTGCTTTTGCCAAAGCGGCAAAGGCACCGAAATGCGTAACGCCAACGACTGCGCAAGTTGAATCGCTATTCGCCGATTTCAACAACGCCTGGGCGACGAAGAACCCCGATACGGTGACAGCATTGTTCACCAAAGATGCGGTGTTGCTTGCCACCGTTTCCAATAAGCCGCGCACCGACCATGCAGGTATCCGCGATTATTTTGTCGGCTTTCTAAAGCCAAGCCCGGTTGGCACAATCAACACCAGCACCGTCAAGACTAGCTGCAACATGGCGGCACGTGTCGGCACATGGACGGTGACGGTAACGGACGCTGCGACCGGCGCCAAGACTGACATCAAAGCGCGTTACTCTTTCATCTACAAAATGGAAGGCGGCAAGTGGATGATTGATCATCTGCACAGCTCAATGATGCCAGAAAAAACTGGCTGATTGCTGCTGCGATCGCCTAACGCTTTTTAGTCGGCGCATCAAAATCGGGCGGTTTGTTGGCGATCCAGTCGACAAACCGCTTGATATCTTCATGCGCAAGAAGTGCCTCAGAGGTTGAATAACGCTTTTCCAAATCGCTGTTGCTGAAATTGGCATGGATTGTTTTGTTGCAGATCGGATGGACCGGCACTTGATCGCGCCCGCCCCGACTTTTGGGGACGGGGTGGTGCCACACGGTAACATCGCCTATCGGGCGGCTGCATAG
>JANMGR010000150.1:0-3907 GCA_031374785.1 Sphingomonadales bacterium | reverse complement strand
GACGAAAGTGCCAAGCTGGCGGTTGATATCAAGGCACGCGAAGAAGAACGCCCCGGCCTTACCCGTGCGGTCGATAACGGCGAACGTCATGCCCGCGAAAGCGAAGTGTCTCTTGCCAAAGCAATGGCGGAACAGGCGCGCGCTGAGGCTGAATTGCGCGTCGCCAATGCAGCGCTGGCCAATGCGCACTCGCGGGTTGAGCGGGCGGAGCGGGATAGTTCTAGGCTGACGGATGAACTGGCGGCTTTGGGTGATGAGGCTGAATTGGAGGCTGAACGCAAAGCGGCGTCGGCTAAGGTTGACACGCTGCAAATCGGCCTGACCCATGCAGCGGCGCAGATCGAAGAGATTGAGGTGGAGCGTGTCGCCAAGCTGGCCGACCGCGATGCGGCCCAGAGTGCACTGGCGGGGGCGAGGGCTGACTTGGCAGCGTTGGTGTCTGAACGCTCGGCGCTCGAACGCGCCTTGGCCAAATCGGACGGCGCGAAAGCCATCGACCGGATCAAAGTTACGCCCGGCTATGAACGCGCGTTGGCGGCGGCTTTGGGTGAGGATGTGAATGCCGCTGTTGGTGGTGAACAGGGGCGGCGGTGGACTGCCCAATCCCCAACACCGCTAGTCCTGAGCCTGTCGAAGGACGGTATGTCGCGCACGCCCTTTCCGCACTTCGACAGGCTCAGTGCTAACGGTGAGAGATTGTCATCGGTGGTTGAAGCTCCAGCGGAGCTTTCCACACGGCTGGCGATGATCATAGTAGCTGACGAGGACGACGGGCGCGACCTTGCCATTGGCGAACGCCTTGTGACTCGTGATGGCAAGCTCCGCCGTTGGGATGGTTTCATCGCTGAGGATGACGGCGCAACTGCTGCTGAACAGCTTGTGCGAGCCAACCGATTGGCGGCGCTGGATGCGGTGCTGCCAAAGGCTGAGGCTGATGTCTCGGCGAAGGAAGCAACGCTTGCGGAGATCAACGAGGCAATTGCCGTTGCGCAATCAACACTGCGCAACGCGCAAACTGCTGCCCAATCCGCCGAAACCGAACTACGCCAAGCTTTGCGCGATGCTGACCGCGCAGATGACGCACTGACCCGCCGCCGCAATGCAAGCGAGGCGTTGGCAGACCGGATGGGGGCCGCCGATACAGAGAGCAAAGCAGCGCAAGCGGACTTGACCGAGGCCGAGGCGGCTCATGCGGCACTGCCCGATAACGCTGCTCACGACGTGCTGGTGGCAAAACTCAGCGCACAAAGCGAAGCGGCACGGCAGTTGCATTTGCGGGCGCAGGCCGATCTGGCCTCGCTCGATCAAGCCGCGAATCACCAACGCGAACGCCGCGCAGTGGCGCAAGCCGAAATTCGCGGCTGGCAAGATCGGTCGGGAGAGGCGGAACGCCGCATCGCTGATATGAACAAACGCCGCGTTGAAATCGCAGGCGAGCTGGAAGCGATGGCGGGACGGCCCGATAGTTTGGCTGCCGAACTGACACGGCTTGAAAACGACAAAGCGACTTTGGCTGACAAGCTAGCCGATCTGCAAGTGGCCGAACGCCACCGCGAAGAGGCTTTGCGCTTGCTCGAAGGCGAACTGGCCGCTGCGGCAGAGGCTGTATCCTTCGCCCGCGAACAACGCGCAGGGGCAGAGGCGCGCGCCGAAAACCAGGATGCCCGACGCCGCGAAATGGCGGCGATATCCGGCGAGCGCTTTGAATGCCCACCGCCTTTGCTGCCCGAAAAACATGCGTTTGACGAGAATGACATTGGCGAGGCTTCGTCTGAATCCGCGCGGCTGGAGCGTTTACAGCTTGACCGTGAACGCATTGGTCCTGTCAATCTGATTGCAGCGGATGAACTGACCGAGTTGGAGGAACAGGTCGCCAAGGGGCAGGCGGAAAGCGAAGAGCTGTCCCTCGCGATCAACCGCCTGCGCGGCTCCATCGGCAGCCTGAACCGTGAAGGCCGCACGCGCTTGCTGGCGGCGTTCGAGACCGTGGACCAACATTTCCGCCGCTTGTTTGCGACGCTCTTTAACGGCGGGCAAGCGCATCTTGCATTGATCGACAGCGACGATCCGCTGGAGGCAGGTCTTGAAATTTTCGCACAACCCCCGGGCAAAAAACTGCAATCGCTGACCTTGCTATCGGGGGGAGAACAGGCGCTGACTGCGGTTGCTTTAATCTTTGGCCTGTTCCTAACCAACCCCGCGCCGATCTGTGTCCTCGACGAAGTTGACGCGCCATTGGACGACGCCAATATCGAACGCTTCTGCGACTTGCTCGATGCGATGACCAAAGAAACCGACACCCGCTACCTGATCGTCACCCACAACGCCGTCACCATGAGCCGCATGCACCGCCTGTTCGGCGTCACTATGGTCGAACAAGGCGTGTCGCGACTGGTCAGCGTTGACCTTGGCGGGGCCGAGCAATTGTTGGCGGCGGAATAATGTCTGAACGTTGCGTTCCTGATTATTTTGACAGACAGGCCGTTAATGAAATCGACCGACGGCTAGGCAAAATTACCGTCGAGCATAATGTTAAAATTGCTTGGGCGATTGAAAGCGGAAGTCGGGCGTGGGGCTTCCCCTCTCCGGATAGCGACTACGACGCTCGGTTTATCTACGTGCGACCAGTCGATCAGTACCTAAGTCCGTGGGCTCCTCGTGATGTGATCGAAATGCCCGTTGAGGGCGATATGGATGTCAACGGTTGGGATTTAGGAAAAGCCATAAAGCTGATGCTTAAAGGAAATGCCGTGGTTCTCGAATGGCTTCAATCGCCGATTGTTTACACAGGCGATCCTCTGTTTAAGCATGAAATGCTATCGCTGGCCAACCAATGCGCCAATCGCATAAACTCTATGCGGCACTATTTCCATTTGGGAACGCAACAGTGGGAGAGGTTTCTGGCTTTGGGTGACGCCGCACCGGCGAAGAAGCTTTTTTATTCGGCGCGACCGGCGTTATGTCTGCGCTGGATGCGGTTAAATGGCGACCGCAGCATTCCGCCTATGAACTTTCAAACTTTATTACTTGAGGCTGATACCCCCATCGGGATCAGCAGCGAATTTGAACAATTGGTTGCCGCAAAGGCGCAGACGCGAGAACTTGGAAGGACTGACATATCCGCAGAAGTTAGCGCGTTCATACTCGGTGAGTATCGACTGACTGAGGCATCGTTGCCAGCAACTACACCGGCGCAGTCGCCGGAAAACATTGAGCGGGCAAAGTCACTATTTTATAAATTAGTGACTCGGTACTCGCCTGTTTGATTTTCCAACCCTCACCCCATCGGGTAGAGGATTTCCTTGGTTACCTTGTGGATCGCCTTCATCACTTCATCCGACAGCACCAGATCATTCGCCGCAAAAATCTCGGCGCATTGTTCGGCTGTGCTGACGCCGACGATTGTGGAGGCGACGAAGTCGTGTTGTTTGGACCATGCGGTCGCCAGCGTTATCGGTGACATGCCAGCGTCCTTAGCAATGTCCAATATCCGCGCGGTGGATTCGAGCGCGCGTGGTCCAGCAAAGCGGCGGGTCATGACCGCTTGTCTTGAGTCCGGGTCGTCGAGATAGCGGGTAAAGCGTGCGCCTTCGGGTCGTGCGCCGTCCTGATATTTGCCTGACAATACCCCGCCGCCGAGGGGCGAATAAGGGATCAGGCTGACGCCTTCTTCGCGGCATACTTGCGCCAGTTCATCCTCAAACCGGCGATTGTTGATCGAGAAGTTATTCTGGATCGTTTGATACCGCGCAACACCCAACCGCTCTGACGCAGAAATCGATTTCATCAGGCCCCAGCTGGTTTCGTTCGAACAACCGATAATCCGCACTTTGCCCGCGCGGATCAGCTCGTCGAGCACCTCCATCGTTTCGTCATAGGCAGTGCCATGATCGGGCCAATGCGTCTG
>JANMGR010000054.1:0-12116 GCA_031374785.1 Sphingomonadales bacterium | reverse complement strand
CAGATTTGCTGAAGGCTTAAGCACAGCTTTGCCACAATAGAAAGGTGTGAATCGCCTCACTCATGGACATTCGCTTGGCAAAAACCTGTTCAGAAAAATGTAAAAGCGACGGGAGAACGTGAGAGTGAAGTTCTCGCTTTACCCCCTCACCCCCTCCCGTCTCTTTTACATTGAGTCGGACAGAATTTCTAGGAGGCTACGCCTTGGTCAGCAGGCCAAGTGCAGTCAGCTCGGCGCGCAGCGTTGTTGCATCGGTGAAGTGATGTGCGACAAAGCCGTTTTGTCGGGCCGCCAGGACATTGACTAAATTGTCATCAACAAAGATCGCCTCACCCGGGTTTAGGCCAAAGCGAGAGAGCGCAAGCCGATAAATCGCTGCATCAGGCTTCACCATTTTCTCAGTGCCAGACACAATTATATCACGGAAATGATCGAAAATTGGCTGGGTTGGGCGAAAGCCCGCCCAAAACTCTGCGCCGAAATTGGTGATTGCGAACAAGGGCACGCCCCGCGCGGCCAGTTCTTCGACGATCTCGGACGAACCCGGTACTGGCCCCGGAATGGTTTCGTTAAAGCGCTTGGCATAGGCATCGATATGCACTGCATAGGCCGGGTATTGCGCTTTCAATTCGGGCAGCATCTGCGCCAAGGGATGTCCGGCGTCGTGTTGAAAGTGCCATTCGGGCGTAACGACATTGTCCAAGAACCAATCCAGTTCTGCGGCATCATCGATCAGCTTTGCGAACAAATGCCGCAAATCCCATTGCACCAGCACACGGCCTACGTCGAAAACGACTGTGGTAATCTTTGTCATCGCGCCGATTTCAGACAGCAAAAAACCGCCCGCGAATGGATCGGGGCGGTCAATGCTTTTGCCGTAAGGACCACAGGGTGACGAATCACCCCCGTGAACTTAACCTTGGCGCGCTTTGAAACGGCCGTTGGTTTTGTTGATCACATAGGTGCGACCACGACGGCGAATCACGCGGTTGTCGCGGTGACGGCCTTTAAGCGATTTCAGAGAATTGACGACTTTCATCGGATTGTTCCGTAAATTTGGGGCCACAAGGCCGGATTTGAAGGCGCGCCACTATGGGAGGCGTCAAATAAAGTCAAGCGCCATTGCGGCTTTTGCGGGTGAGGTTTAGAGTTGGCGTATGAAAAAACTTACCTTGATTTCCGCGCTCGCTTTATCCCTAACGCTGACCGCCTGCGTCGTCCCCACTGGCCCTGTCGAGGTAACGCGGTTCAACCGTCTGGCCGATGGCTATGCTTATGGCAACGGCAGCTACATTGCGACCCCTGCCAAGGCAAGCAATGCCTTGTCGCTTTCGCCCTATCTCGCCGCCGTGGCGCGGGAGATGCAGCGGGTTGGCTATAGCGAGAGGCTGGATAACAGCGATGTGATAGCTGAGGTCACAGTCAACGCGCGCAAAGTCGAAGCGGCGCAGCGTTCGCCGGTTTCGGTTGGCGTGGGCGGCTCAACGGGCAGCTACGGCTCGGCTGTCGGCTTAGGCCTTGGCCTCGACATAAGCGCTCTGGGTAACAAAGACCGCGTGGAAACCACATTGAGCGTCCGGTTGCTGCGCCGCGCCGACAATCTGGTGATCTGGGAAGGTCGCGCTGTGCAAAGCGCAGGAGCAAGCTCTCCCGCCGCGCAGCCGGGCATTGCTGCATCAAAACTGGCGACGGCTTTGTTTGCCGATTTCCCTGGAAAATCGGGTGAGACGGTTACGGTGCCGTAAAACAGTCGGCGACAATGCTCGACTAAGTGCCTCGCCCGCGTTAATTCGCAGGAATGGCAATATCAGACATCAATGCCGCTTTCGATAGCGGCAACATCATCGTTCATTCCATCACCGGCGCAACGGCAATACTTTCGATTCGCAAAGACCGCGAATCGGAATTTGCACAATGGTTCCATTTCCGCGTCGCGGCGGAGCCGGGTGTTGAGATTACCCTGAAACTCACAGGCATGGAAAGCACCGCCTATCCCGGTGGCTGGCCCGATTACCGCGCCTGCGTGTCCGAAGACCGGGATTATTGGGACCGCGCCGATACCGACTATGACAAAGACGCCGATGGCGGCACGCTGACCATTCGCTACACCTCGGTCGGCGGCCTTGCATGGTTCGCGTATTTCGCGCCGTACAGCATGGAGCGACACCATGATCTGATCTCTGACACAGCGGGCCTCGAAGGCGTAGAATATCGCTGCCTTGGCCACAGCCTTGAAGGGCAGCCAATTGATTGCCTTGAAATGGGCAGCGGCGAGACGCAGGTCTGGCTTTATGCGCGGCAGCATCCCGGCGAAAGCATGGCGGAGCATTGGGCCGAGGGTGCGCTGGATATGCTCACCGACCCAGCCGACCCCCATGCGCGCAAATTGCTGGAGAAATGCCGCATCCATATCGTACCGAACTGCAACCCCGATGGCAGCTGCCGCGGCCATCTGCGCACCAACTATGCTGGCGTAAACCTGAACCGCGAATGGGCCGAGCCAAGCGCCGAACGCAGCCCCGAAGTGCTGGCGATCCGCAACGCGATGGATATCACCGGCGTGCATTGGGCAATGGACGTCCACGGCGACGAAGCCATCCCCGCCGCATTCATGGCAGGCTTTAACGGCATCCCGTCGTGGACCGACGATCAAGGCGAACGCTACACCCGCTTCATCAACCGCCTTGCTGAACGCACGCCGGATTTTCAGACCAAGCTGGGCTATCCAATATCTGCAAAAGGCAAAGCCAATCTGACGATGTCCACCAACCAATTAGCGGAACGCTTTGGTCCGGCGCATGGTTGCGTAAGCATGACGCTGGAAATGCCGTTTAAGGACACTACGGACAACAACGACCCCGACCAAGGCTGGTCACCCGAACGGTGCAAACTGCTGGCGCGCGAGTGTTTGGCGACCTTGGCGGAGATGGTTTGACCCACAACCCAATTTGTTCTATTCTTGTTCCTATGACTATCAATCGAGAACATCGGCTTGATGAGATTTGGGCAGGCGATAAGCTTCAACGTCGTGAACTCGCCAGTCAGGTCGAAGATTACATCACCGCAAGATTCGAGCAGCCAGCGCCGGGATCGGGTTCTTTCACGTTCGCTGTCGAGGGCTCATATGGATTAGGTAAAAGTTATTTTCTGGAGAGATTGAAGCAGCAACTATCCCTCAATCATCCAGTGGCGTTTGTGAATGCTTGGACAGACGATACTGCCAATGATCCCCTAACGTCGATATTCTTGGCGGTTGAAGAAGCGCTCGCTGAAAAAATGGTGCCCAGCAATGAGGCTGATAGAAAAAAAGTCGCCGAAAAGATGAAGGGCGTTGCAAGAATTGCAGCGAAGGTAGCACTTCGAGGGGCAGGATCAGTGTTGCTGACGACAAAGGGCTATGAGGAGTTGGAAAGTGCCTTTGAGACTGGCGTTGACGATGTGTTTGGGCTGAAATCCGAAAAAGGGGCAGAGACGGCGCTCGTTAGCAAGCGGAAACTAATTGCTGATTTCCAGACTAAGTTATCGGAGCTGTTATGCTCCTTAGAGGCAGATGGATTGTTTGTTAGGCCACTAATTATCATAGTCGACGAGCTTGATAGATGTCGGCCCACATACGCCATAAGCCTTTTAGAAGAAGCGAAGCATTTCTTCGATGATACAGGGACAATTTTCGTTTATGGGATGAATCGTGCAGCTTTAGCAGCAACTGTGAAATCGATTTATGGCGACGAGTTCCCTGCAGATCACTATTTGATGCGTTTCGTCAAAAGACAGATTACGCTCCCAGCCACTAGTCTGACTGATTTGATAGAAGATCAATGGAAATCGAATCCACATTTGACTTCAAAGCTTTGGTTTCCGAATAGAGATGGTGATAACAATGTCGATGGGCTGTCTCGTGGTTAGCAGCGTTGTTCGATCAAAATCAAATTTTGGCGCGCGATGCGGAACATGTAATGGAATTGTTATTTAGCTTCTCTGCTATGTGGGATAAGAAGACTTTTGTTCATCTACCTTATTTGGCTTGCATAGCTGTCAGCGACTATCGGGATCGGAGGCGTTCCCAATCTGATAGCAACAGAGTGACTGCGCCGCAGGTGTATAATGGATTTTTACATCAGAACTCAAATGGTTCGGAAATGACGATGCGATATGAGCAAATTGGGAGCTGGGATTGGAACACGTTAAAAGGCGAATATAGCCGCAGCGATGGCCCAGGAATTTATCGATTCGCAATGTCAGAAATACTCTTAGAATTTTCTGAAAATGGCCAATTTTTGGAGACTGATCCAAACAAACTGAGATCGTTTGTGGGCTCGTACACCGAGCGATTGAGAACTGTTGGAAAATTCCTAGTCACCCCTGATTTTGTAAATGCTAAACCAGATGTCGATGATTGAATGCACATAACCCCCGACGACCTGACCGGCCCAGAAATCCGTGCCCTCCTCGAAACCCACTTCGCCGGAATGCTGGCGAGTTCGCCTGTGGGGTCTTGTCACTTTCTGGACTTTGAGAGGTTGAAGGGGCCGGGGGTGACATTTTGGTCGGTGTGGACTGATGCCGGGCCGGACGCGGCGTTGATGGGGTGTGGGGCGGTGAAGGAACTCGACGCGCTTCACGGCGAAATCAAATCAATGCGGACGCATGCTGATCATTTGCGCAAAGGCGCGGCGGCGGCGATGTTGGAGCATATTATCGCGACTGCGCGGGCGCGCGGCTATCGGCGGTTGAGCCTTGAGACCGGATCGTCGCCAGACTTTGACGCGGCGCACGGGTTGTATCTGCGATACGGCTTTGCATATTGCCCGCCCTTTGGTGATTACACTCTGGACCCGTTTAGCCGGTATATGACGTCGGTGCTGTAGCTGCGACGTTTTGTTATTTGTATGGATCGTGCCAAATTTTGGTTAGAAGAAATAAGAAGAATAAGAAATAAGGAGGTCGCACAGCGGCCTCAATATCAGGCTGAAACGCCACCAATTTTGCACTTGTTTGAGATGAAGGGCTTCGCCCTTTTTTCTTTTTTCCCTTATTTCTTCTAACCGAATCCGTGGCACGACAAATGCCGCCCCAAACAACGCCAATTGTGCAGCACGCCCCTCCCCGCTAAGGCGCACTCAAAATCTGAAACAAGGACACCCGATGCCCAAACTCACCCTCATCCGTCACGGCCAGTCGCAATGGAATTTGGAGAACCGCTTCACCGGATGGTGGGATGTGGACGTGACCGAAAAGGGCGCAGCAGAGGCTTGGGCAGCGGGCGAATTGATGCGTGACAAGGGGATTGCCCCCGATGTTGCCTTTACCAGCGTGCAGACACGCGCGATCAAGACACTGAATTTGGCGCTTGAGGCGATGGGCCGATTGTGGCTGCCCGTGACTAAAGACTGGCAGCTGAATGAGCGGCATTATGGTGCGTTGACCGGCCTCGACAAAGCCGAGACAGCGGCCAAGCATGGCGCGGAACAAGTCCATATCTGGCGCCGCAGTTTTGATATTCCGCCACCGGCATTGGAGGCCGATTCGCCGTTCGATCTGTCCACTGATCCGCGTTATGCAGGCATCACTATCCCCAATGCCGAGAGCCTGAAAGACACCATCGTTCGTGTGCTGCCCTATTTTGAAAGCGCGATTGCGCCGGAATTGCGGGCTGGCAAATCGGTTATTATTTCGGCGCATGGCAATAGCTTGCGCGCGTTGGTCAAGCATCTGTCGGGTATTTCGGATGCCAATATCGCCAGCCTGGAAATTCCCACTGGGCAACCGATTGTGTATGAATTGGACGATGCGCTGAATGCAACCGACCGGTATTATTTGTCAGAGCGGTAAGGGGTTTTGGACGTGTCACTAGCCCCCAAACTCCGTTTGCCCTGGATCAATATAAATCGGATAAACGCAGGGGAAAACAGGTTTATCAAATACCACGCCCTTAAGCCGGATATTTAGACCGTTTGTGCGCATACATCGCCTGATCGGCAGCGTCCAAAACCTCATTGGCTTTCGATCCGCTTTCAATCAACATGCTGCCGACTGACACGCCTATTTTCAGTGTCGGCCCGCTGGTCTTAATCGGCAATGCCACCAGTAACGCCTGCATTGACGCAGTTTTTTCGGCAAGCTGTTCCACCGAAATGCTATCCAGCAGAACCGTAAATTCATCGCCGCCAACGCGTGAGACAATGTCGGATTTGCGCACCGCATCCTGCAACGCTTTGGCTACGCCGCGCAACACATCATCACCGATGCTATGACCCTGGATATCGTTGACCGCTTTCAACCGGTCAACATCGCAGAACAGCAGCCCAAATGTGCCACCATAGCGATGCGCTCGCCAGCACCAGCGGTCGAGCTCCTGAACAAAATGCCGGCGATTGTATAAAGGGGTCAGCGTGTCGGTGGAAACAAGCCGCTCCAGCTCGGATATGCGCAACCGTAACCGGGCATTTTCACGCTCCAGCAGAGCTGACGATTCGGCGCCCATAACAGGCGTCCTTTTGGCTGTGATTTGCGACATACAGGCTCCGGAATTTGTATTTGCGACCCGGTTGCCTTTTTGTTTAATCCGTTCAAACCGATTTTATCCCAGATTGCAACTGTTTACATGATGTAGAGCCTGCAAGATCGACGATTGCACGCCGCGTTCCGGGTCGCTAGATACCGGTCTTGTTTCCGTCAGCGCAGGGGCCAGGAAATTGAGCGAGACATCACCCATTGTGGGAATCATCATGGGCAGCCGGTCTGACTGGGAAACCATGCGCGAAGCGTCCGCCATATTGGCCGCATTGAATGTGCCGCATGAATGCAAAGTGGTGTCGGCGCACCGCACGCCAGAGCGGCTTTATGATTACGCAAAATCGGCAGTCTCTCGCGGGCTTCACTGTATTATCGCTGGTGCAGGCGGGGCGGCGCATTTGCCCGGCATGGTCGCGGCGATGACGCGGCTGCCAGTGCTGGGTGTGCCCGTGCAATCCAAGGCGCTGGATGGCATGGATAGCCTTTTGTCGATTGTGCAGATGCCTGCGGGGATTCCGGTTGGAACGCTGGCTATCGGTAAAGCAGGCGCAGCCAATGCAGCGTTACTCGCCGCCGCAATGCTCGCCAATAATGATGCAGCGCTTGCAGAGCGGTTAGAGGCTTGGCGCGCGAAACAAACCGATAATGTCGGCGAGGCACCTGAATGAAGCCGCTTCCTCCCGGATCAACCATCGGCATATTGGGTGGCGGGCAACTGGGCCGGATGATGGCGATTGCGGCAGCGCAACTTGGCTATCGCTGCCATATTTATGCACCAGAGGAAGATTCGGTCGCGGCTGAGGTTGCGGCGGAATTCACCTGCAAGCCCTATTTCGATACCAATGCTTTGCGTGCCTTTGCTGAAAACTGCGACGTTGTAACCTATGAGTTCGAAAATGTGCCCGTTGCGCCGTTGCGGACGATCGTCGATCTCGTTCCCATCCGCCCGGGCATCAATGCGCTGGAAATTGCGCAAGACCGGGTTGAGGAAAAGCTGTTTGCGGCAAAGCTTGGCGGCGTCACCGCTCCGTTCGAGATTGCCGGCGAACGCCAAGAGGCTGCGTCCGCGCTCCACAAAGTCGGCTATCCCGCGATCTTGAAAACCATCCGCATGGGCTATGATGGCAAAGGCCAAGCGCGGATCAACGGGCCAGAGGAACTGTCGCAAGCATGGCATGACATGGGTCGCCAGCCCGCGATTGCGGAAAAAATGATCGCGTTTGACGCGGAGTTTTCGGTCATCCTTGTCCGCAACACAGCTGGCGAAGTTCGCTATTGGGATTGTTCGCGCAACCGACATGAAAGCGGGATCTTGGCTCGTTGCAGCCTGCCTGCCGGACCGTTGATTGAAAGTCAGCGCGGAGCCGCGCGCGAATTGGCCACAGCAATTGCAGAGAAACTGGAATTTGTCGGCGTGCTGACCTGCGAATTTTTCGCCACGCCCGACGGCCCGATCTTCAACGAAATGGCACCGCGCGTGCACAACAGCGGGCATTGGACCATTGAAGGCGCGGCCACCAGCCAGTTTGAAAACCATATCCGTGCGATCTGCGAAGTGCCGCTTGGTGATACCAAAACCGTCTGCGACCGCGTTGAAATGACTAACCTGATCGGTGACGATGTCGCGCGCTGGCAGGAATTGTTCGGCGATGATGATGCCAATGTCCATCTATACGGCAAGGGCGCACCCATGCCGGGGCGCAAAATGGGACATGTCACACGGCTCTATCGCTGACTTGTCAGGGGCATACGCTTAAGGCAAGGCAGTCGCAATGAATCATCCCGAAATCATTCTCGTCCTTGCCCGCGCCGCGAACGGTGTAATCGGTGTCGATGGGCGGCTGCCCTGGCGCATCCCTGCTGATCTGCGCCATTTCAAACAGGTGACCAAAGACCGGCCTATGATTATGGGGCGAAAAACTTTTGACAGCCTGCCCGGTCTCTTGGAGGGGCGGCGGCACATTGTGCTGACGCGTGATGCCAATTGGGCAGAGGATGGCGCAGAGATTGCGCGCACTCCCGAAGCTGCCCTCAAAATGGCCAATGGCCCGCATGTCTGCATCATCGGTGGCGCAGAGATTTATCGCCTGTTCCTACCCCGCGCCGACCGGATCGAGCTGACCGAAGTCGCGGTCTCGCCCGATGGCGATACCGTGCTGGAGGCATTTGATGCCAAGATCTGGAAAGAAATTTCACGCGTGAAAAACCCCGCAGAGGGAAGCACGCCAGCCTTCGATTTTGTGACTTTGGTGCGCAGGGAGGCGTGAAGATGCGGAAATGGCTGTTGGGTGTTGGCGCGATGTTGCTTGTCGCCGCGTTTGGATTTTTCGGATTTCTGCCCGGCTATGTAGAGGCATCGATGAACAAGATTGACGGCAAGCCTTTGCCAAAGGTTAGTGCAGAGGCGGTGGCGCTGCATAAGACGCTGACGATTGTTGATCTGCACTCGGACACGTTGATGTGGAAACGCAATGTGCTTGATATGGCGGACCGCGGCCATATGGATTTACCGCGATTGCAGGCTGGCAATGTCGCGTTGCAAGTTTTCTCCTCGGTGTCCAAAACACCCAAGGACCAGAATTACGATTCAAATGGCGCGGACAGCGATAACATCACGTTGCTGACGTTTGCGCAGATGCAACCGATGCGGACTTGGAGTTCACTGGTTGAACGGTCACTTTGGCATGCTACGAAGCTGGACCGAGCTGCTCGCAGCGATAGCCGCAATTTGCGCACGGTGATGAAAGACGATCATATTGATGTCGTTCTGCGAGTGCGAGGCGGGGGCAAGAAATTGGTCGGCGCTCTCCTCTCCATCGAAGGGCTGCAAAACCTCGAAGGCAAAGCCGAAAATCTCGATAAGCTTTATGCCGCCGGCTTCCGCATGGCTGGCCTAACGCATTTCTTTGACAACGAACTGGCCGGATCGATGCACGGCATCAAAAAGGGCGGCCTTACCCCCTTTGGCCGCGACATCATTGGCCGGATGGAAGCCAAGGGCATGATCGTAGATATCGCGCATTGCAGCGCGACGTGCGTGACCGAAGTGCTGGCGATGGCGACCCGCCCCGTTGTCTCCAGCCACGGCGGCGTGCAGGCGACGTGTAAAGTCAACCGCAACCTGTCTGACGACCACATTCGCGGTGTTGCCAAAACCGGCGGGATCATTGGCATCGGCTATTGGGATGCGGCGGTGTGCGACACGTCACCCGCGTCGATTGCCGCCGCGATGAAGCATGTTCGCGATCTGGTCGGCATTCAGTTTGTGGCACTGGGCAGCGACTATGACGGCGCGACCACTGTGCGCTTTGATACATCGCAGTTGGTGCAAGTGACGCAGGCACTAATAGACGCAGGCTTCACCTCCGACGAAATCCGCGCCGCAATGGGCGGCAATGCGATTCGGGTGTTGCGCGAAGGGTTAAAGCCAGCGGCGGAAGTCGCAAAGCCGTGATGCCATTCATCAATAACCGTAGTGCTGAGCCTGTCGAAGCACGCCTAGCTGATAAGCGCCCTTCGACAGGCTCAGGGCTACGGTGATATTTCAGTGACAATACCACGGCTTTCCGCACGCGACATAATGCCCGACGCATTGCGCGGAGGCGTTGCGGCGCTTGGCAATTTTGATGGCTTTCATCTGGGGCATCAGGCAGTGGCGGGCAAGGCGATTGCCCAAGCCAAGGCCTCTGGAAAACCCGCGATCATCGCCACGTTCGACCCGCATCCTGTGCGATACTTTGCGCCCGATGCCGCGCCGTTTCGGCTCACCACGCTCGACCAACGCCAGCGATTGTTTGAAGCCGCCGGGGCCGATGCGATGCTGGTGTTTGAATTTGACAGCGAGTTGGCGGGGACAACGGCCGAAGATTTCATCGCCAAGTTGCTCGTCGAACGGCTTGGCCTATCGGGCGTCGTCACCGGCGAAGATTTCACCTTTGGCAAAGGTCGTGGCGGAAATATCGGGGTGTTGAAAGAATTCGGGGCCATATGCGGTCTTTCCAGCACCGCCATCGGCCCCGTGACAGATGCAGACGGCATAATCTCCTCCAGCCGCATCCGCGATGCGTTACAAGCGGGTGATTGCACCACCGCCAACCGCTTGCTCACCCGCCCGTTCGCCATCGAAGGCATCGTCCAGCATGGCGACAAAAACGGGCGCTTGCTTGGCTATCCCACCGCCAATATCGACATCGGCAATTATCTGCGCCCGCGTTACGGCGTCTATGCGGTCAGTGGGCGGCTCACCGATGGCCGCGTGCTGAAAGGCGCTGCGAATATCGGCATCCGCCCACAATTTACACCGCCAAAGGAATTACTGGAGCCGCATTTCTTTGACTTTGCCGAAGAAATCTATGATCAAAACCTTGAAGTCGCGTTTCATGCGTTTCTTCGCGGAGAGGCTAAGTTTGACAGTCTTGACGCGTTGACGAAGCAGATCGAGGCAGATTGTATTGAGGCAAAATCCGTTTTGGCTAACATGACAGAGATCGTAAACCGTTAGTCCTGAGCTTGTCGACGGACGTCCTAAGGCATCGAGCTAGGCTGAGGCACGTGCTTCGACAGGCTCAGCACTAACGGTAAGTTTAGGTGTGGGTTAAAAGGGGGCAAAAGTGCGGACTTGGATTATATTAGCGGCGGCTGCGCTGTTTTTCGGTTTTTCATTGTTTCACGCCAGCTGGCTGGCTAGCAAGCCAGAGGGCATTCCTCTGTTGATTGCAAACAAAGGCGCTGAACCCACCCGCGATACGCAAGGCTGCGCCAGCGGCCCCAGCGCCAGCGAAGTCGGCTCGCTTGCGATGGCGGTTGGCAGTGAAGCCAATGCACTGAACATGACGACACAGGTTGTCGGCGGACAGCTGGTTGTCGCGCGGCAGTTCGAAAGCACCTGCGCATCGGACAAAGGCCGCCCGAACAGCAGCATCGGCGAAGCGGTCTATGCACTGTCCAAGCCCGAATTGTTGTGGCGTGTGAAAGGGGCAGAGCAAGCGGCCATGCTGCTTGCCGCACTTCCCGCCGCTGCTGCGGAGGACAAGCAAGCCCTAATCGGCGATGATGCCGCAGTCGCCGCCTTCAAAAAGGCGCGGCCAAAAGCCTGGTCTTTCTCCATCTCCGCTGCGCAAGCCTGTGCCAGCGATTACAAATTATTCGGCCTGTGGGGAGCGGTTCCCGCGAGCTGCAAACAGGGCACAATGCTGCTGACGATGGATCAGGTTGGGTATACGTTATGGGGCTGGCCCAACCGCTTTCTGGCGCGAACCGGAGCGGCTGGATTGAAAGTGGTGATTGCCGAAAGCGTTGACGGTGACAGCATCACCGGCCTGACCGATGTCAACCGCTATGGCGACATCGCAAACAGCTTTAATGGCTATATCTGGATCGACGATATCGAGGGGCTGGGGCCAGCGTTAAAGCGGTGATTCCCCCTCTCCAGTGGGAGAGGGTTGCGCAGACTTGCAAGCTTGCTTGCTAGTCGAAGCTGGGTGAGGGGTTGTGTTCGCTCGATTACCCACAACCCCTCACCAACTTCGCCTAACCGCCTTTGGCGCTAAGGCTCCATATCCTCTCCCACTGGAGAGGAGTGCGTAGGGCTTTATTCTCTG
>JANMGR010000091.1:0-3879 GCA_031374785.1 Sphingomonadales bacterium | reverse complement strand
GAACATCTCAAGGTCTTTGGGCGGCGTACGCGCGCTATCGCCGTCAAAGCCAGTGATGCGGTCTTTGATATAGGTCGCGTAGCTAATTTTCGACATCTCGCCATCGGAAACAAGATCGACGCCATTGGCCACTTGCTTAGCTACAGCCTCAGCCACAGCAGCGCCAATTACCGATGAAAACTGTGCGGCATCAACTGGCTCGCCGCGTTCCTGCGCGAATACCAGATCCGTCACAGCCGCAGAGCGCGGGAGTGATCCGACATGTGTGGTAAGAATACGGTTTGTCATGCGTGAAATTTCCCTTTGTTATTATTGAACCAGGTTTTGAGTGATTGGGCAAAGTCATCTGGCGCTTCGAGGGGAAGCATATGGCCAGAGCCAGTGATTTCGGTGAATTGAGCATCGGGCGTCATCTGCGCCCATTGCTTGTGCCATACCGGCGGGCAGAGCGTGTCTTCGCTACCGCACATATACAGGACCGGAACAGTAAAAGCGGCAATTGCGTCGCGTCGGTCGTCGCGAAGACGCAGAGCCTCGCTTTGCCGGAGAAAAACGCCATCGCCCAAAACCATGCCCATTTCGCGCAACAGATCAAGCAGCGCCGCGTTACCCCGGTTTTGCACCGCGAGGTAATTAGGTTTCAATTCCTCTACCAGCACACGTTCCAGCCCGCCAGCGCGCACCTCGCCTTGCTGCACCGGGCGGTGTGCTGCGCGTTCGGGCAAATCGGCTGTGGCGTTATAGCCTGCAAGGACCAGCCCCGCGATGCGCTCAGGAGCTTGCACGGCCATCTCGACCGCGACAATGGCGCCCATTGAAAAGCCGATGGGAAGCACCTGTCCGGTCGTTGCGGCGAGCGTCCGCTCGGCCATCGCGCCGATGCTGTCATCGCGCGTCAGATCAGCGTCGAAAACGGCACCAAAAGGTTGATCGACAAGCATTCTGGTTATAGCTTCATTGCCCCCACGCCAAAGCCGCGCATCACACATGTTGCCGGGGAGCAGGATGGGTGTCACTGGCATTAGCCAAGGCGCGCCGAGCTACCCAGCAACAATTCACCTGCAAACAAACGCTGCTCCGGCGACAGTTCGGGCCGTTCGATCCTTTCGAGCAGCATCGCAACCGCCGCCTCTGTCATCCGCCGCACTGGCTGGCGTATTGTCGTGACTTGATAGGCAAGCCAAGTTGCCGGACCAACGCCGTCAAAGCCGACCACCGATAAGTCTTGCGGCACTTGTATGCCGAAATTGATCCGCGCACTATCAATCGCGCCAATCGCCATGAGGTCATTGGCGCAAATCAGCGCGTCCATTTTGCGGTGTGTCATCCGCATCAATTCTTTCAACGCAGCATCACCACTGGCATAATCAAAATTGCCGCGCACGACCCGGCAGTCACGCCCCAATTGCTGCAAACGTCGCCGCGCGGCTTCGACGCGTTCTTCGCCCACATAGCTGTCGGCAGGCCCCGCAATAATGCCAAAGATATGATGCTCACCCTCAACCAAGCCGTCGACCAAAGCATGTTCGCCGCTGACCGAATCGCAACAGACGCTGGCAACAGGAACGCCTTCGCCGATGCGGTTATAGAGCACGACAGGCACGCCGCGATCAGCAAAGGCCGCAAGCTGTTCCGGGTGCAGCCGCGCTGCGACAATAGCGCCGTCAACGCGGTAGCGCCAAACTTGGTCGAGGACCTCGTCAACGTCTGATTCCGCCGCCAACGAAAACAGCAGAACGCGAATACCTTGTGCTGACAATCGCTGAGTTAACTCGGCCAGCACCTCGGGATAGTACAGGTTGGTGAGGTTTGAAATGATGATCGCGACAAGGTTCGACCGCCGCGTGATCAGCCCTTGTGCAATGGCATTGGGATAATAATGCAGCTCGCGCGCAGCAGCCAAAATCTTCTCACGCGTGCGCGGTGCGACCGATGCGCCTTGTTTGAAACAGCGCGATACCGCGGACTGGGAAACCCCGGCGTGCCGCGCTACATCATAGGATGTCGCCCGCCCGCCCGGAGTAGTCCTAGCCTTGTGTGTTTCAGGCTGCTTCTTTGCGGCCATAGCGGCGGACCCTTATGTCGGCCTGTTCTTTATGCCCTGCAAAGCCCTCTATCGCGCACAGCCGCGAACAATATTCCCCAATCATCACACTCGCCTCATCGGTTAGCACCCGTTGATAGGTGCAGGTCTTGATGAACTTGCCGACCCAAAGCCCTCCCGTAAAGCGCGCATTTTTCTTTGTGGGCAATGTGTGGTTAGTGCCGATGACTTTGTCGCCATAGCTGACATTGGTGCGATGGCCCAAAAACAGCGCACCATAATTGGTCATGTTATGCAGGAAATAGTCGGGATCTTTCGTCATCACCTGCACATGCTCCGATGCAATCTCGTCAGCAATCTGGACCATTTCTTCGTAGCTGTCGGCGACGATGACCTGCCCGTAATCGGCCCAAGCCTTTGACGCGATGGGCGCGGTTGGTAGGATGGTCAGCTGACGCTCGATTTCGGCCATGGTCTCGCGCGCCAACTTTTCTGAGTTGGTAAGGAGTATAGCTGGCGAATTCGGGCCATGTTCAGCCTGACCCAACAAATCGGCAGCGCATAACTCACCGTCCACCGTTTCATCGGCGATCACCAGCGTCTCTGTCGGGCCAGCAAGCAGGTCGATCCCAATGCGCCCGAACAATTGCCGTTTCGCCTCCGCGACATAGGCGTTACCCGGACCGACAATCATATCGACCGCCGCGATGCTTTGTGTGCCAAGCGCCATTGCGGCAACTGCCTGAACCCCGCCGACGCACAGGATTTCATCCGCCCCTGCCATGTGCATAGCAACAACAATCGCCGGATTGGGCTTGCCTTCGAACGGCGGTGCTACTGAAATCACCCGCTGCACGCCTGCGACCTTTGCGGTCACCACACTCATATGCGCGGACGCGACCAACGGATATTTGCCGCCGGGAACATAACAACCAACGCTGTTCACCGGCAGGTTCTTGTGGCCCAAGATCACGCCGGGAAGCGTTTCAACTTCGACATCCTTCAACGCATCGCGCTGAATTTGGGCAAAGCCGCGCACCTGTGCTTGGGCAAAGCGGATGTCTTCGATGGTTTGCGGTTCAAGCTCTGCATAGGCTGCGTCGATATCCGCTTGCGACAGCCGGAAATCGGCGGGAGCCCAATTGTCGAATTTCAGCGACCAATCGCGCACCGCATCATCACCGCGCTTCTTGATGTCGGCAATAATTTCCTCGACAACTTGGCGGACCTGCGCATCAGCTTCGGCAGCTGCATCCTCGGTTATGCCGGTTTTAAGATAGCGGGCCATATTGCTCTCCTTGGTCGCTTTGAATCGGTTGAAGTTTGCGATAAGCTATATGAAATGACTTCGAATGCAAAGAGGATAGAATGATTCAAGATGAAATCCCTGTGTGGGCGCAAGGTCTTGCTGGCAGACATGCAGTGGTGACCGGGGGCAGCAAAGGCTTGGGCCGCGCGATTTGCATTGGATTGGCGCAAGCGGGAGCGAGTGTAACAGCAGTTGCGCGCGATCCTGCAGGCTTGGCCGATCTTGTCGCCGAGCATCCGGCTATACAAACATGGCAAGCCGATGTGAACGACGCGGCATTTGGTGGTGAGTTGTCACACCAACGTGTCGATATTTTCGTCAACAATGCAGGCACAAACAATCCGATGCCGATGGTCGATGTTCCGGTTGATGTGCTTGACCAAATGCTGAACCTGAATGTCCGCGCAGCATATTTGGCGGCGCAAGGTGCCGTGCGTTCGATGGTGAAGGCGGGAGCGGGCGGCGTGATTATCAACATGACCAGTCAAATGGGGCATGTCGGCTCACCGGGACGGACCGTCTATTG
>JANMGR010000056.1:0-4803 GCA_031374785.1 Sphingomonadales bacterium | reverse complement strand
ACCATTGTCGCGCGATTGCACCAGCAAGCCGCCGGTGATGGGTTTCACTTGCAAGCCGCCACGCTTTGGATCGGGCAGGCTGCCCGTCAGCAACAGGCGCAGATTCTTCTTTTTGGCAAACACCGCTTTGGCTTCATCATCCGCATCAGGGGCGGCCACAACTTCTGTGAAAATCTCGGTAATCGCCTCGGCTGTTGCGCCATCCAACGGCCGGTTCACGGCAACAATCCCGCCAAAGGCCGACACGCTGTCGCACTCCAAGGCTTTGCGATAGGCGTCGATCAACGTCTCGCCAGTGGCAACGCCGCAGGGATTGGCGTGTTTGACAATCACCACCGTTGGCGGACCATCACGGAATTCGCTGACCAATTCGAGCGCCGCATCAGCATCATTATAGTTGTTATAGCTTAGCTCTTTGCCCTGAATCTGTTCCGCCTGCGCGATGCCCGAACCATGCGTCCCAATCGGCAAATAGAGCGCCGCACGCTGATGCGGGTTTTCGCCATAGCGCAATTCTGCCGACACCGCGCCATTCACCGCCAGCATATCGGGGAACAACTGCCCCTGATCGGCAAAGGCAAACCATTGGCTGATCATGCTGTCATAGGCCGCCGTGGTGGAATAGGCTTTGGCGGCACATTTGCGGCGGAAATCTAGGCTGGTTGCGCCGTTCGATTCCTCAAGCTCTGCGATTAGGTTGTCATAATCAGCAGGGTCAGTGACGATCGTCACAAAAGCGTGGTTCTTTGCCGCGCTGCGCACCATCGACGGGCCGCCAATATCGATATTCTCGATAATCTCATCACGGCTCGCGCCCTTCGCCACGGTCTGTGCAAAGGGGTATAGGTTGACGATCACAAGATCGATTGCGCCAATCGCGTGTTCCTTCATCGACGCCAAATGCTCGGCATTGTCGCGCACTGCGAGCAGCCCGCCATGTACTTTAGGGTGCAACGTTTTCACCCGCCCGTCCATCATTTCGGGAAAGCCGGTCAGCTCGCTGATATCCATCACCTTTAGCCCCGCATCGCGCAGTGTTTTTGCTGTGCCGCCGGTCGATACCAGTTCGGCATCACGCTTTGCCAAAGCATGGCCCAATTCAACCAGCCCGTTTTTGTCCGAGACTGACAATAACGCGCGTTTGATTTTAACGTCCGACATTTGGGCGATCCTATCCGATAAATTTTAATTGCCAGCCAATGCTAATCCCGCCCTTGGGCGCCTGCATTTCGATTATCAGCTGGCGTGTGGGGTTGGGGCGGCCCTGTTCGTCGACCCAGATGCTGTCATCGACTGCGATTTTTCCAGCGGTAACGGCAAAGCTCCAATTGCTGCCATCGTCCGTCCGCATAATGACGCTGCGTGCGTCTTCGGCAAGCAGCAGTTCAATATCCGGCCCTAGATGAAAGCGCAGATGCGCAGGCACGTCTTCGCGCGCTTTATATTTGGGATGCGGCAACAAGGTATCTTCGCCGCGCAGCTCCATGCCGTCGGACCGCACAATCAACAACCGGCTATGGGTGAAGCCATAGGCACGCGCATAGCCGTCATGGCTGGCCTCTATCCGCGTTGCGTTTTCGATATCACGGCGCTCAAGACCGACCTCGACAACGCCGCGACCCAATTGACCGTTTGCCAAGAGGGCGGTCGAATTCGTGTCATCCAGACAGAGTGTTGAATGCGCCGCTGTCGTCCGTAGTCCGCGTGCGAGAGGTGCAGGAATATTCGCGCCGACCAAAGACGCGCCCCCGCAATTGATGAAAATACGCTGCCGCCCGAAACTATATTCAAATGCCAAGGTCGAGGCACAGCCGGTCAGCGCCTGTTTAGCATGTGGCGGTGGTCCGGCATCGACGAGCAATACGGCTTGACCAGCAGCGACACGTTGATAACCCCAATCGAGCGCTTGGCGCAGCGGGCGGGCCCGCACGCCGCTGGCTTCGATCAACGCCTCGATACGCGGTGCACTGATATGGCCCGACCCCTGCCAAGCCGCCAAGCCGCCATCGGCATGGCTGAGGCCCAACAACGCCGGAACATTACGCAGTAACGTGTCGGTGATGAACGCCGGAACTGCCTCATCACGCGCTAGATAGCATTGGCGCAGCATCGACAGCAACGCGATCAGCTCGATCAATTGCAATGGCGCACGCGTGATGACACCGCCATCGGCAAAGACCAGCTCCCGTAGAGCAGCGTCCAACCCGTGCTCGCCCATCGCAATGCGCGCTTTGCCTTCGGGGAGCAACAATCCCGCCGCAGTCACTCCAACCCATCCGGCAACGCGGTCCCAAGGCTGCGTCGCACGGATCGCCGATTGCTCCAAATGCCGCGCGGTGCGGGCAAAATGGTTGAGGATTTTTGACCGGTAAATCAGGTCATCCGACGACAGCAAATACGGCGACCATGCCGCCATGTTGAGGAACCGCCACGCGCTATTGGCGATATCCCATGCCGGTTTGCGCGGTTTGTCGGCATGTGCACTCAGCCATTTATCGGCAATCGCAACAGCCAGCGGTGCACCCTCAACCCGGTTTGCCGCTGCGCCTAAATCGCGTAGCCAATCAAAGCGGTGGATGTAATCAAGGAATGCAGGCGGCAATGCAGGATCCGCAAAATTGCCATTCAGCGTGCTGAAATCCATGCCCATGACATGAAACCGGTCCATGCGGATTGCTTTGCCGCGCGCCTCATCGCCCGCCAGCGGGTCTGTAGGCGCAGCCAGCAGTTTCAGCGGCAGCTTCCCCGATATCCGCATCTTGTGCAGCGGGGTGCGCCAGCTCAATTGATACAGCATCAAAGATGCGCGCGACACCAAGCCTTGCAAACCGCTTTGCGGCCGGACCGCAAGCGGCGAGCCAGCATCCGTAGCGCTTGCATCAACGTCGCTCATTACCCCCTCAGGGAAGCGATATTGGCGGCGTATTGAGTAGGTCCGCCTTTGAAAGTCGCAGTCCCAGCAACCAAAGTGTCCGCCCCAGCTGCAATTGCCAGCGGTGCCGTCTCGGTTGTAATACCGCCATCGATTTCCAACCGGATATCGCGGCCGGTCTTCTCGATCATTTTGCGGACCGCCTCAATCTTGCGCAGCTGGCTATGGATAAAGCTTTGCCCACCAAAGCCGGGATTGACGCTCATGATCAAAACCAGATCAATATCCTCGATCAGATAATCGAGCATTTTTGCCGGGGTATGCGGGTTAAGCACAATCCCCGCCTGTTTGCCCAGCGATTTGATCAGCTGCACGGTGCGGTGGGGATGCGGGCCAGCCTCTGGGTGGAACGAGATGATGTCCGCGCCCGCCTCGGCAAAATCCTGCACAAACTGGTCGACCGGCGCGATCATCAGATGGACGTCGAACGGCTTTGCGCTGTGCGGGCGAAGCGCCTTTACCACTGCGGGACCGATGGTAATATTCGGCACAAAATGCCCGTCCATCACATCGACATGAATCCAGTCGCAGCCCGCTTCATCAATCGCGCGCACTTCTTCGCCGAGACGGGCGAAATCGGCGGAGAGGATCGACGGCGCGATGCGAACAGGAGCAGACATGACCGGCGCTTAGCCATAGATACGACTCGGGGCAAGCCAAGCGCTACAGTTACAGGACTTTATCCACCACGTTTGCGTGCATAAAGCGAGATGCGACCAATGGTTTCGTCACTGCTTTGTAGAAAATGAAACCCTAGTTTTGCGGCAACGCGCATGGATGCAGCGTTGCCCTCATCAATGATACAGCGAATTTCGGGCGCATTTAGCTCTGCATCGGCCCAAGCCAGCACCGCAGACATGGCTTCGGTCGCAAAACCTTTGCCCCATGCCGATGGCACAAACGCCCAGCCCGCCTCTGGCACGCCTTCTAATCCAGCGATGCCGCGATCAAACCACGACAACCCACCATTGCCGATAAACGCGCCTGTTTTGCGGTCCAAGAAAGTCCAATAGCCATAGCCCATATGCTGCCACAACGCCGATGCGGCCAAAAACTTGCCCCAGCTTTCGGTTCGGGTGCGCGGTTGGCCACCGATAAATTCGGTCATGCGCGGATCGGCCCATGCAGCGGCATAGTCCTCCCAATGCTCCATAGTCATTGGCGTGATGGTAAGGCGTTCGGTGGTAACGGTTGGCGGGGTCATGCCTGATAGCTATGCAGTGCGCGTGTAGCTGGCAACGAAAAACCCATCCATCCCGCCTTGGTCAGCTAGCATCCCCGATAAAGCGCGAACCTGGCCCTCGTTCGCGGCGATTCCATTTGGCAGTTGGCCGAGATGAATGGCCGCCGCCGCAAAATCAGGATGGCTTTCCAAAAATGCTGCGGCCTGTGCCTCACCTTCTTCCGGCTCCAGCGAGCAGGTCGCGTAGACCAAAGACCCACCCGGCTTCACGCGTTGAGCCGCATGGCCGAGCAAGGACGCCTGCAACTCGACCAGTTCGGCAATCTGGCGCGCGCCGATGCGGTGAAGGACATCGGGGTGACGGCGGAATGTGCCCGTTGCACTGCACGGTGCATCGAGCAGCACCGCGTCATATCGAGTCTCATGCTCCCATTTGCGGAGATCGGCGATGACGGTTTCGGCGTGCAATCCGGTGCGCTCCAAATTGCTGTCAAGCAGTGTCATTCGCTTTGCAGACAGATCGAGAGCAGTCACATTCCAGCCAGCCGCCGCTAATTGCATCGTTTTGCCGCCAGGGGCAGCGCACAGATCAAGCACAGACCGTCCATTCCCTGCACCCAACACCCGCACCGGCAAAGTCGATGCCAAATCCTGCACCCACCATGCGCCATCAGCATAGCCCTTAAGC
>JANMGR010000026.1:0-3399 GCA_031374785.1 Sphingomonadales bacterium | reverse complement strand
AGGACGGGCTGTTTGATAAGTGATTCGATGGCTGGCCTGTCTCTTTCTAGCGGAGCTAGTAGGGTGCAGCCCTAGCAACCCATGGAAAAAATTCGCGGATATGCCATCGCCGCACCTTAACATCGAACATATGGTCGAGGTCGACGGCGTTAGATTTGCCTCCGTTAATGGGAGTTATATGGATCGGAATGAGCTGTCCATATTCTTCACCGATGTCGCCAAAAACCAGCAGATGGCCTACATCTATGTTGTAGTCGACGATGGAGCGAGCGAACGACAATGGACGGAAGTAAAAAGCCAGATCGAGCATAGCGGGGCATGCGCTTCAAATTTCTGCATTGATGGTTATAAAAAAGATCCGTTACCGGCTGAGCGGTTGAAGGCGAATTGAGTCATATCAACGACTAACAGAGTTTCGCGCGACATAACCCTCTTTAAGTCACGGTTTCGTTGCGTTAAGCCACATTCTACATGACCACCCAACAACCCTATCAAGGCCATTTCAACGGCCACCAGCACTATTTCGCGGTGCGGGTCTATTTTGAGGACACCGACTTTTCCGGTGTTGTCTATCACGCCCGCTATCTGCATTTTATGGAACGCGCGCGCTCGGATATGCTCGCGCGTCTGGGGATTGATCAATGCGGGGCGCATGATGCGGGCAATGGCGCTTATGCGGTGACCGCCATGGACATGAAATTTCGCAAGCCTGCGCATTTTGATGATGCTTTGCTGGTGACCAGCATCACCACCGCTGTGCGCGGGGCGAGTTGCGATATTCATCAGACAGTCAGCCGCGATGGTGAAACGCTGGTCACGGCAATGGTAAAGGCGGCGTTTGTCGCGCCCGATGGCAGGCCAGCGCGGCAGCCAGCGGAGTGGGTCGCGGCGTTTCGGTCTGTAATTGAAATGCCAAAAGTATAGAGAATAAGGATGTTTATGGACCTGTTGATTTTGAGCCAGAGCAGCGGCGGACTTTCCATCGTAAAGCTGTTTCTGGATGCGGACTGGGTGGTGAAGGCCGTGATCATCGGGCTGGTGCTGGCGAGCATCTGGTCGTGGACGATCATCGTCGGATTTCTGTTCCGGATCAGTAAGATCAATGATGAGACCACAAAGTTTGAGGCTGATTTTTGGAAATCAAACGACATAGACGGTTTTCACAATGAACGCGGCAGAGCTGAGTTGCCAGTCGCGCGGGTGTTTGCGGCGGGGGTTGCCGAATGGCGGCGCTCGACCAATGGCAAAAGCATCGACCGCGCGGGAACGCGCGAACGGCTGGCAACGGCGATGGACGCAACGATTGCGGCGGAGACGGATAAGCTTGCCAACCGGCTGAACTTTTTGGCGACAACTGGCTCGGTCGCGCCTTTTGTCGGGCTGTTCGGCACTGTGTGGGGGATTATGAACAGCTTTGTGGCGATTGGCTTGGAGCAAAATACCAGCCTTGCGGTTGTCGCTCCGGGTATCGCCGAGGCGCTGTTTGCAACGGCCATCGGGCTGTTCGCGGCTATCCCTGCGGTCATTGCCTATAACAGATTTTCGCACCGGCTGAACCAGCACGAGGCGCGGCTTGGCCGTTTTGCCGATGGTTTCCACGGCACATTAAGCCGAGAGTTGGAGCGGGAGGCTTAAAGGAAATGGCGATGAATTCCCCCACCAACTCTGGCGGGCGTCGTTCGCGGCGCGGGAACCGGCGTGCGCCGATGGCGGAGATTAACGTCACGCCTTTGGTTGACGTGATGCTGGTGCTGCTGATTATCTTCATGGTGACTGCACCTTTGCTGGTCTCGGGCGTTCCGGTGGATTTGCCCAAAAGCCGCGCTAAACAGATTGAACTGCCAGAGGCTCCGTTGGATGTTACCGTCGATACCGAGGGGCAGGTGTTCATCGACGGCGATGCTGTGCGCCCAAGCCAGCTGGCCGCAAAGCTGGAGGCGATTGCCGCAGAGCAGACCCCAGACAACCCCCGCAAAATCATGCTGCGCGGCGATACGACGGTCGATTACGGCAGCATGATGAAGGTGATGGGCGAACTGAACCGCGCCGGGTTGAACTCCGTGAATATGGTGACGCAGGGTGCCGCTCCGCAAAATTCAGTCAGTGGGGGTTCAGCTGCGGATGAATAACCCGCTTGCCATGGACCAATCGGAAAAAGTCGGTCTTGGCGCGGCGCTTGGTGGCCATGCGTTCTTGCTGGCGCTGTTGGCATTCGGGTTATACCGCGCCGCCGTTCCGATGGGTTCGGATGGTGGCGGCAGTGGTGATGGCATTGCGGTCGAGATAGTGAGCGAAGGTGCTGCTGCACCCGATCCTGCGCTATCGGTGGTTGACGAAGTTGAAGAAATTCCTGCCTCGATAGAGGAAACGGTAGTCGACCCAGCACCGATGTTAGAACCAGTGCAGAAAGTGCAGCGTAAACCCGATCAGCTGGTAAAACCTAAAATCAAGCCGCAAACTAAGCCCGTGCAAAAGCAAACGAAGCTGGGCACAGGAAAGGGCAGCAGCAAATCTGACTTTGAACGCGAGATGGAGAAAAAGCTGGGCGGTATTGGCGGCGGTGCAGGCCCCAACAAAACCAAGGGCCCTGGCGAAGGAGGCGGCCAAGGCAACTCGATCAAGACGGCAGGACAGATCAGCAAGGAAGTGAACGCGATCCTTGGCCCTAAAATTCTACGCTATATCCGCCAGTGCGCGCCAAGCGGTGTCGATGTAAATCGGATTATCACTACAGTGACGATAAATCTTTCCACAAGCGGCGGTGTCAATAGTCTGACAGGTGTGTCGCAGCGTGGCATCACCGACAACAACCGCCCACAGGCTCTCCCTATGGAGCGCTGCGTCACAGGCGCGATTCGTAAAGCAGCGCCTTTCACCGAACTTAATCCCAAAGACTATGATGGCTGGAAAGTGCATCGTATGTCGTTCCAGCCCAATTAGGAGCCCGCCATGCTGCGCACAATAATATCATTTCTGCTGACGACCGGTCTTTTTGCCAATGTTGCTGTTGCACAAACTGGTCCTGCGCCCGTTGCGCAACCTTCGAGTGAGGAGGTTGACGAGGTGGTCCGCTTCGACGTTGCTGACGTTCGTAAAGTCGCTGTCCCCGCATTCGTGTCTCCAACATCTTCTGAAACCACTGCGGGGAACACCAGCACATTGGCGCGGCAGATTGCCGAGGTTATCGCGTCGGACCTTCGCGGATCGGGTTTGTTTGAACCTATTGGGCCATCGGGTCTTCGCGCCATTTCGCTCGCCGAAGTCACCGCGCCGCAATATGATTATTGGCAGGGGCGCAATGCGGATCAGCTGATCGAGGGTTTTATCAAGGCAGGCGCTGACGGTAATTTGACCGTGGGTTGCTATCTTTATGATCTTGGCACCACGCAAGAAGTGACG
>JANMGR010000188.1:0-9420 GCA_031374785.1 Sphingomonadales bacterium | reverse complement strand
CCTATGCGTATCTGTTGCCACAGATTGATGGCCGCATCTGGGGCAAAATGCCGGAACGCGGCGATATCGTTATCCTGACACCCAAGGGCAAATCGCAGGACTATATCAAACGCGTCATCGGCTTAGCCGGCGATACATTTGAAATGCGCGATGGGCAGGTTTGGCTAAACGGCAAACCAGTGCAGCAAGACTCGCAGCCTGCGCTTGATTTGGCGGTTGATGCGAACAATCCCTGCTCTGAGATGGATTTCCCCGGCGCGCTAGCGCCCGACCGTGACGGAAAGCTGCATTGCTATTTACAAATCGTCCGCGAAACATTGCCCAACGGCGTCAGCTATGATGTGATCGACGCGCGGCGCAGCGAAGTCGACAATGTTGCGCCGGTGAAAATCCCTGCAGACCATGTCTATCTGCTCGGCGATAACCGCGACAACAGTTCGGACAGCCGCGTTCCTGCATCACGCGATGGCCTTGATGGCCCGGTGCCTTGGGACCGCATCGGTGGCCGCGCTGAAATCATCACTTTCTCGGTTGATGGCACAACTGGGTGGAATCCGATGACATGGCTTAGCTCGCTGCGCGGTGATCGCGCGGGCAACAGTCTTCGTCCGCAGCGTATTCCCGGCCCTACTGCAAAGCCTGCACCATAAGATGTTCCTTATCGCCTGCTTCTTTCTTGGCATCGGCAATTTTGCCATGCACAAAGCAGTGGTCGAATCCGGACATCCTTTTGTCGAGGATACAAAGCGCTATTTCGGCCGTTATTTCGGAAGCAATGGTAGCTATGCGGTGGAATTCGTTATCCTCTCAGGCTCCATGCTGATGGCGTTTGGCGGCTCTGGTTGGATTGTCGTTGGTTACACATTATACACCAGCTTTAACGCGCTTTCGGCTTGGCTTTTGCTCACAGGGAAATTCTGAGCCGGGCGCGTCATTGATCCAAACGACAATGCCTTTTGTCGAAACTGATTATGATGTTGACAACTGTAGTCGTAGCCCAACCTCCATCAAATCAGGAGGATTACGGTGCCCCATCAAGCAATGGCAAAAATTGCCAAGCTGCTCACCCGAACAGCCAGTGGCTTGGCGTTCATGGCTGTAGCCACCCCAACGCAAGCTCAGGACACTTCGGCAGAAACCAGCGCCAGCAACCTGCAACCGCGCGCTGAAAATGGCCGCCAAATTTATGAAGCGACCCAGTTCGCCCGCTTTGCCCCACAAACCGCGCTCGATATGGTCAGCCAGATTCCTGGCTTCTCCATCACCGAAGTCAGCGGCGACCGCGGCCTCGGTGAGGCGACCCAGAATGTCCTGATTAACGGCCAGCGCGTCACTGGCAAAAGCAACGATGCGCGAACCGCTCTTGCGCGTATCCCGGTATCCTCTGTCGTGCGGCTTGAAGTTGCTGATGCCGCGACTTTTGGTGTCTCTGGTATCAACGGACAAGTCGTCAACATCATCGCCAAAGATGGCGGATTGAAAGGTAACTTTTCCTATCGCGCCGAACTCCGCGAACGTCTGGGCCTTAATCCGCGCCAGGGCGAGATCAACCTTTCGGGAAAGCTTGGCAAAGGCAATTTCACGTTGGGCGTGAACAACAATGGCGGGTTCCAAGGTGGGGGCTGGGGTGAGGAATTTACCCGTGATCCCAATGACCAGCTGCTCTATACCCGAGCAATTGACACGGTTAATCGTGGCGACCGTCCGCGTATCGCTGGCAGCTACAGCCTAAAGGCTGACAATGGCAATATCCTGAACGTCAACGCTGCGCTGGAGCTGTTCCGCTTTCGCAGACGCCAAGATTATGATCGTTTTGCGCCCGGAACGGCGGACATTTTCGAATTGTCGCGCGGCAAAGAAGACGAATTGAATTACGAGCTAGGCGGCGACTACGAAGTTGGTCTTGGCAAAGGACGACTGAAACTTATCGGTTTCCACCGTTTCGAGGACAGCGAGTTTAGCAATGAATTTCGCCGCGACTTTACCGATGGAAAAGTGTCCACTGGCCAGCGCTTTGACCAAGTCATAGTTGAAGGCGAATCGGTGTTGCGCGGCGAATACCGCTGGAAAGCGGGCAAAAGCGACTGGCAGCTTTCGTTGGAAGGTGCGCTTAATTATCTCGACGCCAAATCAGAATTGTTCGCGCTAACCGGCGGTAACTACCAACCGGTTCCTATCCCTGGAGCAACGGCGCGGGTCGAAGAAAAGCGCGCGCAAGCTATCCTGACATATAATCGCCCTTTGTCCGCTTCGTTATCGATACAAGCCAGTCTTGGCGGCGAATACAGCCAGTTAAACCAAAGCGGAGCGAGTGGTCTGACGCGCACATTCATCCGTCCCAAAGGCTCGGTCTCGCTGAATTGGAAGGCATCGCCAAACTTGATCGTATCAAGCAAGATGCAACGCAAAGTAGGGCAACTGAACTTCGGCGATTTCCTCGCCTCCGTTGATGTTCAAAACAATAATAACAACAGCAACAATCCGCAGCTGGTACCGCCGCAGAGCTGGCTTTTAGAAAACGAGGCCAATTGGTCGCTGGGCAAAGCCGGATCGATTAAGTTTAAGCTAGACGCCGAAGTCATCAGTGACCTTGTTGACCAGATTCCGATCAGCGCGACCGAAGAGGCTATCGGCAATCTTCCCGATAGTGCCAAAAGATTGCGCGGCGAAATCAACGGCAGCTTTGTTTTGGATGCCGTTGGATTCAAAGGAGCAAAGCTCGACACGGTCCTCGCCTTACAGACGACTAGTGTGCGTGATCTACTGCTCCAAAACAACCGCCCGATTAGCAACCGTGGCCGGTTTTACTGGAGCCTCGATTTCCGCCACGACATTCCCAATACGCCGTGGGCATGGGGGCTTTACACCGAAAACAATGGCGATAACGGCTTTTACCGGCTCGATTATTACAGCCGCGATTTCCGCACCGGGCCGTTCACATTGGCGTTTATCGAACACAAGGATGTGTTCGGGCTGAAAGTGCGAGCAACAGTGCTGAACCCCATTGGACAACGCGAAGCGTCAAACGAACTTTACTATCTCAACCGCCGCGATGGCCCGCTCGATTTCAGCCGTAGCTCCGAATTCCAATATGGAACTTTCTACCGCGTCGCTATCAGTGGTACTTTCTAACGGCGCATAAGTGTTGAGTCCAACCACCGGTCGCCTATAGCGCGAAGGTGCTGCCACTAAAACCGTCCGATAAAACGAAGCCCGACTTTGCCGTCATGGCCCGGTTCCTGCCCTATTTGTGGCCAAAGGACGACTTTGGCCTGCGCATACGCATTGTTATCGCGCTAGTCTTGGTCGTTATTTCAAAACTGGTCATATTCAAGATGAGCCTGTTGCTGGGCCAAGTTATCGACCAGATGGCGCCCGGTAATGAAGCTGGCGTCAAGATCGCCATTGCGTTGGTCGCCATTTATGCCGGCGCCCGTTTTGGCGGGGTGTTGTTCGATAATGTCCGTAATGTCATATTCGAACGCGTCGGGCAGGACGCGACGCGCCGCTTGGCCGAAAATGTATTTGGCCATTTGCATAATCTGTCGATGCGCTTTCACATGAACCGGCGCACAGGCGCGGTCACTAAAGTGATTGAGCGTGGGACAAAGAGCATCGACATAATGCTGTACTTTCTGCTGTTCAACATTGCGCCGACCCTGTTCGATCTGGTACTTTATTCGGCCTATTTCAAGATTGAATTTGGTTGGGGATTGGTCGCTGCAACTTGGGTGATGGTGGTCGCGTATATTGGCTTTACCGCCGTCATAACCAACTGGCGCAATGCGTTGCGCGAAGAGATGAACGAGCTGGATACTCAGACCGTTGCCAAATCGGTCGATAGCTTGCTGAATTATGAAACCGTTAAATACTTCAACGCCGAAAAGCGCGAATCAACACGTTATAATTCTGTCGTTAGCCAGTGGGCCGATGCGGCGGTCAAATCTGAAAACTCACTCGCAGTGCTCAACATTGGGCAGTCCTTGATAACGAATCTGATGTTGGCAGGGGCAATGGCGTATGTCGTTTGGGGTTGGGCAAAGGGGCAGTTCACCACCGGTGATGTGGTAACAGTAAACATGATGCTGATGCAGTTGTTTCGCCCGCTCGATATGCTCGGTATGGTCTATCGAACGATCCGGCAGGGGATCACTGACATGGCGGCGATGTTCGACTTGATCGATGCACAGCCAGAGATCATTGATAAGCCCAATGCAGTGTCGTTGACGGTCAACGGCGGCGCGCTGGCTTTTGAAAATGTGACCTTTGGCTATGAACCCGACAGGCAAATCCTGAACGGCGTCAGCTTTGATATTCCGCAGGGTAAAACGCTGGCGGTAGTTGGGCCATCTGGTGCGGGCAAATCAACCATCGCGCGGCTGATTTATCGTTTCTATGATATTACCGGCGGGCGCATAATGATCGACGGGCAGGATGTGCGCGATGTGACGCAAAGCTCGCTGCGCGCCTCTATCGGCATCGTTCCGCAAGACACGGTGCTGTTCAACGACAGCATCGGTTACAACATCGGCTATGGCCGCGAAGGCGCATCGCAAGAGGAGATCGAACGTGCGGCAAAGGGCGCGCAAATCCATAGCTTTATCGCTGCGCAAACGCAGCAATATAGCACACCTGTGGGCGAACGCGGGCTAAAACTATCGGGCGGCGAAAAACAGCGCGTGGCGATTGCGCGCACATTGCTAAAAAATCCACCGATCCTGATCCTCGATGAAGCCACCAGCGCGCTCGATAGCCGCACCGAGGCGGAGATTGTCGCTACGCTCGACGAGGTCGCCAAAAAACGCACCACCATTGTCATCGCGCACCGACTATCGACAATTGTCGATGCAGATGAAATCGTGGTACTCGACGCTGGCCGCGTCGCTGAACGCGGGACGCATGCTGCGTTACTTGAGAAACGCGGTCTCTATGCCGAAATGTGGGCGCGCCAGCAGGCGGAGAAGGAAGATGAAAGCACGGCCGATAATAAAGAGGTTGTATAGTTCGTTGCCGTGATCGCAATCCGCGAAAGGGCGCTGAATACCAGCACCCTTTCCGCAAGCATTACTCTGCGTCCATTTCTTTTAAGAGCCGCTCCGCGCCATCGACCTTGTCCATCGTCCACAGCATATAGCGGCTATCGACATGGATGGTGCGGTTAATAGTGCTGTCAAAGGACCAGTCCGAAACCACCCCGTCCAACGTGCCGTCAAATGCCAGCCCAACAAATTCGCCGCGCGCATTCAGCGTTGATGATCCCGAGTTGCCATTAGTGATATCGACCGTGGACAGATAATTGACGGGCAATGTTCCCAATGCAGCATCTGCGTACGTTCCAAAGTCTTTAGCCTTTAGTTTCTCGATGGCTGCATCCGGCGCATCAAAATCGCCGCGCTCCGTTTGTTTGGCAACAACGCCTTCCGCTGTCGTGAACGGTGTCCAGATCATGCCATCGCGCTTGCGCCCAGTCACCTTTCCATAAGTAAAGCGCAGCGAGCCGTTAGCATCAGGATACAGGCTGCGCCCTTGCGATTTGGCAAATGCCAGTTGTCCGCCCATCACAGAAGAGCGCGCAGCCTGCATCCTGCCAGCGCGGTCCTTTGTTTTCTTTTCGTCAGCAATGACAGTAGGATAGGCAGCAACCGCAAGCTTAATGAAGGGATCATTCGATGCTTCAAACTCCGCCGCAGGCTTATCGAGCCAAGCAAGCCGCTCGGCGGTATCGCCTAGCTTTGTTTCTGCATATAGTCTGTCAATACCGATCTCGGCGAGCCTAGCTTCCAGCGCTGTGTTCCGCTTAGACGCATCGACTTTGCCATATTCGATCAATGCCTGATCAAGCAATTTGCGATCAACGCCCGCATCATAGCGCCGTTCGATTTGCGCCATCCGCTCCTTCAAGGGCAACCGGTCACGATCCTGATATCCGGACTCGCGCAAAGCATCGGGCTTCTCGCGTTCTTTGGCCGAGCGATACAACTGATTGGCGGCGCTCAATAACTGCGCGCGACCAAGAGTTGACAGGCGCAAACCATCGAGCCGCGCTTGATTGGCCTCCTCAACGACCGCATCCAAGGCCGTGAGCGATGCTCCATATTGCGCGGTGCGTTGAAGGTCTGCGGCAACCCACCCACGAAATGCCGCGTCCGCTGCATCCTTACGCTCGGCAAGACCAATGGCATCGGCCCCTGCAATTTCGCCAAGCAATTTCTTTTTGTAATTGTCCGACCCTTTCAGGATCGACGCGTATTTGATCTTTGCGGCATCATTGCCTTCAGTCGCTTTGATAATCGTATCCGAATAGTCCGCGCGCAGTTGTTGGTCGACCGCATAGACTTTGTCGAAAACATATTTCACTTCTTCGGCGGTTTGCAGGCGTTGCGTTACGCCGGGGAAGCCCGCGACCATTACAAAGTCGCCTTCTTGCAACGGTGCTTTGGCGATTTTCAGCCAAGCCTTTGGCTTGTACGGCACATTTTCTTTTGCAAACGGTGCCGACGAACCGTCGGGTGCGACATAGCCGCGGTAAAATCCGAAATCACCGGTATGGCGCGGCCATTGCCAGTTGTCGGTTTCGCCGCCGAAATTGCCGATTCCGCCCGCAGGCGCATAAACCAATCGGACGTCCTTGATTTCCAACTGTTGTTGCAGATAATAGGTGTGCCCACCGAAATAGGCGCGAACATCGCAGCGGCGGTTGGCTTGCTTTTCGCAGGTCGCGATTAACGCCTTGCGGTTGGTTTCAAGCTTTTCAAAACGCGCCAAGCCATCGAGTTTTGTCGTCACACCTTTGGTCATCGCCGTGGTTACGTCGCGCAAATCCTCAATGACGAAAATACGCGAACCCGGTGCCGCCGCCAATTCGTCAGCATTAGTCTTGGCGAGAAAACCGTCGGTGAGATAATCTTGGCCCGGCTTTGAATTATACTGAATCGATCCGTAAACGCAGTGATGGTTAGTCGCGACCAATCCGTCGGGGCTAAGAAACGCAGCCGAACATCCGCCCAACGAAACAATGGCATTCATCGGCGCAGCGTTCAAATTGCTGAGGGCGGCTGGATCAAGCTCAAGCCCGGCTTCCTTTAACTTCGCGGCAAGCTCTGGTGTCTGGCTGGGCAGCCACATCCCTTCTTCGGCCATCGCCGGAGCGGACATTAAAACAGCACCGATTGCGACGCTCGACAGCAAAGGAAAACGCATTTTATCACTCCATGTTATAATGTATCATTTTAAGCTACAGCACTATTTGCTAGCAAGCAAGATTGAAACACGCCACGATAATTTTCGTGCTTTTCGTTTTGTGTGTTTGCGGGCCTTAATAAAGGCTGTTGTGGCAGAGTAACGGGTGGGATTGACGATATTCCGACTACCCTGAGCCTGTCGAAGGGCGCTTCGCTACGGCCCCGAACCAGTGGGTTTGAACCGTCACAGGCTCTACCACAAAAAAAACCCCGCAACGCGGAGCCGTTTTTGTGGCGGAGACGGTGGGATTCGAACCCACGATAGAGTCACCCCTATACACACTTTCCAGGCGTGCGCCATCGACCACTCGGCCACGTCTCCGCATCCCTTTCGGGAAGGCAAGCCCCTAGCCGCTCATTACCGCTTTCGCAAGGCCGCGCGATTTGTAATAGTGGCACTCATGAAAAAACATATCTTGCTCTCACTGTCCGCGCTTTCACTAGCAAGCGGATGCACATCGACAGGTGACACCGTCACCGGCGTTGGTGAAGCGATTAAACCGCAGGTCAGTGCTCCGGCAGCACCAATGACAACAGAATACCCTGCACCATCCGAAATTGTCGCCAAAGCCAAGGCGGAGGAATGGGTCGCTATTGCGCCGTCGGACTTGATGGTTATGGAGTTGGCGCCTGACGCAAAAGGCAAAGCGCGCCGCGTAGTGATCCAGTTGATGCCAGCCCCGTTTTCTCAAGGCTGGGTCGGTAATATCCGCAAGCTGGCAGCGGCAAAGTTCTGGGACGGCACCAGCGTCAACCGCGTGCAGGACAATTACGTCGTGCAATGGGGCGACGCGACCGAGAAGAAGGCGCTGCCGGAGGGGTTGGCGGTGGTGCCTGAGGCACTTTATGTTCGGCAAACTGGGAGCACCCCGGCTCCAAATGATATTTGCAGCAATCAACAGAAATATCCCGGAGTCCATTGTGACTCTTATGCGCCTGGCAGTTTCTTCGTTTCCGGTTTTCCCGCCGGGGGCAACGGGACAAGTGAATGGCCTGTCCACTGTTACAGCATGGTCGGCGTGGGCCGCAATCTATCGCCTGACACCGGAACAGGCGCAGAACTCTACACCGTCATCGGCCATGCGCCGCGCCATCTGGATCGCAACATCGCGCTCGTTGGGCGGGTGATCGAGGGAATCGAGCATCTCTCCAGCCTGCCGCGCGGCACTGGCGCTTTGGGTTTTTATGAGAGCGAGACTGAACGCACGCCGATACTATCGGTGCGGATTGGCGCGGATGCCGCCGACCTGCCCGCATTTGAATATCTCTCCACCGAAAGCGACAGCTTTGCGGCCTATGCCGACGCCCGCGCGAACCGGCGTGATCCGTTTTTTAATGTGCCAGCTAGGGGTGCGGATATTTGTAATATTCCGGTTCCGGTTAGGCGGCGGGCTGTTCACTAATCCTTAATCCCTCTCCAGTGGGAGAGGATACGAAGCCTTAGCCGTCAGGCTTAGGCGCAGTTGGTGAGGGGTTGTGGTTTTTCGATAGCGCACAACCCCTCACCCAGCTTCGACTAGCAAGCAAGCTTGCAAGTCTGCACAACCCTCTCCCATTGGAGAGGGGAATGGTTGGAGAGAAAATCCATCACCGAAACCCACACCCTAACCACCCCCCTATGGATATGGACCACCGACAACGCCCCGGCGAGTTGGCACTTCCTGACTTTGAGCGGCGATGTGGCTGAGGCCATCCACGCGCTCGCTTTGATGCGGCGGTTGGAGGGCGGACAGAAACGCGGCTGGGGATCGATGAAGGTGCGCGCGACAGTCGGCGACACGTCTTGGGAAACCTCGATCTTTCCGGCCAAGGATGTCGGCGGCTGGCTGCTGCCGGTGAAAGCCAGCGTGCGCCGCGCAGAGGGATTGGTAGCGGGCGATATGGTGATAGTCACCGTAACGGTTTAACTTCTGCCTTCAATCGCGGCGGGAAGACGGAACAGCGAAAATCCGCTCTTGACTTTTACAAATTTGTTCTTTATATGTTCTGTATGTTTTTTGAACGCACTGTGTCAGGCTGTGCATGTGAATACCGCCTGTCGGACAGGTCGCTTGCACTAGTGCAGAAGCACCACAAAACCTATAGCCACCCCATTTTGCGACAATGGGGTATTTGCCGGGAAGGTGTTTCAGGTGAGACTTTAGTGAGACCTTTGACGCAAATCCGCGCTTTTTGGCAA